>JAGVPT010000158.1 GCA_020052095.1 Bacteroidota bacterium | reverse complement strand
GTTGGACATTAAAATAAATTCCTCCTAATATAGTACAGAGATCAGCTTTTCCCAAATCGTTTTTTCAATAAAATCACTTTTCGACCAAGTTTCTAGTGCGATTTCGCAGAAGTGGGACTTCGCGCATCTTCACTCGTCGTCCAGCCCATAAATGTGAAAGCCTCTTTCATCGCACCCGCGAATCCAGAAGGTTCTCATTATTCACCTTCACATCCTCGTGTTCCCCGGAACTCGATCAGCATGTGGGCGGAATGTTACCCGAAAAAGCGCTCAATGTCAAGCCGTCTATGAGCCTCTTCGCCGCGACTCCCAAGGAAGCGGTGCGTCGTAATTGCTTCTACTTGCGAGACGACGGGGATCCTTCGATACAGGTAAGCAGGCGTGAGTTTGAAATTTGTTGTTCCGGAAAAATGCGGGCTACAGAGAGGCTCTTCTCCAAAATCACGCAGAACCGGACATATATACGTATAGAATCGCACCTCACTGAAGAAGAAGTTGCCCTCTACGTCGACGCCCTGGTATTGGACCGGCAGGATTAGCTACCCGAGGACATAAGGGAGCATGTGGCGAAGTGTTTTGAGATGATCTTCGGTGAGATGATCAAAGAGCTCTTCGAGTAAGTTGATGCCGGTCTTCACAAAGTAGTCATTCAGCCGGTTTTGGGTATTGAAAAACGTTGCTTGATTGAATGGCACCTCATGAATCGTCTGTAATCCAAGCGCGACTTTTGTGAGCAGATTAAATTGATATTTTCAAACAGTTCATTGACAGTCCAATAGCGCTTGGCCTGAAGCAAAATCGCGTCAAGGATGCAATTGATCGGCGCAATGGGACGACTGAAGTTTTCCGAATACAAACATGAGAATTCTTCTTTTCGATTCTTGGGAAAAATCAATTCATAAAAAGATTTCTCGACTGATTCTTCTATCTCTTCCACATAGGTCTGAGGAAGAATCGATGATAATCCGAGGATATTAGCTTGTTTGTGTTTGTGATTTTTCTTGAACATTGTTTTTGAAATAAGTGATGTTAGTATTGAAATCTGGTAATTACTCAGCGAAATATAGGACATGATTTGCCAGAAAGTCCAAGCACCACCCCCTTTTCCCCTCCTCAAGAGGAGGGGACGTAGCGCTTTTACGACGGTGCAAGACTTCTATTGTGTTCTCTCAAAAAGTACACGTGCAATCCCCCTCCTTACATAAGGAGGGGGCAGGGGGTGGTCGCCCCGAACGCTGAGTAGTTACAAAATCTGTACCAATTACCACCACAATTATGTTTACAAAATGCTAAGACCTTTTTAGAGTGAACTCAGAATTGTTTCGTGTTAATAGAAAGATCGAAACCATTTACAGAATTAGATCTGTTTTCTTTGATTGCATTATTGAGTCGAATCTAAAAAGGTCTAATTTCAATTTTTAGATATCGAATTCAGTTTAAATTTGACAATTATTTTCTTAAAAACGCCTTTTTAGAGCAGACTCATTATCCCTAAAACGTTTCAATGGAATCTGCAAATTATGAGCTTTGCGTAACTTCAGTAAATTATCAGGCAGGTTTCTTACAACACAAAACCCGGCTCCTGATCGGATTCTGTTGTTTCCGCGAGGAGAGCCTCCGTCAGGAGTTCGGGATTTCCGGCGAGGGTGTGGCTGGATCCGTGGGTTGCTCGCTTTGGCGCGGGCCGATGACAAGATACATGTCAATTGAACCCTTCCCCTTCGCTTCAATCTTCCCCCGATACTCACACTCGAAATACTGTTTCACAAGGTCGAACGTAAAAGCGGAGATGTTGATTCTTCCGGGCATGCCTGCGCTTTCCATTCTACTCGCGATATTGACGGTATCTCCCCAGACATCATAGGTGAATTTCCTCTTCCCAACGATCCCGGCAACAACCTGACCCGAATGTATTCCAGCCCTCATCTGCCACTTATAGGGAGAGCCCTCATTCCTCCTGAAGATGTAATTCTGCATTTCCAGTGCAGCATTCACCGCCTTGATTGCATGATCCGGGCTTTCCGTAGGGAGACCTGATGCAATGAGATAAGCGTCGCCAATCGTCTTGAGCTTTTCCACGCCATGACGGTCAATGATCTCATCAAATTCCTTGAACACTTCATTCAGTTCGCCGACGAGGCGAACAGGCGGCAGTGACGCGGCCATATTCGTGAACCCTATGAAGTCTGTGAACAGGATACTCACAGCGCGATACTCGCGAGGCTCACTCGAACCCTTGTCCTTAAGCTCACGCACGATGACCGCCGGAAGAATGTTGTTGAGAAGTTCTTCGGACCGCCTCTGTTCTTCCACAAGTTCCTCGGTGCGCTGGCGGACGATTTCAGCCAACATCTGACTCTTTTTCTCCAAGTGTCGAGTTCGAAAACGAAATCCAGTATACAAAAAACCAAGAACGAGTGAAGCACTCAGCGCGCCAAACCAGACCGTCCTCCAAAAAGGGGGGAGAATTGTGAAAGCAACAACCGCTTCATTGGATTCCATAAGGTCGGCATCTGTACACTTGACGCTGAATCGGTAGTCCCCCGGGTCAAGATTGAAGTACGACACCGAAGTCTGTTCCGTCGGCCCATGCCAATCCTTGTCATAGCCCACGAGTCTGTAGAAATAGAGCAGCCTCTTTTGTCCGGACCGAAAACTGAGTCCGCGATACGATACGGTAAATTCCGATACGGCTTTCATGGGCGCAAGGGACGACCCCGCATTAAAAGAGCCCTTGTTGGTTCGAACCTCTGCAACGTGAATCACCGGTGGAGCGGACAGAAGGTTGACTCGCTGAACTCCGACTGACGTGGCCACCCAGAGATTGTCTTGCTGATCTATACGAGCATCATTGATTGACGGGTGCAGCAAACCGTCCTCTCGTGTCAACTTCGAGAACGTCGTTCCATTGAACCTGCTTATTCCGCCCAATGCGACGAACCAAAGCGAGCCGTCTTTCCCTTTCAGCATTTTGCGCACCTGATTGCCCGCCAAACCCTGTTCCGTAGTAAAGGAGATCCATGTCGTTCCATCAAAATGCGATACCCCACGGTCCGTGAGGAACCATACAGATCCTGTACGATCACAGTAGGCACCAGAAACTGTATTGCTGGGCAA
Source organism: Bacteroidota bacterium (assembly GCA_020052095.1). Taxonomy (GTDB): domain Bacteria; phylum Bacteroidota; class Ignavibacteria; order UBA10030; family UBA8401; genus JAGVPT01. Next base: position 12,511 of record JAGVPT010000158.1, on the reverse strand, counting down.
TCCATCCTCTGAGGAGTAGAATCGGATGGACTCTCCGTTGAACAGAGCAACACCGGCAGGGCTGTTGAGCGCGAACGACCAGATCCCCAGCCACACCTGTCCGGTTGAATCTTCAAATATCCATGTCGGATATCGATCTTGCCACAGCGAATCGCTTGCGAAGTGGGAGAAGTGTCCCTGAGAGAATACTGAAAATCCCCTGTCTGTGGTGAAGAAGGTTGTACCGCGTTTGCTGACGAAAAGGGAATTAATATAACCCGCATTCGGCATGATCTCGTCCAGCTGAAGTATGGTTGCCTTGCTCCCCTCAATTCGGACAAGCTTGTGAATTCCCCACATCCAAAGCGTTCCGAACTGATCCACGGAAAATTTCACGATGATCGCCTCATTTCCCATTGTCGCCGCTACGTCGAAAGTGCGCATAGAGCCTTGTTCATATACCAGCACGCTATTGTCTTTCGTGAGCAACCAGACATGCCCGAATTTGTCCGCCTCGAGCTCAATAACGGTCTTGTTTCGGAGAAGGGGATCGGCAATGCGTTTGAATCTTTCAGCTTCGTAAACGAAGACACCCTTCTCAGTCCGTAACCAGATTGTCCCTTTGTCGTCGACCACCATATCGTCAACGGGATCGTCCGGAATACCGTCCTTGGTGCCGAAACGCTTCACCTCTTTTCCATGAGCATATCCGATACCGGCGGGCGTTACGAACCACAGTTTGCCGTCAGGAGCTTCAACGATCTTCACTTTTCCATCGCGCCGGCTATCGTGCGGGTCAGAAGCGACGAGGGGCGACTCGAAGCGACCTTCATCGTACCGTAGCAGCCCTTCGGTTGTGCCAAACCAGAGAAGACCTTCTCTGTCTTCGAAAACACTCGAAACCTTTTTCGGGATGTCAAGGCCCTCTTTGGCGAAGGAAGTTACGCTATCGTTGCGGATAAATGCAATTCCATTGGCGGTCGCAAGCCAAATTCTGCCGTTACGGTCTTCGATCATCTGCAGGATTGTGTTGCTGGGCAATCCATTCGTTGCATCGAACACACGAATTCCACTGGGCGAGAGTTGCGCTATTCCAGCGGCACGCAGCCGCAACCATCGGTTTCCGTTTCGCGATGTTGTGATCGAGAGAATATTCTTCGTTGGGAGCTGTTCATTAACGGTTTCGGCAACAAATATTCCGCCGGCGAAGCGGGCGATTCCGCTGAGGGTGGAAACCCATATTGTCCCGTCCTGATCTTCCGAAATATCATTAACCACATTGTGTGGCAGACCCTGCGCCGTTGTAAGAACTCGCCACGAGAGATTCTCGGTCATCTGTGCGACTGCAACACCTCCATTGCGGAAACCGACCCAGAGAAAACCTGATCGGTCTTCATAGATCTTTGAAATCTCAGCAGTAAGTATGCCATCCCCTTCACCCCAGGAGCGTAGATGCTCTTTCTCGTAGGAAAAGAGGCCCTTCCGAGTTCCGATCCATAATCGTCCCTGCGCATCTAGCAAGAGTGCTGTGATTGGATTTTGTTTCCAATGGTCCGGGGAACCTATGGTGTCAATGGCACGTGCGTTGACCGAAAACAGCGCAGGCTTCAAAGCTACGAACGACCGGCCACGGCTATCGAATAATACATCAAGTATCTCCGCAAAATTGATTGAGGCATCGAACGTGATGGTCTGGAAAGTCCGGCCATCGTATTTGCAGATGCCGCCCCGTGTCTGGACCCACAGGTATCCAAGCTTGTCTTGTCGTACGAATTGGACGGCGTTGTTTGGCAATCCTTCGGAGTCTGTGAACAACGTCCATTCGTTCTTCTGGCCCACCATCGGCTGTATACAGAACACCATCATGGCCAATTGAACACCCCACCTCCGCCACGTGCGAATATTTGGACAATACGTCTGCATTATTGGACGAGCTCCATATTCCCTACGACCTCTGTCTTAAGTTCCATGGGGCCTTTCGCCTCTGTGATGGTCGCCGTCGACTCGTATTGCATCCATTGTTTAAGAAGTTGCCCGCGAGCCGGGTCAAAGAGAAGTTCCCCTATACCTTTTCCTTTCACCGGTACCTCCTCAAATTGTGTCGTGATGGTTCCGCTGATTTCGATATTCATGGTCACAACGGCACACTTGGCCCCGCCGAATGTATCGAAGCCAAGAAACTTCATGGATACCTTCCGGAGTAGTTCAATGCGACGCTCTCCCAAATCATAGGAAACAGCCGAGCTTCTTTCCCATTGCTCTCCACGCTTCAGAGGCCGATCTGGCAAGCCTTCACCGATTTGACTCTGAACCTTCAGTTCGTCGATCATTTTCCGTTTCTTGGACGAAACGTCCTCTAACGGTTGCATTTCGAGGATTTTGCCACTCGCCGCTTTCCGCAGTAGTATAGGAACGCCCTCCAGCGTCTCTCGAGGGCTAGGTACCTTCTCATTGAAAAGGCGGGATTCAGTTTTCTCGATCGCCATGATAACGTCTGCAGAGCTGTCGGCATACGTCTTCTCAGTACGATTGCTCGATAGTTCCTCAGTGGTTAAAACCCATTCTCGAATATATTCGCCTTGCTGATGAATTGTGGTGGTTTCCTTGTATTTCAATGTTTCTCCAGGTACGTATTTGTAACGCAGCAACACCTCTTGCTTTGTCTGACTTTGAATCGCAAAGATGAAGGTGAATCCAAATAAAAGAAATGGTGCGAAAGCACGTCGCATGAAGTACTCCTTTCTTAAGAGAAATCAGACCAGAAACGTCGAAATCTCGAATCCTGAGAGAAGAGTAGTGATGATGCCCATTCGTAAATGCGTGTCGTATACTTGCCCCGGGCCAAGTGCGAAGGTTGAAAGGAGAAGTGCCGCAATAGGCAATCGCTTCTTTGTTAAGGCCTTTTTTGCCATCTCAATCCCGATACATACTAAATTTGCTTTGCTTGCTGGCGCCTAACCTGCCGCGCATCAGCCGGAGCAGGTTGTTTATCTGAATCTACATCAAGTCGATTGATTTGTCTTCGTCATAGGATCTGTATCGACTTTCTCAATCTGCGCATATTTCCAGATGCCAAAAGTGAAAATGGACATTAAGACCAGCACGATGATGACCCAAATCGCCGCTGTTGCTCCCATCCCCACTATCAAAATAAGTCGTTTATACAAAAGCGTGAATATAGCCAACACAATCGTTGTTCCGATAAAGAAATACCAAAACTGTTTGCCGAAACTCGTAATACGCAATAGCGTTCCACAATGCTGGCACTTGAAATATCCTTTTGTTGACTGCAAAATGGATACACCTTGAAGTGAAAAGGCATTTCGCAGGAAAGAAGTCGCTATCTGATTACAGGATGGACAATTCATATGTTCTCCTTCTTAGTGGATCAGAGGCTAGCCGCTAGCGGTTGCGGCTAACCCCTAAAACTATAGACGATGCCCGTATCCCCCCATTCGCAGTATGCTACACGCAATGCGTCTATTTCGTTTTTTTCTGCTCCCTACACAAAACACAGGAAAACCTCCATCATCTTTCGAATCCGGAGGTTCAATTTCCCCACAACCGCTCCCGCACTTTCCCAAATTCGGGTGGTCAATATGTGTGAATGTAGGCCAAATCGATAGGAGAATCAAGCTAAGAAAGGGCATCGCAACAACAGGCATCGCTGGCTCTTCGTGTCCTCTTATATCCTTGCCGGGGTCAGTGTCGTGCAAGAAGGGCTCATATTCTTGTGCCGCAAAATCTAAAGAGCCTCTTCGATCTGAGTCCCGATGCAATGATTCGCCGACGTTGTTTCTACTTGTTGGACGACGGGGGGTCCTTCGATACAGGTGGAAAGATGTGATTTCTGGATTTGTCTCTTTCAATATAGGTTCTGTTAGGCGAAGTTGCGCCGACGTTCTTTCCTATCTTGAATCGCTTGTTCATCATCCATTGTCGAGTACGCGGCGGACGACACGAAGCAGATCGTTCTCATCGTACGGCTTCTGGATGAATTCTTTGATTCCCGACTTGAAGATTTCCGATTTCATTCCGGGCTCGATGTATCCGCTTGCGAGAATAAATAAAACGTCGGGCTTCAACAGCTTCAGGCTCCGGTATAACTCATCGCCCGAATACTTCGGCAAGCCATGGTCGGAGATCACCAACGCAATCGTGTTCCGATGTTGTCGGTACGCGGCGAGTCCATGTTCGCCATCTTCCGCTGTCAGCACCGTGTACCCTTTCGATTCGAGGAACGATTTAAGCAGCTCTCTCAACATTTCTTCATCTTCGACCACTAGTAAGGTCTCGCTGCCCCCCGTAATTTCCTCAATGGTCCGTTCTTCAATCTGCGTGAGATTCGGTGCGTTGTGCGGCACAGGAAAGTAGCAATGGCATGCTGTTCCCTTCCCAAGCTCACTCTGAACAGTAACAAATCCATTATGGCTCTCCATGATCCCAAAGACCAAAGAGAGACCCAACCCGGTTCCCTTGCCCCGCTCTTTTGTTGTAAAGAATGGCTCAAAGATGCGGCGCTGTGTCTCCTCGTCCATTCCCATGCCGGTATCGGCGACGCTGAGAAGAACATAGTCTTGCGCATTGGCTTTCGGATGTTTGCGACGCAATGTTTTGCCCGATTCAACCTGTGTCGTAATCGTAAGCGTTCCACCGCTTGGCATTGCATCACGTGCATTCAGACAAAGATTCAGCATCACTTGATGGACTTGAGTCGCATCCGCTTCAATCACCGGTAGGTCCTTCTCAACATGGAGAGCAACGGTGATAGTCCTTGGGATTGTTTCGTGGAGTAGTATCACAAGCTCGTTGACGACATCATTCAGTGTGACGGATTCGATTGTCACGTCAGTCTTCCTCGCGAAGGTAAGCATTTGCTTCACCAGACTGGCCCCCCTCATGCCTGCCTTCGTTATGGCCTCCGCATTCTTCTGAATGGTTGAACGATCGGCGGGAAGTCTCTCGAGTAGTGAGGCGTGGCCGATGATGATGCTGAGGATATTGTTGAAGTCATGGGCGATGCCGCTGGCAAGAGTGCCTAAGCTTTCCATTTTTTGGGATTGGATAAATTGTTGTTCAACTTTTTTTGTTCAGAGATGTCTTGAGAAACATCTAACCGAGCAACCGTCTCGCCTCGTTCATTGGTGATAGGGGCAGTGATGAATTCGGCAGGAAACCGCTCGCCGTTCTTCCTCACCATCGTTATCTCGGCACGATAGTCGATGCGCCCTTCGGTTTGTTCTCGGATGATTTCAGGAAACCTTGCAACATCTTCGGGCAAATGCAACTTGACAACCGGATGCCCGATCATCTCCTCCGCTCGATAACCGAAGATCCGCTCAGCGCCAGGACTGAAGGAGGTAACGATGGCGTTGATGTCGGTGGTGATGAACGAGATCGTCGGCAGAGAGGCAACAATCCGTTGCTGAAGGGCGAGGCTTTTCTGCAGCGTCTCACTTAATGTTTTCAGTTCTGCCGTTCGTTCTTGTACGCGAAGTTCCAAGGAGTCACGTTCCCAACGCAGTTGCCGTTCGTACTGCCTCAGATCCGTGATATCTCTGCCAACAGCAACAAATCCTGACACCTCCATCCCAGCTCGAATAGGTGTCAGAGAAAAAAATACTGGAAGAAGGCTCCCGTTCTTACAGATCACTTGGGCATCAAAGAAGCTTTCCTTCATCTTTCCTTTAAACACATAATCCCGGTATGCCTCAAGAAGATTATTTTCTTGGACGATTTCCGACAGTGAACGCCCGCTCAAATCCTTTTCTTCATAACCTAACATCTGGGAAAGGGCCCCGCGGACAAGTTCGATGCGAAAGGTGTTGTCCATTTTAATAATCACATCATTCATCACTGCGAGCGTTGCTTTCAACGCCTCATAAGGGGTGTTGACGATGATCGTATGACGAAAGATAAGGTAGATAGCGATGACCAGACCGGCGATCGAAGAATAAAAGAACCACACACCCAAGTCGGGAATGATACCGACAAAGAGTGTGGCGGTGAACGGGCCCGGTAGCAGGAGCAGCAAGATGATAAAACCTTTCATCAGAACATTCGCCTTGATGTGTCGATCAAAAAATCCACTTACAACCGAGTGCGTGAGCGCAATGCCTGCGCAGAAATAGATTGTCTGCCAACTGAGGTAGAACATATACCCATACCTAGAAAGGCCTTCTTCTACGAACAACGGCGCTGGAATCAATCTGAAGAGAAGCAGGAGAAAATAAAGCACCCCGACCAATTAATTCGCAACGATGACCCATGGCGACCGTTTGATTACATTAGCGCCGGCCAGAATAATAACGAAGTGGATAAAAAGAAACGGAATGATGGCAAACAGAAAGAGAGCCACGGACTCGAAGATGTCCGCAAGTGAAGACGGCAGTGGGTGACTTAGATAATGTGCGAGCACACCAAAATACACTAAAGATGCCACACCGACTGCATAAAATCGGCCCAGGGTATTCCGCGGCGATTTGAACATGATCAGTATCGCAAAAATCACGTTCATCGACACATAAGCGCCTAATACTTCAGTGGACAGCATAAACAACATCTCCCTTCCCAATTCGATGAGGGAACAGGAGGCGGAAGGTCTCTTCGCTCCACTTCGATTGTGGTGGTGTTCTCCGAAGATATTCTTTGATTTTCATCGCACATCTCCAAATGTGCTCAACTGAAGCGCAATTTCGCCTACCGTTGGAGCAACCACGCAGTGCCGCCACGAGCTATTAAGGACAAATTCCTTCTGCGAAGTGGCGGCATTGAGTGAGCACTATAATCCTTCATAAAAGAGCGAGCGTCGGGGTTGCGATTGTTATAGGCCGTTGCGCGCATGATTAAATAATATTTTTGGGAAAGTATTTCTTTATCTGTTTATTGATAGAACCGGTATACCCACATACTCCATCTCGTGGTGAGTTCATTAAGGGTGATAGCAAATCCTCGCCTTCCTCTAGAACGCATTTATGTTGACCACTGCAAGACTGACACAAGAAACCCTCACCTTCGTCGATACAATATGGGCAAATTGCGACAGCTTTTTTATCGCATGATGAACATTCATACTCAGGTGTTTTATTCCGAACAAGGATGAGTAAATTTCCTTCATCAACATCTTGAATTGTCTGAATCATCGACAAGGTTAATTCGGTTGAAGAACCAAAATCATATATATAGTCAATCTTGAGAACTTCTGAAATTACTTGATTCAAATGTCGAGCCATCGGGATAGTAGTGTTCTTATTAGAAAATTCGCTCATGTGTCCGCAGCATTCGAGCCAGATGTCTCTAAGGAATTTGTCGATCGTTTTCATTGAAGCATCAGACCTTACCTTGACAACCAACCAATAGTGAGGTGAGTATTGAGCTTGGATAAGCAAAAGCACGTAAGTTGCCGCACCAGTTCCCTTAATGAGCTGTCCACCGCGGCAAGTGAGGAAGTGGGAGAGAACTGATCGAGAGTTCTTGGAAATCTCGGCATTACAGTAAGTGCAGATTCCGATTGTTGTAGCTCTTCTCATATAGTTTTATGAAATTATAAAAAGATATTCCTGAGACGAAACGCGCGCAATGGCCTATAACTCTTGTAATTACGCATTGGCCATATCCACCCACCCCCGCGCTGCTGTGCGCAATAAGTCTATCTCTTTTTGTCTGTTCCTCATAAAACACAAGAAACTCCATCATCTTTCGAATCCGGAGGTTCAATTTCCTCACAACCGCTCCCGCACTTTCCCAAATTCCGGTGGTCAATCTGCGAGAATGTAGCCCTAATCGGTGGGAGAGTCAAGAATAAAAAAGCCCAGTCGCATTGGGGGAACACCGGGCAATGACCCTTTCAATGGTGCAACGATGAGGGGAGGCATCGTTACACAGGTCGGTAGAAAGATAAATATTCGATGCGAATGTGTCAAGTAAAAAAAGGCGCGTAAAAAAGCCCAACATGGCATCGGGTTCTCTTGTGCATCCTGACCGAAACGATCTACGTGCGAGCGATGAACAAGCTCAATCCGATACTGCGGGCATCCTCTGCACGAAAACCAAGCTCAGGCACCGCGTTGACGATCACGCCTACCTGCCCCCAACAAAATTCTGAACAAGAACGTCTTCGGAATTTATTCTTCTTCGAAAAAAGAGTATCTTGAATAGGGAGATGATCGTTCATGAAACCTCTCTCAAGACTGAAGCTACCTAAGTAAAGCGAATTGTTCGAACCAATTAGTACGGCCATTATGTTCTCCAAAGCCCTTCATTTTCTACTCCCGATTTTATGTATTTCATTTCTATCCACGACCCAAGAATCGATCGCACAGAATCTCGGCGCTGTCACACATATTCAATTGCTTGACAATGCGTTGTTCCTTTCGGTGGGGACAGATGTGGTTGTCTTCAAGCCGTGCACAGAAAATATCCTAATGGTGAATTATCGGCCAAACGGCATCAAAGATCCCGATACGCTTGTCGTCGGGAGGACAAATTGGATTCCGCTTGGAGCAACGATCGACACACTGGGCGATCCTCTAACCATAACCACGGGAAGCTACAGGATTGAAATTGGCCGCGACCCGCTGCGCTTCCACATGTATCGAAAATTGGCAAAAGACAATACTCAGTTACTCTGCGAAGAGCCATCGACCGGCGGCATTCTTCCAAACAGTGCCGTCCTCACAACCTCTGGCGGAACGTTCTACGGTGTCCACAATCGCTCGCGCGGTTCGATAACGTCGCAAACCGGAGGTACCATCAATGCCGGGAGCCAGGGGCAAGCAGGCGGACCCTTTGCATGGACAACACGGGGATGGGGATTTCTTGCCGACGTCGATGGTGGTTCGATATCGATCGGCGGAAATTCATTCAGCTTCACACGCCCTTCCGCTCCCTCCAAAAGAGATCTTGAGTTTTATCTTATTGTTGGACGCCCTAAAGAGATCATCAAAGGCTTACATGAGATTACCGGCTTTCCGCCCCTCTTTCCAAAATACACTCTCGGCTTCATGAATACCGAATGGGGAATCGATCAAACTGAATTGTATTCTGACATACGAACCTATCGCCAAAAATTGATTCCGATTGACGCCTATATTCTAGATTTCGATTGGATGGATTGGGGGAGTGATAACTACGGCGAATTCCGTTGGGGACCGAAATTTCCCGATGGCCAGTCGGGTGCAATTGTCGATTCATTGAAGCTCTATGGCATGAACCTCATGGGCATTCGAAAACCGCGCGTGCACGTGAACACGATACAGGGACAGTACTGTCAAAACAACGGATTTTTTGTCGACTACGTGACCGACTATTTCAGCGGCAAGCTGGTGGGTCGGCTAAATTTTCAGGATCCTGCTGTGCGCAAGTGGTACTGGGAAAGTTTTGCTGTGCAAAGCAACTCTTACTCAAAAGGACTCACTGGCTACTGGAATGATGAAGCCGATGAGTACGGCGGCAATTTAATGTTCATGCAAATGCAGCGAGCGCAATACGAAGGGCAGCGTGCATTCAACAATAAACGGGTCTGGTCAATAAACCGAAATTTCTACACAGGAGCGCAGCGATATGCCTACGCCCTTTGGTCGGGAGATATTCAGTCCGGATTTTCAGCGATGGCGGACCAGCGCCTCTTCATGCTTTCGAGCATCACCCTCGGCGCCTCTTGGTGGGGAATGGATATCGGCGGTTTTCAGAGTACACCGAGTCCGGCGAATTATTATCGGTGGATCCAGTTCGGTGCGTTCGTGCCGGTCTTTCGCGTGCATGGGTCGTACAATCAAGAGCGGGAACCATGGTACTACGGCGCAGAAGCTGAATCCATCGCGACCAAGTACATTCGTTTACGCTATCGGTTGATGCCATATATCTATTCTGCCGCGTGGGAAAATCATTTGACAGGAGTTTCGATTGTGCGGCCTCTCGTGTTTGAATATCCGCGTGACCCCGCGGTAGAAAACATTTCATCCGAGTGGATGTTTGGCAACAGCTTGTTGGTTTCGCCGGTGGTCCAGGCAGACGTAGTCCAGCAAACTGTCTATCTACCTGAAGGAGATTGGTATGATTTCAACTCAGGGAAGCACTATGTCGGAACGGCGACGTATAATGTGCCTGTAACAACTGTCGACATACCGATCTTCGTGAAAGGGGGATCCATCATTCCAATGTCTACCGCGGCGCAATATGTAAGCTCACCTGAAATGCAAAAGACAGTGATACTTGCCAGTTATCCCGGGGGCACTGGAAAATGCACAGTCTATGATGACGATGGCGTAACCTACGACTATGAAAATGGGGCCTTCTGCACGAGCTCAATCACGAATGATCGCAATGACCAGCGAGCGATTATCGGCATCGGACCTCGCACTGGATCATTTATGACTCAGCAGCGCGATTGGCTTGCCGAAATGAACTGGGTAATATCTCTCCCCGATAGCATAGTACTGGACGGCATTCGTCTGAAAACTCGATCGCTCGACTCCATCAACGCGTTCTCGATCACCGGGTGGGCGTTCGACGTCGCTGCACAGAAATGCCTGGTGAAATTTCCTGACAACAACGCCGCGCACACATTGGTGGTATATTTTGGGATTACATCGTCGACGGAAAGCACTCATGGAAGTAATCTGCCGAAGGAGTACGAGTTGGAACAGAATTATCCAAATCCGTTTAACCCGTCAACGACGATCAGATACAGTCTGCCAAGTTTCAGCACTGTGAGGCTTGAAATCTTCAATGCTCTTGGGCAATCTGTTGAGAGACTTTTTGATACTGACCAAGAGGCCGGTATCAAGACTGTTCAATGGAATGCCCTTGTTCCGAGCGGTTTGTATTTTTGCCGTCTCGAAGCTGCCTCCATTGAGGATCCGAGCAACCGCATTTCCGATGTCAAAAAGATGGTCGTGCTTAGATAAGGAAAATCGCTGTCGAGAGAAAAATGATTGCGAACTCTCTGCTCTAATCATATCTGCACGGTCAATATTCCCGTAGTGGGCCCAATTGAAGAGTGATGCCATGACTTCCTATATTTTGGATATGCCATTCTCTGAATTCCCGCAGCTTCACTTGAGAAAGTCATGGCATCTCTTGGCCAATCAATGACGTAAAAATCAAAAGACCCCACCACCAATATTCCCGTTGCCCTCGGACTGAAACTTTCGTAATTTTGGTATGGATTAGAGATGGAGAGGTTAGTCAATGGCTCTCGCATCCGCCGAAGGCAGACAGGGCGTCGGGATTGCCAAACCACTGAGGCACCGCGGGCGCTATCGAAGGTTTTCCGAAATAGGCTCGCGGGCACTATTTCAATCCGGACACGATTGAATGGGAAAGCTCCACCACAAAATTGCGCCGTTTCTGTTTCTATTTACGATAGAAGAGGCATCAGGGCAAGACATATGGGCGGTCGAAATGGGCACGGGCGCGCCGTACAACATTTCGCTCCCACTCGTGATTCATCAAGAAGGGGAGCCCGCTTTGCGAATCACCGCACAGTACGAATCAGAAGCTTCCAGTGTTCCAATATATTGGATGTGGCGAATTGGCCTTTGGTCGGATTCCACCGCCTGGGAATTTGAGGCCGTTCACCACAAGATCCGTTTGACAAATACAACGCAAGAAGTGACTTACTTTGGGATTTCCCACGGCTTGAATCTTCTTACTGTTAACCGCGGCTGGAGAATAGGCAACTACATTCTGAGAACCGGAGTTGGATTGGTATTGGCTCATCCGGAGAATGTCGTGAGAGGCAAGAAATTGTCAGAGGACAAAGGGATTTTGGGGTGGGGGTATTACTTTAGCGGTGTGACGGCGATCTTCTCGGTTGGCAAAAGAGGTTCCGTCACTAAGCCCTTATTTGCAGCTACTGGAGCAATGATTAGTGCGTCGTATGCCCGAGTCCCGGTGCACTCTGGCACCGCGGATGTCTACAATGTCACCGTGCATGCGATTTTTGGTATGGGAATTCTACTCCAAAATCAGAAGAGATGAGGGTTCAAAGTCGATTATCAATTCTCAAAACTTTTGCCCCCCGGATCTTCCTTTGCTTGAGTTCGAGGAGGACGATATTAACATTCTCCAGCAAGAACTCTTCGACTTCAGGTCTAATCGGTATCTGGGCTGCCAAGTCAAGAAACTCTCGCGCATCCCTTCGGCTCACGTTTGCGACACTCTTGATTTCCTTTTCCATCCAAAGATCGGCGGGATAATCCAGCTTCAAGAGGTAATCCTTGTCTACTTATTCCTTGCGTCTGGCATTGATCACGAGTCTCCCGCCCGGCTTCGAGTTCTTCAAAGCCTCAACGGCGGGTTTCCATACCGGCGTTGTGACAATGACACAGTGCAATTTCTCTGGAGATTCTCCCTCGACGTCGCCTATCCAAACGGCTCCGAGTTCTCGCGAGGACGCCCTGGAGTAAAGAATTTAGGCGAAGAATCGTGGCACGTGCGGAGAGCGAGTCCGCCGAAGGCGGAGAACCTACAAGGGCTTACGGGCGTCCGCCTTCGGCGGATGCATTAGCCGCTCTTTCTCAAGAACTCC
>JAGVPT010000005.1 GCA_020052095.1 Bacteroidota bacterium | reverse complement strand
CACAACCATTATTGCGCTCCTGCATTCACGCAGCCGATCTCAATTGGAAATAACAAATGTATCCATTGTATATTTAATTGTCAGTATGTCCCTGCGGCAATTATGGCAATCCAAATCATGAATGCACGTGTTCTCCGGTTCAGATTCAAAAATATATGGCGAAGATTTCGGGACCGCTCTTAGACAGGATTGACATTCATATAGAAGTGCCGGCGGTGAAAGTTGCCGAACTTGGGCAAAAAAGGCCGGGCGAGACGTCCGAAGCAATTCGTCACAGGGTAGTGTGTGCGCGTGAGCGGCAGGCGACGCGATTTACGAAGAGGAGCGGATTATTCGCGAACGCGGATATGCAGTCGAAAGAGATCCAGGAATTTTGCAAGATAGATTCGGACGGGGAAGGGCTTTTAAAAATGGCGATGACGAAGCTTGGACTTTCTGCGCGGGCGTACGACAGGATTCTGAAAGTTGCCCGTACGATCGCAGACCTTGGGGCAAGCGACGAGATTCGGCCCGAACATCTCGGAGAAGCGATACAATACCGGAGTCTCGATAGAAATTTGTGGATGAGTTGAAATATCGGCGCAGCAAAATAACAAAGTGCTATGATTGAACGATTCACCCGAATTGCACTCTCCGCGCGGCTAAACTGGATCGTTATTACAATTCAGAATTACGGATTCCCATAGTCAACAAATTCTGACTATTGAGACGAAGGTATGAGACGCGAATTCAAAAAAACTTACGTCACTGGGCATATTTTGAGAAGGCGTACTCCCGAGTGCACGGGCACGAAAATTGTGTACTAATTTTAATACACTTGGCGCGTGAGCCATTCTTGGGGACATCGATGGACTCAGACAATCTCTTATTATTTCGTCTACATTTCCACTCCTTTGTCTCATGGAAGACGCTCACACTTTCTGAATGGGCACCAGAGGAGCAACTCAGTAAAGCGCTCGCTGTAATGTTTCCTCCGGTTTTGAATGAAGAATTGGACTGGGCTAGCCGTGGGTCGAGCCTAAAATCACGAGAGAGGTACTCTATGAAATACCTGCGATCACACTGCCTTCTGTGGGTTACCGCAATATTCATGGTGACTGCTGTTGATGCTCAATGGAAACAGACTACCGGACCTTGGACAGAAGTTACATACTCGCTTGCCGTTGGTGACTCGCTTCTTTACGCGGGTACGTATGCTGGAGGTGTTTTTCTTTCCTCTGATTATGGCGATAGTTGGAATGAGATTGATGGTGGTATGTTTCCCTCTGACGATTCTGGTTTTACGCGCAAAGATATTAAAGCTCTTGCACTCATTCCTGAGGGAGAAGCAGGAATAAATCTTTTCGCAGGAACAGATGGTCATGGAGTTTTCCGTTCCATAAAAGCTGATACTAATTGGATGGCAATAAATAACGGCATGACAAATCTGCGTGTTTATGCTCTTGTTGTTGAAGATACAAATATCCTTGCAGGCACATACGGTGGAACATTTTTTTCCACTAACAACGGGACAAACTGGACACCAGTCAACACAGAATTGAGAGGGTATTGGGGTTTTGTTGTCGGTCGCAATACGGCAGGTGATACGATTCTTGGTAAACTTGACGGTAGTGGTAGTGTTCTTCGTTCCACAGATAATGGCGCAAATTGGCTTGCTGTTAATCCAGGATGGCCAAGTAACGCTAAGGTTACTGCTCTTGCCGTTCATGACACAATTTTTTATGCCGGCACATCCAATCATGGAATTTATTATTCCTTAAATGGAGGCATAAATTGGATGGGAGGCGGCGGACCAAAAAATGTGTATTCTCTTGCTGCGAGTGGTCAATATCTTTTTGCAGGCGTCGGCACCCCCACTATTTTCACGGGCAGCGTTTGGCGACGTCCGCTCTCGGAGATGTTAGTTGGAGTTAGAGATAGCCATGAACGGAATCCAATTACATTTACTCTTGAACAAAACTTTCCAAACCCGTTCAATCCTACAACAGTAATTAATTATAAGTTATCAATAACAGACCATGTTGTTTTGAAAGTGTACGACGTTCTCGGAAGAGAAATTGCAGCACTGGTGAATGAACAAAAATCAGAGGGAACACACAATGCGGAATGGCGTGCAACGAGCGTTTCGAGTGGCATATATTTCTATCGCTTAACATCGGGTAATTTTGCGCAAACGAGAAAGATGATCTTGCAGAGGTAATATGAAACAATATCATACAAAATCGATCAAATAATTCAAAATAAAATGAAAAGGAGGCAACTATGCGTTTCTTTGACAATTCACGGAGACCAAACTATATTTTTGCTATACTCCTTTCGTTCTTCATAATCCCATGGATTAGCTTAGATGTTTATGCGGGCGCCAAAACACTTACGGTGCAGTTCAAAGAGAACGATGTCAAGTATTCAAAACAGAAGGAATATGATATCGTCTCATTGCCGGAATTTGATTTTATTCAAAATCCTTTAAAAGTCGGTGAGCCAATGATTCCGGTGAAAACGATTCGGGTCCTACTTCCATCCGGCACAGAGGTAACAAATGTTAGAATTGTTTCAACAAAAGAAAATAAATTGGATGGGACATATTATATTTATCCGATACAATATCCTGTCGTTACAGGTGAACAAGAGGAGAGGAAATTTGTCGAACCGAAAAAAGAGATATACACTTCGGATGCAGTTTATCCCGGAAAATTAGCAGAGTTGTACTCTGAAAGTTATTTCAGGGAATATCATATCGTGGAGTTATTGATATATCCGTTGCAATACAAACCCGCGCAAAGAGAACTCACGTTGAATACAGAAATAAGTTTTGAAATAGAATATTCCATCTCCTCAAAATATCAATTACCTCCGCGACCGCGGCTAAATGAAAAGAAGCAAAATGAAAATGAATCTCCTCGACGCAAGCGTCGAGGTATCTTGGTTGAATAAAAAATCCGATCGTACTTTATGACCCCGATGCAAGCATCGAGGAATTCTTT
>JAGVPT010000068.1 GCA_020052095.1 Bacteroidota bacterium | reverse complement strand
GTCTGGGGAATACTTATGGCCCCGGACTGAGGAACACTTTTGGCCCTACCCTGGGGAACACTTATGGCCCTGGGTGGGGAATACTACTGGCCTTCGACAATTTCGTAGTAACTACCGAGATAGCGGGACATACCGTGGTAGCACTCTCGGGAGAGTGTCAAAAGAATTGAAACAGCGATTTGTATACAAGGATTGTGAAGGGTATAACCACAATTGGATTACTCGAATACGAAAGTACGCGTGGAATCAGAAGCATCTGAAAGACGAAACCGAACGTTTACCGCACGGCGATTACATCTGTTTCTTTGTCAGCAGCATATACGATCCTCAACTATCCATTCCCTCATCCCAGCATATAAACAAAATAGTCATCCAAGTGCTGGGAGCATTTGAAGCGTTCTCCACAAATTACCCTCAAGTGAATCTGGTGATAAAGGAACATCCGCTGGATCAAACGCGCGTCCTTCTGGACTATCATTCAAAGCTTTCCTTATATAAGAATGTCGCTATTACGAATGCGAACGCGAACTTGTTAATTCGAAACGCGAAGGGAATTATCACAATCAATTCAAGTGTGGGGATCAATGCATTGATCGAAAAAACACCACTGTTATGCTTGGGCAATGCGCTTTACAGTCATCGAGGACTCTGTCTCCAAATCGAGGGGGAGTTGACGGAAGAAAGAATAATAAGAGCTTTGCATCAATTGATGGAATTCAAGCCCAACGAGGGGATTATAAATAGCTTCTTAAATTCGCTTTTCATTAAAACACAAATTGCGGCCGAGCGCGACCGAGATGTACAAGAAACAATTTCCCAAAGATTTTTTAATCGTCTTACATCGAATGTTCAATGAATGTTCTTCTGCTCACTGATGATATGAATCCGGGGGGGGTTGCCCGCCATGTGGTTGATTTGGCCAATGGACTTGCAGATAGAGGAGTTGAATCAATTGTTGCCGCAACGGATGGACCGTTTCGGGTTCGACTTCATAAAGAGATACCGTTTATTAATCTTTCGCTGTTCATCCCAAATTCTGAACGTAAGAGTCTCTTTGGTTTTCTTTCCGCATATCGAATCCTTAAGAAAGTTATTCATAGTGAAAACGTCAGTTTTATCCATACTCATAAACGTTACACCGATGCGTTGGGCCGATTTCTTGCACGACGGACATCGCTTCCTCATATTTCCACATGTCACAGCACTTTTACTTCACTAAGATTCGCTTCCGTTTTCGGGGATTTTACGATCGCTTGTAGCAAAGCCATGGAAGAAATGTTGATAAAGGATTTTGGCAAAAATCCTAAAGCAATCAAACAAATATATAGCGGTATTTCGCCGTTTAGGGAATATGGCAAAAATGAAAAAGTCCAAGTTTTGGAAGATTTGCATATTCCAAACACGGAAAGAATTGTCGCCAGCGTTGGTCAGCTCATTGCATCAAAGGATAGAGCAACTCTTATTCGCGCCATTGGGATCCTTAAGAAACGAGATGCTATCAATAATATCCTTTTTGCTATTCTTGGGGAGGGGGAGCAGAAAATGAAGTTGGAGGAATTGGTCTTTAAAGAAGAAATTGAAAACCATGTGATTTTTCTTCATGGCATGTCTAATGTAGAAGCACTGTTTAATGTGGCAGAATTTGGGGTTCTTTCATCTGTCCAAGAAGGATTATCGTACATTCTCATAGAAGCGGCAAGTATCGGTAAACCGCATATTGCGTCGGATGTCGGCGGCGTTTCTGAGTTTATCATTCACGGCAATACGGGTATTTTGGTCCCTCCGAGCGATCCTGAGCATCTTGCAAATGCAATCCAGAGTCTGTTAGAAAAGCCTGAGACGGCGAAAAGGCTTGGAAGAAATGCGCGTGAAAAGTACCTCCAGCAATTTAGTTTTGACAGGTTCATCAACCAAACTCTTGAGGTATATAAACCACATCTTTGATATCGCAACGGTGCTGACAACTCACATTAATATTCTTGGAATTCCGTTTTGTTTAGCCGATGATAAGGATGTTACAGACCGAATTCGTCATTGCATTAGTACGAGAAGTAAGTTGACGATCGTTCAACCGCATTTTTTTCATACCCTCCTCGGCAATAAAAATGTTGCGCTCATTGATCTCTATCGAAGGTATGACCTTGTATTGCCCGATGGGTATGGAGTGTACATAGCGAGCAGATTCCTTCATGGAAAAGACAAGTCGTTTAAAAGAGTATTCAATGGAACTGACTTTTATGATTTACTCTTGAGAGAAGCTAATCTGAAGCGCTGGCGTATTTTTTTCTTTGGCGATACAGAAAATGTCATAGAGTCTTTGAAACGAAGACTTGGTAATGTGTTCCCTGAGATCTCTATCGCCGGTGCGCATCATGGCTTTATCGATCCTGATGACGAAGGGATTGTCTCCATCATAAATGCGAGCCATCCCGATATCCTTATAATCGGAATGGGAACTCCCAAACAAGACTATTGGCTGTGGAATTATCATCACAGACTGGATGTTCCGGTATCGATTACCGTTGGCGCTGGAATTGGATTTATGTCGGGGGACAAGAGAAGGGCTCCTAAAGCATTGCGCAGACTTCATCTTGAATGGCTGTATAGATTGCTTCAAGAGCCACTACGTTTGTGGCGGAGATATCTTATCGGTATCCCAAAATTTGTATTCTATATTTTTCTTCAGAAAATTCAAACGAAATGAGAAGGGCTCTACGAAAAATTCTTCTTATTTTATTCGACATCGCGCTTGTGTCGTCTGCAATGTTCTCCGAGAATAAGTTTGAAAAGCACTACTCTTGGGGCTCTATTCAGACGGTGCGTGAAGGTTCTAATGTTGTTACGATGAGACTACATTTACAACCGCTTGAATCGGGGACAAAACAAACTGTACTTTCGCGGAGAGTACTTTATTATGCGCTCTCTCCAGCGGGGGAGATTCGTTGCACCATCCAGAATTTTGCAGCCGCAGTGAATTCCCTCATAAATGTCTACCGTCCCATGCCAGGTATATCCTCCCATGACTCAACTATCGTTGATCAGACACTTGAGCCTGTTCCCTTTCAAGAACTTCCGTTTACGCCGAAAGCCGCCGTTACGGGTTATGGATGGTTTCGCGGATACTATGTGGCTCGGATCGAGATTATGCCCTTCTATGTAAGTGAATCCAAGCACCAAGTCTCATTTGCACAAAACATAAATGTTCAACTCAAGACTGTGGAGATGAAAGCGAGTAACGTGCCCGAGAGGGAGGGAGTGCTCGATCCTCTCTTTGATACCGTTCTTCGAGAACTTATTGTAAACTACAAGGAAGCTCGCCGATACGAAATGCCATCGGTCAGCGATACCACCGGCGGTTGGTTTAAAACTGCATCGAAGTATATCAAACTTGCGATCGGTGACGACGGAATTTATCGAATCACCCGAACTCAGCTCGCTGCTTTGTATCCTAGTGTCGTAAGCGTCGACCCCACAACGTTTCAAATGTACGATCGAGGGAAGGAGATCCCAATATTTGTCTCCGGCGAAAGTGATGGAATCTTTGATGACAATGACTATATCGAATTTCCTGCCCTACGGAATTACACAGGCAAACATAGAATTATAACAACAGGCTTAACCGATGAATATAATGAATATCTCAACCGGTATACCGATACCACATTCCTTTGGCTGACATGGGGGACAGCAAAGGGCACGCGGGTTGCTCCCAATCCCACCGCCATTCCAACATCAGATACGTTGGGATCATATACTGCTTTCGCACATCTTGAAAGTCAAGGCCCGTATCCGGGTCTGCAAACGTCATGGGCTGACATCTATTCACAACAAGATTATCGTTGGAACTCTCATGACCTTTGGCCTTGGAATTTTCTGAATGCCAACGGCGCTGCTACGGCAAGTTTTGTTCCCTCAGATATTGACTTCCGTGGCGACAGTGTTGCGGTTTACGCAAAGATCGCCAGCTGGGGTGCAAGTGTCATAAGTGCAGCACACAATATTGCGATTCGTCTGAACGGTGGACTGGATTTGAATACTGCGATTCTTAACCGCGGAGATCAGTCTATCCTGTCGGGAAGAGTTCCGGCATCATCTTTGACGGCAGGGGCAAATTCCATATCATTATATTCATATCCAACCGCATCGAGCCCAAACAACATTATTTACGATTGGTTTGAAGTTGAATATCCCCGACAACTCAAAGTTGTCAACGATACCATCTTGTTTGATTTCCGCTCTCTTCCTGATCGAAAGCTGCGGAATGTTCAGATCACAGGGCTCCAGTCGACAGCTATCATTATATACAAAGTAAAACCTATTCCTGAGAGGATTGTAAACTATTCTCTTTCCGGTGCAGCGCCGTACACACTTGTATTTGCTGATACAATCGGCCCACAAGAACAATATGTTGTGCTTCCTTCATCAAGTGCTTACGCCCCTGTATTTAAGACCATAAAAATTTTTGCCAATATAAGGTCGAACAAGAGCCAAGCGGATTACATCGCGATCACCCGTTCCAAATTTTATCCGGAAGCTGTGCAATACGTGCAAAACATCGAAACATCAAAACACCTGAAGACGCGTCTTTTCGAGGTGGATGACATCTTCGACGAGTTTGCTTTCGGTTATCCGACCTCAGAAGCTATTCAGACCTTTGTGAAATCGTCATTCCAATGGAGTATTCCTTCGCCATCCTATCTTGTTCTTTTTGGTGATGCATCCTATGACTACAAATATTACTTTAAGCACACTACCGCCATTAATTATGTCCCTTCATTTGGTTATCCGGTCAGCGATGTGGCGTATGCTAGTGTCGATACAGTTACCAATCTTCCTCAGATGTACGTTGGGCGAATTCCGGTGAACAACGTTGGAGAATTGACGCAATATAAGTCGACGTTCACCTCCTATATCTCAACACAATTTGATGATTGGAATAAACGGTTCCTCTTTTTCACCGGAGGTGACCCTGCAAATCCAGGACAGATCGCTCTCCTTAACTCCGTGCACGATGAAATTGTCGCTACGATGGCGAAACCTGCACCGATTGGCGGTTTGACAACGCACTTCTACAAAACCGTGTCGCCGCAATCCGACTTTGGTCCTTTTTCAATCCAGGAAATAAGGGACGCAATCTCGACCGGCGGCGTTTTTATTTCATATATCGGTCACAGCGGAACCCAAACTTGGGATAATAGTATCGGCGATCCTCTACAATTGAAGAATGCACGGGAACGCCCTTCACTCATCACAGACTTCGGCTGTTCAACGGGGAAGTTCGCCGAGCCACTTCTCAAATCATTCAGCGAATTGTTTGTAGTGGGACCGACTGCGAGTGCAATCGCTTATATCGGCAATACATCTCTTGGATTCCAGGGGATTGCGACTTCGCTTCCGCAGAAATTCTATTCAGCCTTGTTAAAGGATTCTATTGTTCGCATTGGCAAGGCACATCTAATTTCAAAAATGCGCAAAGTATTACGGGAAGGATTCAGCACAGAAAATGGAGTCATGTTGTATAATAATACGTTGATCGGCGATCCGACAGTTGACTTGAAGATTCCCTACTTGCCTAATCTCATTGCACAGCAGAATCTCATCTCTTATCCTCGATCAGATTTGACTGATGATCAAGATAGCGCGGGGGTGAGTATCGTCTACGGCAATTATGGATCGGTTACGAGCGACAGCATTGATATCGAAATTCAGCAAAGTTTTCTTTCAGAGCTAGTTAGATCATGGTCGATCCGCAGGCCGATGCCGCTTACCTATGACACGCTCTATTGTTATGGTTATATCAAGCACAGAGCTGGCGAACATCACGTTACAATAACGTTGGACCCTCATAACAAGGTGGCGGAGTTAACTAAGAATGACAATTCGGCTACCAACACATTTCTTGTATCATCGACTGATTTCAAAATTGTCAGCCCTACACCGATGTCTATATCCTCAGTGTCAAGCATGGTCCTTTTAAACCCGGAGTCAGAACATTATGATCCGGGGAAGATCGTGTCGATAGAAATTGATACGCTCAGGGATTATTCGACAGCTGGCAAGTTAAACGCACCGATGGGAGTTGTTACGACTTCATTCAACATTGTTTCGTTACGTCGCCCGGCACGATATTATTGGCGAGCAAACATTCAAGGTGGTGCAAGCAAGTGGACCACAGGAACTTTCTACCTTGGCGCTCTCGATAATTCTTCGTTTGGTCAATTTGACTCCTTATCAAAAACTATTAACGCTTACACAAATACCGAAATTGTCAGAGATAGTGTTTCTCTTTCGAAAATTGGGACCTCGATGCGTGCCATTTCTTCCGGTACCTATGATGGATGGTTCGGTGTCATTGAAATAAACGGTCTTAACAAAATTCCAGATAGTTTTGCCGGTGGGCATAACATCATAGTCCTCGATACTCTGTCATTCGACGTGGTGAAGTTTGGAAATTTTGATATGTATGAGCATCCGGCAGAGAACCGACAAGATTCAATGATCTCATTTATTAATTCGACACCATCGGGAATGCTTGTTGCTTCTGTGATTATTCACGAAGGCTCAGTTGGATTTACGTCTTCCGGGAGGACAGCTTACAAATCGATAGGAGCTTCATCGTTAATAGACAGCCTGGGTTTCCGTGATTCTTACTCAATAATAGGGAGAAAAGGAGCACCGACCGGAACGGCATTGGAGAATTTCAAAAGGAGTACAACGGGAAAGGCGATCGTTGAAACAACTTTCGTTCGGAAGGCAACGACAGGTTCGTTTGTTACACCCGAGATTGGCCCAGCAACCGCCTGGTACAATCTGCAAGTTGAAAAAACTGAACCATCAAATTCTTCGGCCAAGACTTCATTTCTTGGTGTAAGAAAGAATGGAGTGGTCGATACGCTGATTTCGTCAACGCTTTCTTCTTCGGTAAGTCTAACAAATATTTCAAGTGCGGTGTACCCCTTCGGACGAATGGTGTTTGACCTTACAGCGGGCCCATCCCTAGCCTCTCCGGCGATCAAGAGCTGGAGTATCAAAGCGCAATCACCTCCTGAGTTGGTGCTTTCTAAGAACACGGTGCACATGCAAAAATCAGTCATGCAAGAGGGGGAAGCAACCAATGTGGGAGTCGAGGTGTTTAATGTCGGATCCTCGAAAGCAGATAGCGTGTTGATATCGATCCTTACGGACGACAGTGGTCCACCGCGAACCCTCAAGAGCGTCGTCGTGCCTACATTCAATGCAGGTGACACTGTCAGTGTACTCACTCAGTACGACAGCCGGGGGAGACGGGGCAACCATTCCTTTGTTTTCCAGGTTGATCCCAATAATGTCATAAGCGAATTGTACAAATCAAATAATACCGTTTCGGTTCCGTATACAGTATTGCCCGACACTATTCGTCCATCTCTCGACATTACGTTCGATAACATGCGCGTGCTCGATGGGGATTATGTCCGTGCAGTTCCGCTTGTGCTTTTTACGCTCAGGGATATTAATGGAATGCCGCTTACGCAAAGTGATACTTCGAATGTGCGGATTGAACTAAACGGAAAGCCGGTTTTCTATACGGGGAATGCTAATATACAGTTTACATTGAGAACGGCTCCGGTGCTTGCAGAAATCCAATGGACGCCGCAATTGCAGGAAGGAGAGAACGCAATTAAGTACTTTGCAAAAGACGCGGCGGCAAATTCTTCGGATACAACATTTCTCACCGTGAAAGTTGCGAGCAAGCTCGAATTGTATAACGTCTACAACATTCCGAACCCATTCGGTACCGGGACGACCTTTACGTTCACGCTTACTGGAAGCGACGACCCGCAAAACGCACACATAAAGATCTATACTGTCGCTGGTCGCTTGATTCAGGATTTGGATTTTTCATCAAAGGTCCGTATTGGAATGAATGGTTACCAGAACTCGAGTGATAATCTTTATTGGAACGGTAGGGACAAAGACGGGAGTGAAATTGCCAACGGCATCTATTTATACCGGGTCGTTATTAGCGGGGGCGGACAACAGACGACTGCTACACAGAAACTCGTAAAGATGAGATAATGTCCCAATTTTGAGAACAAACATCTCGGAGCAATATGAGAACCAGCATCATTTTCTTGTTCGTTGTTCTTTCCGCTTTTTCATCGGGGCAGACAAACGATGTGAGTCCATGGCTCACGCTTTATGAAAAAAGCAACTTTCTTCAAACTCCCCGCTATGAAGAGACAATAAGTTATTGCAAGCGACTCGCAAAGGCGTCTCCGTGGGTACGGTATACGAGTTTCGGAAAAACTCCGCAGGGGAGGGATCTTCCTCTAGTGATACTCTCAAAGGAGAGGGCATTCACTCCGGCCGAAGCCGCAAAAACAAAGAAGGCGATAATACTGATTCAAAGCGGAATCCATGCGGGCGAGATTGACGGCAAGGATGCTTCGCTGATGCTGATGAGAGATATTGCGATAACGAAGAACAGAGCAGCGCTTCTTGATCGGGCAATAGTTCTGTTTGTTCCGATCTTCAATGTCGATGGTCATGAGCGGTTCGGGAAATATAATCGGATCAATGAGAACGGTCCCGAGGAAATGGGATGGAGAGTGACGGCACAAAATCTTAACCTCAATCGTGATTACATGAAAGCCGATGCACCGGAGATGCGCTCGATGCTGAAGCTCTTCGCCGATTGGCTTCCCGACTTTTATGTCGATTGCCATGTGACGGATGGAATGGATTTTCAGTACGATGTGACTTTTGCGATGGAATTGTATCCCAATCTTGACTCCGACATCATTCGGTGGCTAAAGCAAAGCTACTTGCCCGCAATGATCACCGACGTAGAAACATCGAACCATGGAATCGCACCCTACATTGCCGCACGAGAGGACCGCGATTTATCGAAGGGATTTGCCGCCGGCGCGGGAACGCCGAGGTTTTCGACCGGATACGGCGCAGCACAGAACAGACCTACTCTTCTGATCGAGACACACATGTTGAAGCCCTACAAGGTACGCGTGAGCAGCACGTACGAAATGCTCGTCTCGACACTCGCCATTGTGAATCGCGAGGCCGATACGCTTCGCGCCATCGTCGAGAGGGCGGACATAAAGACCATCGCGGCGCCGAACGGCGATTCATATCTTCCGCTTAGATTCCAAACGACGGAGAAATCCCGCTCAATAGAGTTTAGGGGATTGCGCACGACTATCGAGTTCAGCGAGATCTCAGGCGACCTGAGAACTGTCTATTCACGCGAGCCCTTAATTATCGCCGCACCGTACTTCGAAGAGGTGATTGCGATTGACTCCGTGAAAATTCCGAAATACTATTTTATTCCGCAAGCATGGACGAAGGTGATCGACGTGCTGAAGGCGCACGAGGTACGCATGTGGACCCTTGGATCAAGCGTAACAGGCGCTATTGAGTCGTATAAGTTTTCCGATGTGAAGTGGCAAGAGCGTCCATTCGAAGGGCGACATCCCGTGAAATTCAAATCGGAAGCGTTTTCGGAGGTGCGGACATTTCCCGCGGGAACATTTGTCGTGCCGACCGCACAGCGGACTGGAAAGGTCTTAATGAATCTCCTGGAACCGAACGGGCCCGATTCATTTGTCGGCTGGGGATTCTTTGACGGGATTTTCGAGCAGAAGGAATATGGAGAACACTATGTCTTGGAGAAGCTCGCGCGCGATATGTTGGCGAAAGATCCGGCATTGAAGAAGGAATTTGAGGCAAAGGTCGCGACCGATTCCACATTTGCAAAAAGTCCAAGTGCACGGCTTAATTTTTTCTACAAGCGTTCACCGTACTGGGATACCGCAATCGGCGTATACCCGGTCGCACGAGTAATGGGGAAGGCTTTTAAGAACGAAGAATTAGGAATTAAGAATTAGGAACTCAGGACTCAGGACTCAGGACTAAGAACTAAGAACCAGGAACTACGAACCAAAAAACAAAGGAAGAGTTGATGAAAAGTACGATTTCTCTTTATCTTATTTTCGCAACAGCAGTCATTATTTATTCCGGGGCGATGTCGCAGGCAAAATGGCAAAAGACGGCATACATTCCATCTCCTGCTTCCCGCATTAACGACGGTTTTTTTCTAACGCCGGTGCTCGGATGGGTCGTTAACGGCGTGGGACAAATTCATCGCACTTCCGATGGCGGCAATTCCTGGCAAAAGGTCTTTGAAAGTTCAATAACACACTTTCGCTCAGTGGGATTCCTGGATTCGCTTAACGGGTACGCCGGGTGTCTCGGTTGGGGTGATCCGAATAATCCGTCGTCGACGGATACTAATCTTATCTACCGTAGTTCGAACAGCGGCCAAACCTGGACACCCGTCATTTCGCTTAGCAGCGCAGTCATCAAGCGTGGTTTTTGCGGCATGCATGTCATCAATGATTCTGTGATCGTCGCCGTTGGCCGCGTGCGAGGTCCCGCATGGTTTTACAAAACGACGGATCGCGGTCAAACATGGACGGCGAAGGACATGAGCAGCTACGCCGGCGGGTTAATTGATGTTCGCTTCACTCATCCCGATACAGGCTTCTGTGTCGGACTCACAAATTCGAACCACGACAGCTCGAGCGGTGTAATTCTTTTCACGTCTGATGGCGGCGCCACATGGACTAAGCGGATCACCACCGCGCGCAAAGGAGAATGGTGCTGGAAAATCAATTTTCCGTCCAGAAACGTCGGCTACGTTTCCCTCCAGCGGAACTCGTTATCGCCGATCTATTTTGTGAAGACCACCGACGGCGGTATTACGTGGACCGAAAAACTTTTCTCAAACTCCTATTACTTTGTGCAGGGAATCGGTTTCGCTAATGATACGCTAGGTTGGGCTGGAGGCAATAGTGCAAATCCCATGTACGAAACCACGAACGGCGGTGAAAGCTGGCATTCCGTCGGATTAGGGCGGCGCATTAATCGCATACGCATGTTTAGTAACACGTTCGGATACGCGGTGGGCGATTCGGTTTATAAATACACATCAACGGGAACCGGCATCATCGCCGGTAACGGTTCCGAACGGCCGCTGAATTTTGTTCTGGGCAATAATTTTCCAAATCCATTTAATCCGGAGACGAGAGTCCAATTTACCCTTCGCGAAGCATCGCGCGTGGTTATAACGATCTTTGATATTCATGGGTCGATTGTCTGCACACTATTGAATGAGCATCTTTCAGCCGGCGAATACACTGCGCGCTGGGACGGCGCCAACGAAGCCGAAGAACCGGCTCCTTCGGGGGCATATTTCTTCCGGTTGCAGACCGAGAAATCGACTGAAACAAGAAAGATGATGCTTGTGAGGTAGAAGGGATGAGGGAGAAGGGATGAGGGATAAGCGATAAGGCGAGAATTGGAGATCGGGATGTAAAATTATGAATTAAAAATTAGAACCAAGAACTCAGCACCTAAAACTTAAGACTCAGAACTCACAACCTAGAACTCAGAACTTAGAACCACGCACGAACACACAACTGCTTCAACAAAGAAAGGAAGGACTGATGCCATGCAAAAACAACCGTACGCTTTCTTAGGTTTTCTGATACTTTGTTTTTCTCTTTCGGCATTTTCTCAAGATGATGAGATTAGCAAGGCTGCAAAGAAGGATGAAATGCGAGATCTCGGCAAAAACTACGCCATCAATCTTACAATAGAGCCGAGCGAAGACGCCTCGGGAATGACCGTGATTACAGCCGATAAACACTTCATGGTGAGTGTCAACAAAGAGACTTCGGATGGACGAATGTCGCTCTCTTTTGAAGGAGAGATTTTGCCGAAAGGCGATGATCTGGTCTTCGTACGATATAACCTCCATGCTGACAGTCAGACGAGAGCCAAGGAATCGTCTCAGCAACAAATAGCGTTGAAGGGGAGCATTCTGGCAAAAATGGACAACAGAATTATCGTCGCGAAATCGAAGGATAAGGTATTCAAACTGATGGTCACTTTGGCCCACTAAAACGATCTGAGTCGAAGGAAAGGTTATTGAAATTGCAAGATTACAAAATTACAAGATTGAGTCGAATCTAAAAAGGTCTAATTTCAATTTTTAGATATCGAATCCAGTTTAAATTGGACAATTATTTTCTCAAAAATACCTTTTTAGAGTAGACTCAAGATTGCAAGATTGTGAGATTGTAAGGTTCGACATTGTTTGAATGGATGCCAAGGGCATTAAACACAGCAAGTACGTCATCTTGACGATGGGCATCTATGGGCTGGTTATGATGCTGCCACAGTATACTCTCCAACTGAAAAGGGGCAGGACTATCGTCCGGCAATGATCAATTAGCAATGAGCGATGAGTAATGAATAATCTGCAGCGCTTAAAAAGATACACCATTTTTCAATCTCACAATCTTGCAATCTTGTAATACTTTCATCACATCGAAAAGGGAACTATTAAATGATAAGAACCAAAATTGTATTCATAGTGATCCTGTTACTTTGTTTTGTCGTTGGCAGAAGTTATCCGCAAAGTGAAAAACAGCGCGACACAGCCTCAATTACTGTGATGCTCCGGTTTGACGATATCGGGATGTGTCATGGATTGAATTCTGCGATTGGTGAAGTGGCCGCCACCGGAATGCCGATGTCGGTTTCGGTAATGTTTGCTTGTCCATGGTATCAGGAGGCCGTGCCGATTCTGAAACAATTTCCCAATGTCTCTGTAGGTGTCCACCTTGTATTGAATTCGGAATGGAAGAATTATCGCTGGGGACCGGTGATTGGAGCTGGAAGCGTCCCGAGCCTTGTTGACAGCGATGGCTATTTTTTCCCTTCGCGAGCGGCGCTATTTGCTCACAATCCGCGCGTCGAAGAAGTTGAGAAAGAACTACGAGCGCAAATCGACCGCGCCGTTCGTTCTGGATTGCGGATCGATTATCTGGATTATCATATGGGTGCCGCGGTGCAAACTCCCGAGCTTCGTGCGGTGGTGGAGAAACTGGCGAAAGAATATCGCGTTGGAATCTCTCGATATTTCGGCGAGCAAGATGCCGTTGGACTCTATAATGCGCCGATTGAGGGAAAGACCGATACTCTGATGCGCATTGCGAATACATTGACTCCGGGGGTGAGGTGGCTTTTCGTATTCCACATCGGATTGGAAACGCCGGAGATGGATGCATTGGTGGACATGAATTCATTCGGATTGCCCAACGTCAGCAAGCACCGGAACGCGGAGCGCAAAGCGGTTCTCTCCGAGCGATTCCAAAATGTAATTCGCTCCCCCAAAATCCAACTTCGCTCATACTACGAAGTGATAAAGGAATCGGGGCTGGCGAGTATGCGGAGGCCGGAACAATGAGCAATGAACAATGATCAATGAACAATCATCTCCGATTTCGAGATTTGTGCGTTGGATGCAAGATTACAAGATTACAAGATTACAAGATTAAATGGTTCCTTAAAGACAATTTCTAATGAAAGCAACTCACCAGCATTGATTAGAGTCTGCGAATTAAATATATTGAAGTAACACACTTACCTCTAACCGCACCTTGCCTTAACTCCATGACAAGATTTTTTGTTATTCTTCTGCTTGCGCTCACTGTTACAGCGCCAGGTTTGTCGCAACATGTTCCGTCCATCATGAATCTTTCCGCGCATCCGGACGACGAGGATGGATCCACTCTCGCGTATTATCGCTACAAATATGGCGTAAAGACCTACTCGATTTGCTTTACTCGCGGCGAAGGGGGACAGAATGAGATCGGCCCCGAGTTGTATGAGAACCTCGGCGTTCTTCGCACTGCGGAGACGGAAAAAGCCGCGCGCATTATCGGCTCGGAACTCTATTTTCTAAACTTCGTTGATTTTGGTTTCTCGAAGACTGCAAAAGAGACATTCGACATATGGGGAAGGGAGAATGCTGTTGCACGATTGGTCTATATGATCCGCAAACTCAAGCCGGACGTCCTTTTCACGAATCATGATACAACCACAGGTCACGGTAACCACCAGGCGGTTGCGATTGCAGCGCTTCAAGCATTCTGGCTTGCCGCTGACACCTCATATCACCCCGAACAACTGCGAGAGCCTGGGATAGCGCTGCATCAGCCGAAGAAAATGTTCATGAGAATATTCCCGCAACGCGATTCACTGATGAAACCAGATGTTGTGAATCCGGTCAGCTCTGATACGCTTGCCCTTGGCAAGACTGCTGCGCGGCTCGCGATGGAAGCTCTAGCCCAGCACAGGACACAGGGAATGGACAAATCTCTCGCGAGCGGCCGTTTCGGGAGATTTCTGGATTCGACACGGTACGTTCTCGTTCGATCAAGCGGAAAATATATGAATGTCCGCAACGATTTTCTTGGCGGTCTGCATACTGCCGACGAGATACGGCTTCCACTTATTCCGACCCAATCGCCGCTGCGAATCTCGTCGTCGGATTCAATAGTCGTCCCCAATCAGAAGGTTACGCTTGAAGTCGTTCCCCTTGAGTCGCTTTCAAATCTGAACATATCGTTTGATCTTCCTTCCGGCTGGACAAGCAGGAAGATGGATGATCCTGGGAAGGAGAGGTATGAGGTCGTTGTGGGCGGCCATCCACATTATACGTATCCGAGAGTGCGTCATTTGTACGAAACGATGCGGACGATTCCCCTCATAACAGTAGATGCCGCATTCGACCGCGGTGAAAAACACGCGCATGACAAGGTTCCTGTTTTCCTCGATGTTGCGCCTCTGCAGGCGATCTCGCTCCCTTCGCAGGTCTTTCGCATCACCGATGAGCCCTTGAAGATTCCATTTGCCGTGCAGAACTATTTTCCGAAGAAAGCCGCCGGGAGAGTGAAAGCCACGGTGCCGAATGGGTGGGACGTAGTGAATAGCGAGTTTGTCATCGCAAAGGAAGACAGCGTATACAACGACACTGTGACCATCATGCCGCCCCGTTCGTTGCCCGAAGGTACATATCCGATTTCGATTTGTATTGACGCTGACACAGCTCAGGTTACGTTGAAGAAATTTGGCGGTGCGGTCGCGACTGGATTGAACATCGGCATTGTGCAAAGTTACGACGATGTCTTCAGTGATGTGTTACACGGTCTTAAAGTGGAGCATCGGTTGTTGACGGAAAAAGAACTCTCCTCGGGAGACTTGCAGTCGTACAGCGCAATTGTCATTGACATTCGTGCATATCTTGTGCGACAAGATCTAGTGAGGAATAACAGCCGGATATTGGATTATGTAAAGAATGGTGGTACGCTGATCGTGATGTATCAACGCGAACAGGAATGGAAGCCCGAGTTCGCGCCGTATCCGTTTTCGCTCTCGCGTAATAGGATCACGTACGAAACCGCTCCCGTGCAGGTCTTGAAGCCGGAACATGCGCTGTTCAATATTCCAAACAAGATTGATGCAACCGCCTGGGATGATTGGGTGCAGGAGCGCGCAGTCTATATGCCCGCGAACGTGCCTGTCCAATACGAACGGCTGCTGTCGTCGGCTGATCCGGATGAACCACCCCTCGATACCGGGCTGTTGTTTGCGAGGTACGGAAAAGGACAATATCTTTACTCATCGTACGTCTGGTATCGCGAGTTGAAAGAGGTGAACAAAGGCGCTTTTCGAATGTTCGCAAATATGATTTCGTTGGCCAGTGGGAGGTAAACGATAAGATATAAGAGAGAAGAGATAAGAAACCGATGTTACGCAGAGTTTAAAAGCCTTGCCACCAAGGCACTAAGACACAAAGACTTTTTAAGGAAAGATTCATTTTGTAAGGTCCATTAATAAAAAAGGTTGTTTTTCTTAGTGACTTTGTGACTTCGTGGCAATAATATTGGCGTTTTGCGTAACGTGAGTAAGAAAGAAGAAATATGAGGGAAGAGGGAAGAACTACAAAAAAAGATGAAGAGTTATCTGAATAGCGTGAAAATGCATTTGCGAGTTTAAGGAATGAGAAATGAGGAAATTGATTTGTCTTTGTTTGCTGCTTACACCTGCCGGTTGCTCACATTCGGATAGAACCCCACTCGTGATCTATTCGCCGCATGGGAAAGATATGCTGGAGGATTTCGAAAAGAAATTTGAGACTGCGAACCCCAATGTCGATGTGGTATGGCTCGATATGGGATCGCAGGATGCTTACGACAGAATTCGTACTGAAAAGGCAAATCCCCAGGCCGACGTTTGGTGGGGAGCACCTTCGACAATTTTCATGCGCGCCGCAAAAGAAGGACTTCTTGCGCCGTACCGGCCTTCTTGGGCAGAGCATGTTGCTCCGGAAAGCAGGGGTGTGAACGATACATGGTATGGGACATTTATTACTCCGGAGGTCATTGCGTTCAACTCTCGTTTGCTAACGAACGACACCGCACCGAAAGACTGGGAGGAGCTGCTTGATCCGAAATGGAAAGGGCGAATCGTTCTGAGATATCCGCTCGCGTCGGGAACTCTGCGTATTATCTTCTCAGCGATGATCGCATCGGCTGTAACGAAATATGGTTCGGAGGAAAAAGGGTTTCAATGGCTTCGACGTCTGGATTCAAACACAAAATCGTATACATCCGATCCTACACAAATGTATCTGAAACTTGCCCGCGAAGAGGCGACGATCTCAATCTGGAACATGCCGGATATTGTCCTGCAAAGTAAGATCAACAACTATCCATTCGGCTACAACTTTCCCGCAAGCGGGACCGTGGTGCTCACAGACGGCATTGCGTTGGTAGAAGGAGCAAAGCATCTGGAGGTGGCGAAAAAGTTCTATGAGTTTGTCACAAACGAAGAGAACCTCCTTTTTCAAGCGAATAACTACTATCGCATACCAGCCCGCATCGATATTCAAAAAGAGAAGCTCCCAGCATGGATCACTTCGACAACATATACGTCCATGCCCGTTGATTGGGATTTGGTCTCACACCATGAATCCGAGTGGATGAAAAAGTGGGACGAGGAGATAAAGGGGCGAGGCGGGAACAATGAGTAATGAACAATGGGCAATCATCAATGAGCAATGATCAGTACGTAATGACTCATGAGAAATGCCTAATGCCTGATGCCTAATGCCTACTGCGTCATCGCCTAATTCTTAATCTAAAACTGCTCTCTTGGCCACAGTAAATCTTCAAAACATTTCAAAGACCTTCGGCGAAGTTCGCGCCCTCTCGCCGCTCGATCTTCATGTTAAGGAAGGAGAATTCTTCTCGCTTCTTGGCCCAAGCGGATGCGGCAAAACTACTCTGCTTCGGATAATTTCCGGACTTGAATCGCCCTCATCCGGCGAGGTGCGAATCGACGGTTCCAATGTGACGGCCCTTTCCCCGCAAAGGAGAAATGTCGGAATTGTGTTTCAAAACTACGCGCTTTTTCCGCACATGACGGTTTTTCAAAACGTCGCGTATGGACTGGAAGTGAAGAAAATGCCAGGCAGCGAAATCCGTCGCAGAGTCGAGGACATCCTGGGAAAAGTACATTTGTTGGAAAAGGTAAATACCCCTGTGCCGCTGTTGAGCGGCGGTGAACAACAACGCGTTGCCGTCGCTCGCGCGGTGGTTGTCGAGCCGCGGATTTTGCTATTCGATGAACCGCTTTCTAATCTGGACCATGCTCTTCGCATTGAAACGCGAGCTGAGATCAAACGTCTCCAACGCGAAGTCGGCATTACGACAATTTATGTGACGCATGATCAAGGTGAAGCGCTTGCATTGTCGGACAGGATTGCGATTCTGAGCAAGGGAGTGGTCCAACAGATCGGCACGCCTGACGAGTTGTACTTTCATCCGCACAACGCGTTCACCGCATCGTTCATCGGCCACGCAAATCTATTCTCGGCGATTGCCTGTAGAGAATATTTTGGCGTACAAGGGCTCACGGAAAGTGAACTGCTTGCGGTGTTGCCGGAGGAGATCATCCTATCGAATAACTCGGGAAAAGCGAAGGGAAAAATTAGTAATAAGGAGTTTTCGGGTTCGAGTGTTGAATACACCATCGACTTCTTGGGTCAATCTGTAAAAGCCCATCGTCCCTCTTCGGAAAAGAGCTTTAATGGCGAAATTGGAAGTGAAGTATGCCTCTCGCTTGACGCCTCTGTTCAGAGAAAGGTCAAATATGAGTAGCGCATCGCGAAGGATTACTCCCATTTCGGGTATGATGCTATTCGCTGTCGTTTTCTATGCAGCGGGATATATTCTTTTTCCCATGTATGCTCTCGTAAAAGAAAGCCTGATGGGAATTGGCCAGCTCTCATTCGAGCCATACCGGCAGTTTTTTCGTTCCTCACTCCTCGAAGCCTCAATCAATTCCATTTCGATCTCCCTCCTGAGCGTTCTTGGCAGTGCTGCCGTGGGCACGTTCTTCGCATATGTATTCACCTTTTTTGAATTTCCCGCAAAGTCGTTTTTCTCGAAGCTCGTCCTTGTGCCGCTGGCGCTTCCGCCCCTCGTGGGCGTCATTTCATTTTTGTTCCTGGTCGGCGAGAGCGGAATGCTCTCCCGCGTGCTAGCTCTTCTCTCCGGCGCATCACCCTCACTGTTCACTGTGAATGGTTGGACTGGGATTGTCGTCGTTCACGTCTATTCCTTTTATGTGTACTTTTACCTTTTCGTGTCGTCGGGGCTATCACAATTGGACGGCAACGCATTAGACGCTTCAGCCAGCCTTGGCGCCACCCGCGCGAGGACAATTCTTAAAATACTTCTCCCGATGCTTACACCCTCGCTTGTCGGGGCATCGCTCATCACATTTATGTCGAGCATGGCGTCATTCTCGGCGCCGTTTCTCTTTGGGGGCGCAACCCGGTACCTCACGCTTGAAATTTACGCCGCAAAGCTCAACGGGGAGAGCTCCTCAGCCGCGGCTCTTTCTATACTGTTGCTGACAATCTCGGTGTGTGCTCTCTTTTTCTTGCGATGGTGGCAGGCTCATAAGCAATATCTCCTGAGTTCGAAAGGTACCATCAGAGTCTCCGCTGTTCCCCATGGGAAGTTGACCCGGATACTCGTTATCTTTTCAGCGTTTGCGCTTGTTTCACTCTTTGCCCTTCCTATTATTACTATTGTCGCCATTTCATTTGTCAAGGAAGGCTCTTGGACGTATCAGATATTCCCCACATCCTTTACCGGGAAAAACTACCTGCATTTGTTCGAAGAACCGCGTCTTCTCGAACCATTGCTCAACAGTATTTGCATGGCTCTTGTCGCGACCGCCGGAGTGGTTTGTCTCGGCGTCACTGCATCGTATCTCATCAACCGAAAGCACTTTCCCGGAAGAAGATTGCTGGAGGTCATCCTCTCGCTCCCGTTCGGGATTCCCGGCACCGTGATCGCCGTCGGATTGATACTTGGATTCAACCGGCCGTCATTGTTTTCTTTTGATTCAATACTGATTGGGACATTCTGGATTATGCCTTTGGCGTACGCCGTGCGGAACCTCCCATTGCTTTATCGCTCAACGACTGCCGGATTTGAGGCCATATCTCCGTCAGTCTACGAAGCCGCGGAGACACTGGGGTCATCACAGGTGAGAACCTTTCGAAAAGTCATTGTCCCACTTCTTTTGCCTTCTATCGTATCAGGGGCGCTTCTCGTTTTTATCAACTCTGCCGGGGAATTCGTTTCTTCGATTCTGCTCTATTCGTACAGCACAAAACCCATATCAGTCGAGATACTCTCTCAACTTCGCCTGTTTGATTTGGGTGTGGCGGCTATGTACAGCACTCTCCTCATGCTCATGGTGCTGGCCGTTGCCGCGTTCTCCAATAGATACTCCCGGGCGACGATTGCAACGTAGTTGAGAAGTGATCCCATGACTCCCGCTATTTCAGAATTACATATCTTGGAAGTGTTCCAGACTTGACGGACAAAGTCATGGCATCACTCGTTTTGTGGTCAAAATGCACCACTTCCCTCGCCTTTTTTAGATTGATTTTGTATATTGTCGGCGGTGCCAGATTTACTTAGTGGGTAAATTCATAAATATGATGACGTATTATATGCTTGACAATATTCAGTTTTTAGTGTACAATACTGGCGTATATAGCGGAGAATATATGC
>JAGVPT010000154.1 GCA_020052095.1 Bacteroidota bacterium | reverse complement strand
TTCCAGGATATGTAATTCTGAAATAGCGGCAGTCATGGCATCACTTCTCAAAAGACCCCACGACCGGCCTCGGAGTGCTTCAGGACTTCTCGATTTTCGCCCATGTGTCCCGCAATGTAACAGCTCGATTGAAAACGAGAGCTCCTTCTTTCGAATCATCATCCAAGGAAAAATATCCAAGGCGTTCGAACTGGAATCGATCCTGTGGTGTAGCTTTCGCCAAACTCGGTTCGATCTTGCACTCCCGTAAGACTTCCAGGGAACTGGGATTGATGGAATCTTTCCAGTTTTCTCTGTCCGGATATTCAGCACTGAAAAGCCGGTCATAGAGACGGGCCTCTGCATTAATGGCGTGCGCTGCGGACACCCAATGAATTGTCCCCTTCACTTTCCGCGCACTCTGGGTTGATCCGCTTTTCGTTTCCGGATCGTACGTGCACCGCAATTCGACGACTTCGCCCGTTGCTGCACTCTTCACAACATCAACGCACTTGATTATGTACGCGTATCGCAACCGAACTTCGGCGCCCGGTGAGAGCCGGAAGTACTTCTTGGGTGGAACTTCCCTGAAATCATCCTGCTCTATATATAGGACCTTGGAGAAAGGAAGCTTTCGACTTCCCATCGCTGGCTCTTCGGGATTGTTCACCCCCTCGAGTTCTTCGACGGTTCCGTCAGGATAATTTTCGATCACGAGTTTCAGGGGACGGAGCACTGCCATCACGCGAGGTGCGCGTTTGTTCAAGTCGTTACGCAAACATTCTTCCAACCAGAGCGCATCTGAGGTATTCTCCCTCCGCGCTACTCCGACTCGATCCGCAAAAGCGCGAATCGACTCTGGCGTATATCCACGGCGGCGAAGACCCGAAATTGTCGGCATGCGCGGATCATCCCACCCCTTCACGTGACCCTCCTCGACGAGTTCCAGGAGCTTCCGTTTGCTCATCACGGTGTAGGTTATATTCAATCGCGCAAATTCAATCTGTTGAGGATGATGAATTCCTAATTCTTCGAGGCACCAATCATACAAGCGGCGATGATTTTCGAATTCAAGTGTGCAGATCGAATGAGTGATTCTCTCTATCGAATCGCTCTGGCCGTGTGCCCAGTCGTACATCGGATAGATGCACCACTTGTCGCCGGTACGGTGATGTGTCGCGAACAGAATACGATACATGACAGGATCGCGCAAGTTCAGGTTTGGCGATTTCATGTCGATCCTTGCGCGCAGTGTCCGCGAGCCGTTGGGGAATTCTCCGTTGCGCATCCGCTGGAAGAGATTCAGATTCTCGTCCGCAGTTCGCATCCTATATGGGCTGTCTTTCCCCGGCTCGGTCAGCGTTCCCCTGTAGTCACGAATCTGATCGGCATTGAGATCGCAAACGTACGCCTTTCCTTTCTTGATCAACTGCACGGCATATTCATATAGCTGGTCGAAATAATCGGATGCATAGAAGAGCCTGTCTTCCCAATCGAACCCGAGCCACCGAACATCACGCATGATTGATTCGACGTACTCCTGTTCTTCCTTCGTCGGATTGGTGTCATCGAAGCGGAGGTTGCACAGTCCGTGGTAGTCCCTGGCGAGCCCGAAGTTGAGACATATCGATTTTGCGTGGCCGATGTGGAGATATCCATTTGGCTCAGGAGGAAATCGAGTGTGTACTTTTCCAGCGAACTTTTTCGTTTTAAGATCTTCATCAATCATTTCGCGGATGAAGTTCTTCCGTTCGGGAATTTCAGCGTTCGCTTTATCGCTTTCTAAACTCTTTTTGTTTTCCATCGTCATCAATACAGTATCTCGATTGCTGAAATGATTCTCCGGATCGTTTCATCCTTCCCGAGAATAAACAGGATATCGTAAAGCCCCGGACCGGTGCCCATTCCTGAGACTGCCAGCCGGAGGGGATGGATCAGATCGCCGTTCTTGATCTTCAACGTCTGCGCTGTATGGTGAAGTGCTGATTCGTACTCCTCCTTTGTCGGAGTTGCGAGCGCCGCAAATTCTTCACCCAACGTCTTGAGATACTTTGAGGACTCCGGTTTCCATCTTTTCTTCACATCCACCGGATCGTACTCCTTCGGCGATTGAAAGAAGTACGGACTCTTTTCAACAAAATCCTTCACAAAGGTGACCCTCTCGCGCATTGCGCGGATGACGTTCAACAAATACGGGTCGTCGAAATGCTTGTCACCGACCGCAGACCGTTTCAGATGGTCCTTCAACATACAGAGAACGTCCGGCTCCGGTTTCTTCCGGAGGTGCTCGAAATTCAGCCAGTCGAGTTTTTCAATATTAAAGACGGCGCCGGACTTTCCAACACGGTCCAAAGTAAACTCTTTTACAAGGTCTTCGAGAAAAAAGAGTTCGCGTTCATCGCCTGGGTTCCAACCAAGAAAAGCAACGAAATTGACCAGCGCTTCCTTCAAATAACCTTTCTCGCGGTAGTCCTCCACCGCAACATCACCTTGACGTTTGCTCAACTTTGATTTATCAGGATTAAGCAACAGCGGCAGGTGGGCAAACTGCGGCAATTCCCAACCAAAATAGTTGTACAAAATGATGTGCTTCGGTGTGCTCGGAAGCCATTCTTCCCCGCGAATAACGTGGCTAATTTTCATAAAATGGTCGTCGACCACAACTGCCAGGTGGTAGGTGGGATAGCCGTCCGATTTCAGAATTACCTGGTCGTCGAGGACAGCATAAGCGATGGTTACTTTTTCACGAATGGCGTCGGAGAACGTCAATTCGCCCGCCAGCGGCACCTTCATCCGAATTACGTGCGGCTCGCCCCGTTTCATTTTTTCCTGCACGTCAACCTTGGAGAGATCCCGGCAATTGCGATCGTACGATCCCGGAAGTTTCGCCGCGATACGCTGCTCGCGCAGTTTTTCTAATCGATCAAGAGTACAAAAGCAATAGTAGGCTTTCCCTTCTTCCACTAATTGATGTGCGCATTTCTGGTACAGGTTTATACGCTGAGATTGAATATATGGACCAAAATTACCTTCTCGTCCGGGCCCTTCATCAAAATGCAAGCCCGCCCATTCCAACGTATCGACAAGATTTTCCATTGCGCCTTCGACTTTGCGGGACTGGTCGGTATCTTCAATCCGAAGGATGAATGTGCCCTTTTCCTTTTTGGCCAACAGATAATTATACAGGGCTGTTCGTAATCCTCCCACATGCAAAAAGCCCGTGGGGCTCGGAGCAAAGCGCGTTCGAACACCACTCATTGAGCCTTCCTCCACTTTGAAATCTGCATTGCTCCGATTGGAAATGGATATAGAAAAAGTCTTCGTCGTGTCATGCCCACTTTTGCAAGCATGGCACTTGTCTTATGATAGTAGTAGTGAGTCACGTGCGTCAACATTTAATCTTCACTTTGAACAAAACAATTCAATGATCCCGCCTGAGACGAAATCCAAACTTTTCGTCAAAAAGATACTAAACTTTTGAAGGGAACGCAACCTGAGCCGAGGATCGACGGCCTCTGGTTGGAAAGTGGGAAAATAAGCCGAGGGGATTCTTACTCTTTTTCTTGTTGCATAAGAAATGTCATCAATCGCGACGCCGCGACGCGTGGACTAAAAGAAGTATTATCCGTGAGGTACGAAACAAATTTTCCTTCGCGATACAACGATGGCGGACTTGGACAGCTTCTATTGAATGGGCTGAACACCCCTTTCAATCCACCATACGGACAATTCGGATTGAAAATGCTCGTCGGGGAGCCGTCAAAACCATACTGGCCCCACGCATTGGCGATAGAATGGGGATGCGAAGTATCGGCCCACACTAGGCCCAAATATGTTCCATCGGAGGCAATGATCCGGCAACCGAGGAATTGAAAAAGATCTTCATTCATCACATGAGCTTCCGAAGTGTCCGGCTGAATGAACTCTGGCTGGGCGCTGGAATCCGGAACTTCGCTTCTTCTTCGCGTGGAATATTTTTCGTAAATGTATTTCGTGAGAATTCTGGGCTCGTTCACCTGATCGAAAGCGATCCACTCTTTCTTATTCCCTTTGCGATCGAATTTGTACGTATTCTTAAACGGATGCCCCTTTTCAATGCCGGAATCCTCGATGATGTTCCTCCGCTTGTCGTACTTGTAACTTACTCAAGTTGACCGTTTATTAGAAAACTCTTGAAAAAGTGGCTGCCAATGATACATTACAGGCTTAAGAAATTGTACGCACATGTCTCAAAGGCAGC
>JAGVPT010000132.1 GCA_020052095.1 Bacteroidota bacterium | reverse complement strand
GCATATATTCTCCGCTATATACGCCAGTATTGTACACTAAAAACTGAATATTGTCAAGCATATAATACGTCATCATATTTATGAATTTACCCACTAAGTTGCCGCATGGTTCAAAAAGATCAGCAAGAATTTCTCACTCCGAAGAATATCATTAAAGCATCACTCCATGGACGCTGCAATTCCGTAGCAAAATTCTATTCAACAGTATGCTAAAGGCCGTCAAGTCACTTCTTTCTGCCTCGCTTGTGTACGGGCTGGGTACGATCGCAAGTAAGTTCATCGGGTTCTTCCTGCTTCCAATTTTCACGGCTTATCTTGTGCCGGCGGAATACGGACTATTTGAAACATTTAATGTCTTATTTTTCTTGCTGACCACCATCGGCTCGCTCGGGATGGACACCGCGATGATTCGTTTTTATTACGATTCGGGCGAGCCGCGCTACCGAACCCTTGTCGTATCGTCGTCACTCTTTCTTGCACTGTCCGCAGGGGTAATCCTCGCGGGATTCGGTCTTGCATTCTCGCCTACAATCAACGCGATGCTCTTCGACGGCGTGAACCACATCAATATTCTCCATGTGACCATGCTCGCAGTGGTGGTTTCCGTGGTCAACACCGTCCAACTTGCTCTGTTTCAAGCGAAGCGACAACCGGCACGCTACTCCGCGCTCACATTCCTTCGCTTCACGCTGATGTATGGGTTGAGTGTGTTTTTTCTCATCCGGGGAGACAGCGTGTACGGTTTGATGATCTCTCAATTGATTGCATACAGCATCACCCTTGCGTTCGGATTCTTCTTCGCCAGGAACGATTTCCGTCTTGCCATCTCGCCGAAGATCTCAAAGGAGATGCTGGTCTTCAGCGCGCCTTTGATTATCGGAAGCGTCAGCATCTGGCTGTTGAGCTCGAGCGACCGGTTTTTTCTGCTCCGTCTCTCAACCTTGAATGAACTTGGACTTTACTCTCTCGGCAGCCGGCTTGCGTCCATCGTCTTGTTTGCAGTAACGGCATTCCAAATGGCGTGGCCGCAGTTTGCTTTCTCGCGTGCAAACGAGGCGAATACTGCATATACCAACGCGCGCATTCTGACATATTATCTCTTTGTCGGAATTCTCCTTGTTCTTGGCGTAACGCTCTTTACTCCGGAAATTCTCCGCATTCTTGCAACGCCGTCGTACTCCGACGCGGGCTCGGTGGTATTCCTGTTGTCGTGCAGTTTTCTTTTTTACGGTTGTTATATTATTTTTTTTATCATCCTGTCGTTGACGAAGAAGACGCTTTCGATTCTTCCGGTGACTATTCCCCCCTTGATTGTGAGCGTAGCCCTAAACTATTACCTTGTTCCCTCCATGGGCGGAATGGGTTCGGCTGTTGCCTCGACAAGCGCATATCTCTTGATGGCAACTCTGACGTTTGCGTTTACCAATCGTCTGTTCCCGATTCGGTACGAATGGAGTAGAATCGCCAAAATGATTCTCGTTGCGGGATTAATCCTTGTTGTTGGCAGATTTTTCCCATCGGATTCATTGCTCATGAATTTCACAGTTAAGACATCGCTAGTCTTTGCATATTTTGCAGGTTTGGTTGCAATCAGGTTCTTTCTACCTATTGAATTGGAGACGATCAAGAACATCGTTCGTCAACCCTTCAGATCAGCTCCATAATTTCAATTCGGATCTCATATGTGCGGCATCGCAGGAATATTT
Source organism: Bacteroidota bacterium (assembly GCA_020052095.1). Classification (GTDB taxonomy): domain Bacteria; phylum Bacteroidota; class Ignavibacteria; order UBA10030; family UBA8401; genus JAGVPT01. The sequence continues at coordinate 3,622 of JAGVPT010000132.1, read as the reverse complement.
TCTCCACAAAGCAATCGTGTTGATCCCGCGTTGTTGCTCAGGATGACTAACAGTATCCGCCATCGCGGACCGGATGACGAGGGCTTCTTGCTCGTCGATTCGAAGAAGGGCATCGTGGAGCACCGCCGCGGTGATGATACCATTCCCGAAGTTCGATCGCCTCACATCCTCGAACCCTTTGCCGATGGGACCCCGAACTTGGCGCTAGGCTGGAGACGATTGAGCATCATCGATTTGTCTCCGACCGGACATCAACCGATGTCGAACAGCGAGCGGACTCTCTGGATCATTTTCAACGGTGAGATCTATAATTACATTGAACTGCGTGAGGAGCTTCGCGCGAAAGGGTACGTATTCAGGACACAGACAGACACTGAAGTCATAATCCATGCGTACGATGAGTGGGGAATGGAATGTCTCAGTCGCTTCAACGGCATGTGGGCTTTTGCCCTATGGGATGGCCGAGCAAAAAAATTGTTCTGTGCCCGGGATCGATTCGGCGTGAAGCCGCTCTACTACTTCAAGAACAATGATGTTTTCACATTTGCTTCAGAGATTAAAGCGCTCTTGCTGAACCCCACCATTGCCCGGAAGGCAAATCATCAAGCTGTGTACGATTATCTTGCCCATGCCACAATCGACCACACTGCTGAGACACTATTTTCGGGCATCAAACAGCTCCCCCCTGCTCATTATCTCGCGATAGATGGGGCGGGAACAATAGAGATTAGAAAATATTACACGCTACAATGCAATTCCGAACTCGGCAGCTTTGACGAGGCCGAGAGCAAGCGCCATACGGAAAAATTCAAAGAACTTCTGTTCGATTCGGTAAAACTGCGGCTCCGCACGGACGTCCCGCTCGGCAGTTGCCTCAGCGGCGGGCTTGATTCCTCCACAATCGTCTGCATGGCAAACATGTTGATGCTTCAGGACGGGGTGATAGATCGCTCGTTGATCGGCGAATACCAAAAAACATTCACGGCGGAATACGACAATGCACAATACAGCGAAAGGGCATTCGTCGACAAAGTGACCGCTCGCACCAATGCCCAACCGCATTTTGTCCATCCGGACGGCAAGGAGCTTTGGGGTGAACTGGAAAAGGTGATCTATCATCAAGACGAGCCGTTTAATTCAACGTCGGCATATGCGCAGTGGAACGTCATGCGATTGGCCCACAAGAACGGCATGAAAGTCTTGCTCGACGGACAGGGAGGGGACGAATTGTTGGGCGGGTATGCATACCATGTTCCGATTTATCATGCAGAGTTACTGCGCCATCTCCGTTTCGGAACATTCCTCGCCGAAATACGTGCGGCTTCAACGATCTCGCAGCGTCCCGCTTATCGGCAGCTTGTTGACCTCCTGGGCAAGACAGCCCGGAATATTTTTCCTGATTCCGCATTCGAGCAATTCACGGGAACCCGAGGATTCATGAATCCGGATTTCTCCGCATTGCGGAAAAAGACGTTGACAGCGGCGAAGCGAAATGACAGCCTTCAAGAGCGATTACTGCAAGAGGAAACACGGCTTAATCTGCAACAATTGCTCCACTATGAGGACCGCAATTCTATGGCATTTTCGATTGAAGCGCGTGTTCCATTCTTGGATTACAGGGTTGTGGAGTACGGCATGCAGATTCCCGTTCAGTTCAAGATACACAACGGTTGGTCTAAATATCCCCTTCGGTGCGCAGCCGAGGGACTCATCCCGAAAGAAGTCCAGTGGCGCAAAGACAAAATGGGATTTGTTACTCCTCAGAATGAATGGATGCAAATGCTTCAACTTCAGATACGCACGCTCTTGTTCGATGAACATCTTCGTGCAGAGGAGTTTCTGAACCAATCGTCGCTTCGCCGACAATTTCAGAACGATCCTCCAACAATTCCCAACAGCACGCTTTGGCGTATTGTCAACCTCGAACTATGGATGAGGAGGTTCAACGTTGGCTGATTCTCCTCGTTCCATAAAACTTGTATTACTCCACCATAGATATTTCCTTCTCCTCCTTGCCCTCTATTTTGTCCTTGCCACGTTGATGCTGGAAAAATATCCACGTGTCTGGGTCGATGAACCGTGGGAGTCGATCACAGCATACACGCTCGAAACAGAAGGAAAAATGTACAATCCCGTTTTGGAAAATTACACCGGGTTCGACAAGGTGCTGCTCCAACCGCGCCTCGTCCTGAGCTTTGTACTTGCCCCGGCATTCGCGCTTTTCGGAGTCGGGCATGTAGAAGGCAGACTTGTCTCCGTTGCCGTCGGCGCGTTGCTGATGCTCTCAGTCTACCTTTTGGCCGCGAGATTCTTTTCCAGGCGTACTGCTCTGATTGCAGTTTGGTTCACGATCATCGAAACAATGATGTTCATTTCCTACCGCACAATCCGCCCGGAAATCTACCTCGTCACGCTTGAGTGCTATTCGTTGTTCTTTTTTTCCATCGGGCTGAGAAATGATTCGGCTCGTTATTTTTTCTGGTCGGGATTACTCTCCGGTATCGCGCTTTGGACTCATCCGAACGCCCTGCTTCATGTTCTTGCGCTCTCCTTCCTTCTACTCATAACGTATAGGACGCGTGTCTTCACCTCTCATTGCAGTTGGACTTATTTCGCGGCGGCATTTGTTGGCGTGTTGCCGTATCTTCTCTACGTCGTTGCCAATGACGCACAGAATTCGTTCTCTACGTTCTTTCTCCAATTGGATAACAGAACGAATGCGCTTGCGCAACAAAATTGGTTTATCGCCAGCTTCACCGGTGAATGGAAGCGCATTGTTGAGTACGCGCAATTTCCGTACAGAGTCCCAATTGTCTTTATCCTTGCCTTCGCGTGGCTATTTTCAATGTATTCGAAGAAGAGGGAAGCACGGAACGTCGCAATCGTCGTTGGCATCCACGCGATCCTTTCGTTCCTGATAATTTCAAATAAGACCGTCCTCTACTCGACTTCTATTCTTCCGCTTCTTTGTATTCTTGCGGCTGTTGGCATTGATGAGCTGTTGGGTGAATCCCGATCGATGGCAGCACGGCTTAAGAATATTTTCCGGCTCCCCTGTTGGCGTGAGTCGATTGCAGTGGGACTGTTTGTTGTACTTTCATTAAATCAAAGCGCCGGCGATGTGAGTTTATTGTGGCGAAACAGGAATTGCTCATATACGGAAACGGTTCGTCGATTGCAATCCGTGATTCCGGCGGATGCGCGCGTGTGGGGATCGTTGACATTCTGGTTCGGATTCCACCAGCAGCCGTATCGTTCCCAGTACACGTACTTGCGGGAAGTCGAGTCTTTCAAACCCGAGTACATGATTACCGGAGATCCGGAAGTATGGGGAAAGGACTTTTGGTTGCCTGTGCGCGATAAGGCGAACAAAATCATCAACGAGCGTGGGACGCTTCTTGCTGAGATTCCCGCCGACTGCTACGGCACCTTGCGGGTGTATCGCCTCCGGTGGTAACTGACAGTTGAAACAAGCACAACGGATCGTTATCTTGGTATCGCAATAATTTGTAGCGGTACGTTTTGAAAATGAATCTCCTCGACGCAAGCGTCGAGGTATCTTGGTTGAATAAAAAATCCGATCGTACTTTATGACCCCGATGCAAGCATCGAGGAATTCTTT
>JAGVPT010000054.1 GCA_020052095.1 Bacteroidota bacterium | reverse complement strand
TCTAAAGAATTCCTCGATGCTTGCATCGGGGTCATAAAGTATGATCAGATCTTTTATTCAACTCAGATACCTCGACGCTTGCGTCGAGGAGACTTCATTGTACGCGGTCTAATTGAGGGCCAACTCAAGAAGGCAATATTTCATCATTCTGAGCCTAGGGCTCAGAATGGTCCATAGTTCGACTCGTCCCTTAGGGACTCGCTCACTATGACTTTATTATCAAAGCGTACCAATGCCGGGCGTGGAATGCACTTGCGAGTTGGCGTCTTTTTTGTTAATTTCCAGATGTCAGCTTTAAAGGGGCAGTATGAAATCCATCCCCATATTCCTACGTAGATTCTTCTCCCTCAGCATCACGCAGCCGCACACATGTTTGTGCCGCGGAAGATACCTTATGAAACGCACAGCTTGTTTCCTGATCGCATGTTTGTTTTTCCTCTCAATAGTGAGCCAAACGGAAGAGAAAAATTCCGGGAAGATCGGCGCACCGTCAAATGCCACAGGGACGCCGGCGGGGACACTTCTCAATATTAATCACATAGCGACATGGTACGAGTCCAATGGAGAAATGGAACGGGATCCGTTCACCGGTAACTCGGGATTAACCTACCCGCGCGGAACTGCGACAGCAATTTATGCCTCCGGACTAATCTGGGGCGGAAAAGTGAACGATGGAAAAACGCCGGTGATACGTGTTGGAGGATCTGATTACAATAGAGGTGTTCAGCCAGGAAGAATTCTTGGCCTGCGTACTGGCACGTATGAAGATGCAAACGACCCTAATGTTCGCATCTGGAGAATTCGAAGGGACTATGCCATTGCCGATTTACGACAAGATGCGGCAGAGATTTTTGTGAAGGCGTTGGGTTCCGTAACTGACGGTGATATTGCTGCAATTCGAGCGCAGTATAAAAAAGATTGGCAAGAGTGGCCCGCAGCAAAAGGCGCGCCGTTTTACGACAGCAACAACGACGGCATCTACGCCCCGCAATTTGACGGATTCGGAAATCCTAAACTGTATCCTCAAGCAGATGAACCGGGTCTTGCGAACGCCGACCAGGTGATATGGTTTGTCTGCCACGACCTTGCAGGGTCTTCGCAGTGGGCGTCACCGCAAATTGGTCTTGAGCAGCAGACAACAATTTGGGCGTACAACAGAGAAGGCGCGCTCGGTAATGTAGCGTTCAAAAAATTCAAATTGATCTACAAAGGAACGGCGACAACGCCGGCTAATGCTACAATCACCGATATGTATCTTTGTCACTGGTCCGACCCAGATTTAGGAGATGCCGGCGACGACTATGTTGGATGCGATACTTTGTTGAGTGTGGGCTACGTGTATAATTCTAAATCTATTGACAAAAGTTACAAACCGTTCGGCATTGCCCCGTCTATGGGATACGATTTTCTTCAAGGACCGATTATCCCTTCGCTCGGCGGCTCGGCTGTCTTCGACGGCAAGATTCGACCCGGTTACAAAAATCTTCCGATGACGTCGTTTATTTATTTTGCGGCAGGCGGCAGGTACAGCGACCCTCCGCATACCGCAATTGGGGCGATTCAATGGTATCAAATGTTGCGAGGTTTGCCGCCAACTCCGCAAGGTCCGCCTGATCCGCCTATGGAAATTGACCCTATAACTGGAAAACCGACAGTCTTCTGGCTTTCAGGCGACCCTGTAACAAGGACGGGGTGGATTGATGGTTCATGGGATACGCCGGGCGACAGACGAATGATGCAAAACTCGGGACCGTTTACGATGGCAGTAGGCGATACACAAGAAGTCGTTGTCGGCGTTGTCGGCGGAATCGGCGACGATTATTTAAGCAGCATCAACGAGATGAAACAAAACGACCGCACAGTACAGTTTGTGTATAACAATCTTTTTACGTTTATCCCCCCATCGTTCACGGCAACTGTGTCGTATCCATCCTCTACTTCCGCAACAATCTTTTTGAGGGCATCAACGAGTGCCGGAAGCGTTACGACTATTACAACTTCGTTATACCGCAACGACGGCAGCAAAGTCAGCGATGTGCAACTGTTTGACGACGGGGCGCACAACGACGGCGCCGCAAACGACGGAGTGTTTGCAAACAGCCTTTCTCTGACAAGAGAGCAATCACCGCTCAGTGCCCAGGCATTGGTGAACGGCACATATCTCATTCCGGCGATTGATGCGATAACGACAGCGGGCACAGTTGAAGTACTGAACCCCGTCATCACGTTTGATAACTTCAACGGAGACGGCATTGCGGACGGCGGAGAATACATTCAGTTCGGGTTCACATTGAAAAATTCGACACCGTTCCTTCTACAAAACCTTCGCATAAACTCATTGAGAGATTTTGCTGCGACAGTTCTGCCTTCATTATCTGCAAGCAGCCAAACTTCAATTGACGGCAATGCGGGATTTTCTACGTATGTTCCTATTGTTGCCGCCGATTCAACGTTTCAAATTCCCTTCGCCATCCACGACATGCTCAACAATACGTGGCTGTCGAAGCTCACTATTCCGATTGTGAAAGGAAACTTCCGCCGTGACACTGTTTTCACTGCTTCACAAAACGTTGTCGGCAATAACGACGCCTCAATCAACATTGTTGTGTACAACGCCTCCATGGTCGGGCAAAAGTATGATGTTTGGTTTGGCGGCAGCGGTGCAACAAGAAATTGGACGTTAGTAAAACAACTTCCCGGCGTCGATTATGCCACTGTAACGGCTACAATGACGGCTCCCCAAGAAGTTCCGGCAATTACTAATCTTCCAAATGCAAAAGGAACGGGCCAGTTTACCATCAACGATGCAAAAGACAAAATCACCTATGCGATTTCTGTCGAAGGACTTTCCGGTACGATTTCAGGCACACACATTCATCGCGGCGCGAAAGGAAATACGGGCGCGGTAGTCAAAACACTTTCGTTCACAGGCGGAACGGCTGCTGGAACATGGTCCAAGTCCGATGCAAGCGAGCCGTTGGCCGATTCGCTCGTTACCGATTTTATCGCGGGAAATCTGTATGTGAATATCCACACGGCTACAAACCCGAACGGAGAAATTCGCGGCCAAATTTCCGACGGATTGCTTCCACGCGAGGACTTACCACCTGCGGTTGCATCGTCAACACCAGCAATATATTCCGCAGAAGAGAAAAAGTTTGTCGGATTTTCTCTCTATGTTTTTCCGGCGCCGTTAGGATTCAAGTCGGCAACACAGACCTCACCAACAACTGGTAATGTTGAGAATACCGTAAATCCGGAAGGAACATACAAACTGATCGGTCCGGCTGCAGCCTGGGGCGGTGCCAAAGCGACAGAATCCGCACTCGAGATTCTTTTCCAAGCCAGTGAGAATTGGGCGATTGTGAAATCCGCGAAGGGCGTCGACCTCATTCCGGGGCAGACTTATTTCATGAGAGTCCCTTTTGCGACATATGAAGATACCATCCGCGTAGTACCCGCTGTCGCCGATTTCAACGGTGACACATTGTGGAACACCATAGGCAACTCTGCAATCGGAGGTAAACCGGCCTGGGACATGATTGTCGGCATTGCCGATGCAACTGACGGTTTGGGCAATATTATCAAATATTACTCACCCCAGTTCCCGACGTTTCCGCCGAATACTTCATTGTGGAAAGGGCGGTTGGCTAATGGTGTCAACCACATTGCCCGGAACATTATATTTACGAATGAAAAAGTAGATGGCATTCCACCAGTAAGCGGAACACGAATCGTATTTGCCCCATGCTACTCGATCAAGATTGGCGATATAAGCACAATTACGCTGAAGTTGAACTATGTTAAAGAAATTGGCAATGGTATTGTTCCGTCGGAATTCAGTCTCGCGCAGAACTTCCCTAACCCGTTCAACTCTTCAACGCATGTGCAGTTTACTATTGCCGGATCACGGCATGTCACAATGAAAGTGTACGACATTCTCGGGCGGGAAGTCGAGACGCTTGTTGATCAACCCATGAATTCCGGAACATACTCTGTGGAATGGAATGCTTCGCGCTTTGCGAGCGGTGTTTATTTTTATCAACTGCGCGCCCACCAAAAAGATGGCGGGCAGGCCGGCAACTTCGTGAGCGTTAAGAAAATGGTGCTGATCAAGTAACCCTCTTTCCTTGTCCCCTCCTCATTTGAGGAGGAGAGCGCGGTGGTACAAAAGGAGGTTCTACTCTGAACAAAATAATTTTTGCTCTGATACTCTCAACAACACTCTCACTTTCGCAACAGCGATACCTCCTTCACATCAACAGAGAAGGAACGCAGGAAGCAATTCCGCTTCACAAAGGCGAGACTGCTCAGCAAGCTATCTCTCGTTTGGAAAAAGCCAGAGCGCAGTTTTCCGCTATGAGTAAGCGGGCATATATGAATGACACCTTGCGTTGGACGGCAGGTATCCCAAAGGACGAGACATTGCTTAGCACCAACTTTGGGTGGAGTCATCAAGATGTTGCCTTCCAGTGGTTCGTTCCAGCAGCGTACGGCATTGTTAAAGAATTCTGGTGGAGAAATTACGACTTGCGCGGCGCCATCAATACAGGAACCGTGCGCGCATGGAATGCTAACAGCAGATTGCTCACACTTCCCAATGTTGCAGATTCAAAGGCCAACATGGGCTGGTACGTAAAATCAGACGATGGCGACGGACTTGTTACGCCATTTCAAGTTGAAGCGACCGATACAGTATTTAAACCCGGCAAAGGTATTGATACGGCAAAGCTCGCTTTCGATCCTCTTGGAAGAGAAGCGACTTGGTTACCGGGCGGTCGCCAATTCGCACTCGATTCAAACAAGTGGCAAGGTTTTAAGCTTCTTGATTTCGGCGATTCAATGAGGTTCAAGTCTGATGAGCCGTTTGGGTTCACGTTGCAGAACGATACAAAAGTAACCGATCCAAGTCCCGATACTCGTATGGAAATTTATAGTTCGACAGGAGCATATCCGTATCACTCAATTAAGTTCTATGAACTGCCGCGAAGCAGCGGAGATCCGGGTTGGCACATTCGCGGTTACGAGTGGGGCATGTATGTTGTTGTAGAATATATTGAAGCACCTCAGACAAGAATAACATTTTTTGACAAGTTGGAAACGACATTTAACACCGGTCCGCGTCTTCTCAGGTTTTTCGTAAGCCAAGATCGTAGCCCTTTCGGCGGCTCCATTTTTTTGAGTTACAAGATTGGGGGTGCACCACGTTATGACACCACACAAGCTGTGTTGGACTCCGTTGTAGGGACCCGCACGTATGGTCACTTCACGATTCCCGGCGCGCCTCCAGATTCTACCGTGTCCTGGTACGTTAGTGTAACCGACATTTACGGCGATCGTACAAACACGCCAGTTCGCAGTTATCGAATTTTTCAGAAGAAATATAAGTATCTCTTTTTGTGGAATGGTCGTGCGACCTGGGCATCGCTAGGTACAATGGGCAAATATTACATGATGAAAGATAGTATAACTGAAACTGTCTACTACGATGCGTGGGATGTTAAGAACTACGGTAAAGCAGAAGTGCCGACACTTATGGATATGTATGATGTTGTATTTGAGTTGAATGGCGACGGCGGCAATTCCGGTGCCGATTTTATTGGCACGCTCGCTGGGCCTTGGTTGGCAAAAGGAACGGCTGCTAATCCCAAGATATACTTCTTCTCAGATCAGGATCATGGTTGGATCAGCAACTATAAGGATACGACGTTTCTTGATGCCGATGCTCACGCACAATACTTCGGTGTAAAGGCTCTTATCAACCAGGATTATCCAAACGGTGCAACAAAAACGTGGAAGCTCGATCTTGATCCGAATGTCGCTACCGATCCGGTATTTAGCTTCATTGACAAGAAAAATAAGAAAGATACTGTGACGCTCTGGTATCATCCAACATTTGAATTATCTCCGTCAATAACAAACTGGATGGATGAACTTACCCCAACGGCCACAGCAAAAGCCTTGTTCCGCGATGTATCCCATGCAAACAAAGTTGTCGGTCTTCGCAACTCGGACGCAAGTGCCAAGTGGCACACATTTTATCTTGCTTTCGACCATATGGGAACCGACTTCCGCAGCGATACGTCGATTGCAAAATATACTACACCGGATAAAGATCCAAAATATGCATGGATTACCGATGTTGGCGGAGTTGTCGGTAACGTGCTCAAGTCACTTACCTCGGTTCGGCGCGAAGGTGATGTGATTCCGGGTGTGTATTCGCTCGACCAAAACTATCCGAATCCGTTTAACCCGACAACACATTTACGATTTACTGTGCCAGAGGGACATCAGCCTTCGGCTGAGATTGGCGAAGGGCGATTTGTACGATTGAAGATTTATGATGTGCTGGGGAGAGAAGTGGAAACGCTTGTGAATGAGACGATAAAGCCCGGAACGTATTCGGTGGAATGGAATGCTTCGCGCTTTGCGAGTGGTGTCTATTTTTATCAATTGCGCGCCCACCAAAAAGATGGCGGGCAGGCCGGCAACTTCGTGAGCGTTAAGAAAATGATGGTGGTGAAATAATGCACTTCCGCTGTTTGTTCTCAGGCGGGTGGGAACTTCAGGGCTGATCGCAACTTCTTACGCGTAGGATATGGGGGCTCGATAATACGTTTTAGCACTTGATTCTTTTTTCGAATTCTCGTATGTTTTAGTCGCTCCTCAACCATTTTTCATTAACCATTTTAAAGGGGGTTTTATGTCAAAAAGTCTAAACAAAGTTCAGCTTATAGGGAACCTGGGGAGGGACCCCGAGCTGAAATACACGAGCGCCGGCGTTGCGGTGGCGACATTTTCTATCGCTACCAGTGATTCCTGGAAAGACCAGGAAGGCAACACGCAAGAGCGCACCGAGTGGCACAACATCGTCGCATGGCGGAAACTAGCCGAGATTTGCGGTGAATGGCTGAAAAAGGGAAAACGCGTCTATATCGAAGGAAGATTACAGACGCGCAGCTACGAGAAGGACGGAGTGAAGAAATACATGACCGAGATAGTCGCCGACCAGTTGATAATGCTGGATGGCGCTCCGAAATCCGCACCCGCAGGCGATTCCGAAGCAGTCGCCTCCGACGCCGCACCGGCAAAGGAGGATGACCTCCCGTTTTAAATGATGGAAATATTTGGCTTTCCTTTGTACATTTACATAGCCCCGCCGCGGCGGGGCTATTGTGTTCATAGTCAGTTCGATACACCATGTCCCTCAAAGTAGCACAATATGCTCACGGAAATTATTGTCGATAGCGCAGTCTTTGTTTTTTCGTTGTTGTGTTGCGCCTTTTTTGCGGCAGCGGAGGTCGCGCTGTTCTCGCTGCAACCGTCTACGCTCGATGAGCTCGCAACGAAGCATCAATCCGGCTGGAAACATGTCACCCTGCTTCTTCGGAAGCCACGCCATCTCCTGGTTACGATCCTTATCGGTAATACGATCTCTACAACAGCCGCAGCAGTGGTTACTGCATTGCTGACAGTTGAAGTTGCCGAGGTGTCTGGCTGGAATAAAGAACTAGCGTTGAGCATCGAAGTTATTGCCGTCACCTTTGTTGTAATTGTTCTAAGCGAAGTGACTCCAAAAGTGATCGCGGCCAGAGTGCCCATTGCCTTCTCGCGCCGGGTTGCCTTTCCGCTCTATCTTGTGTCGGTGCTCTTATATCCACTGACCGTCGTTCTTGTAGCAATGGTGAAGCTGATTGAATCGCGGCTCGGCTTGCATCAACGGCACACCGCCTTGAAGAGCGACGAGATCAAAACGCTCGTGGATGTTGTGAGCGAACATGGAACGATCGACCAGGAGGAGCGAAGCATTATTCACAGTATGATGAACGCCAAGGATACGATTGTGCGCGAGGTAATGACGCCGCGCACCGATATGGTCGCTCTCGACAGCGCCACAAAATCGTTTGATCAGATTGTGGGGCTATTCGTCGCCAAAAAACATTCGCGCATTCCTGTTTATATAGACAGCATCGATAACGTCAAGGGAATTCTGTACGCAAAAGACGTTCTTCCCTTGTTGTACGAAACACAAGCGCGGAAAACAATGGACGTATTGAAATTCTGTCGCGAACCGCTTTTCGTACCCGAGAGCAAAAAAGTCGAGGAGCTTCTCAAAGAATTTCAGGAGAAGAAAACGCATATCGCTGTTGTCGTTGACGAGTACGGCGGCACTGCGGGACTTGTGACATTTCAAAATGTGGTGAGGACCATTGTCGGAGATATTTCCGACGAGCTTGCTGCTCCTGAAGACAAGGCGCTTAAACTGAGCGAACATTCCTTCCGCTTCAATGCGAAGATCGGCATCGCAGAAGCATCGGAAAAGCTGGGCGTACAACTCTTTGCCGAAGACTCCGGGTACGACACGCTCGGTGGGTTTTTGTTTCAGCAGTTCGGAAGAGTGCCGCGCGAGCGCGAGTCCATTCAATTTCAAAATATTGTTTTCACTGTCCAACGGGTCACAAAGAACCGCATCCAACTCATTCTTGCCGATATACACCGGACCGCCGGAGATACGCAATGAGAAAATTTCGCTACAACGTTCTTGCCTGTACGATCAGCCTGCTTGTGTTCGCTCAATCATACTCGGCATCTCGTGACCCCGTGCGGGCCAAGAAAGCAATGGTCGTCGCTGCTGATCCGATCGCAGCCCGTGTTGGGTTGAAAATTCTGCAACAAGGCGGTAATGCAATCGATGCCGCCGTCGCCGTTGGTTTTGCACTTGCCGTTACCTATCCCGGGGCAGGAAATCTGGGGGGCGGGGGATTTATGGTTATGCGATTTGCCGACGGAAAAGTGAGAACGCTTGATTATCGCGAGGCAGCGCCCGCTGCTGCAACGCGTGATATGTTTCTCGACAAAAACGGACATTTTCTGGAACAGAAAAGTACGCGCGGACATCTTGCGTGCGGGGTGCCTGGCTCGGTAGCGGGTATGATGTACGCGCAGCGCAGGTACGGAAAACTCACCCGTGCTCAAGTCCTGAAGCCCGCAATCGACCTTGCTGAAAAGGGATTTCCGCTCCATTACCGGCTCGCGGATGATCTTGAACGGATGATCCCGGAATTTTCAAAATATCGAAGCTCGATGAAAGTGTTTACAAAAAAGGGAAAACCGTTTAAGGAAGGTGAAAGATTCCGACAGCCAGATCTGGCGAAAACGTTGAGGCGAATCAAAGACAAAGGCCGCGACGGCTTCTACAAAGGCGGGACCGCCAAGTTGATCGTTGCGGAAATGAAACGCGGCGGGGGCTTGATCACATTAAAAGATTTGGAAGACTACGGCTCAGTCATTCGGGATCCGGTATACGGCACCTATCGCGGCTACGAGATTATTTCGATGGGGCCGACAAGCAGCGGCGGCGTTGCACTCGTCCAACTTTTAAATATTCTTGAAGGGTACAACCTTGCCCATCACGGATGGAATTCATCGAAGACGGTGCATCGACTCGCCGAAGCGATGCGCCGCGTGTATGCCGATCGCGCAGAATTTCTGGGCGATCCGGATTTTGTCAAGGTGCCGGTGGCATGGCTTACCTCGAAGGAGTATGCCGCACAGCGGCGCGCCACAATTGACTCGGAAAAAGCGACACCGAGCAGCCTAGTCTCCCATGGCGCGCAACCACCACCCGAGAAAGACCATACCACACATTATTCTGTCGTCGATAAACAGGGAAATTGCGTGAGCGTTACAACTACGTTGAACGATTCGTTCGGTTCTAGAGTCGTCGTCAGCGGGGCCGGATTTTTGTTGAACGACGAAATGGACGATTTCAGCGCGAAGCCGGGAGTCCCGAACGTCTATGGCCTTATTGGCAACAGCGCGAACGCGATCGCTCCGCACAAGCGGATGTTGAGTTCGATGACCCCAACAATCGTGTTGAAGGATGGCAAGCCGTTTATGATCATCGGATCACCGGGGGGGTCAACGATTATGACCACCGTGCTTCAGGTAATCGTGAATGTCGTTGATTTTAAGATGACGATTCAGGAAGCGATCGACGCTCCCCGGGTTCATCACCAGTGGCTTCCGGATAGACTGATGTATGAGGAGCGGGCGTTGTCGCAGGATGCAATCGACAACCTGCGTGCAATGGGGCACACACTCCACATGCGTGAGAATACAACGGGGCTTGCGGAGGGTATCATGTTCGACCGTAAGAAGGGATTGATTCTCGGTGCGACCGATCCGCGCGGTTACGGAGAAGCGACCGGTTACTAAATGAACGGCTGAAAATATTTGCGTATATTAAATGAGTGATGGTACGCAAATTGAAGATCTTCTACCACAGAGACACGGAGTCACAGAGAATCATAAATGATCATCTTTAGATCTCCGTGCCTTCGTGCCTCTGTGTTGAAATTTGTTCTTTTGCGTAACATCAGTAAATGATTGTAACGCGAGATCAGGATCACAACGAAGACTACGATTAAGGATTAGGAGAAAATGAAGTCAAAAGAGAACACGACGGATTGGACGCCGACGAATCCAGAATTCGATCCGACCGAGCCGATGCAAGTTGGCGGCCAAGCGGTGATCGAGGGAGTAATGATGCGGGCGAAAGGAATGATTGCAACCGCAGTTCGTCGACCCGACGGGAAAATTATCGTTAAGAGCGAAGAGTTTCATTCTCTCGTCGAGCGTTACCCGCGATTGAAAATCCCCGTTCTTCGGGGTGCGATCGGACTGGTCGAGATGACGTACATTGGGATTAAAACACTCAACTATTCCGCCGAGGTCGCTCTCGATGAATCCGCTGGAGAATCCACAGGATCAACGAAAGGTGCTACAACATTAACGCTCGTAGCTACTCTTGGTATCGCGTTCATCCTCGGCATCGGGATATTTTTTTTCTTCCCATTGTTCGCAGCGACACAATTTTTCACAATCGAGCAGCATCCACTCCAATTCAATCTTATTGCCGGCGGAATTCGGATCGCCATCCTGCTTGTCTATTTGTATGCTATTTCGTTGATGCGAGATATCTACCGACTTTTTCAGTACCATGGCGCAGAACATAAGGCAGTGTTCACTTTTGAGCAAAATGCTCCTCTTACTATTTCCTCCGCCATGCAGTTCACCCGTTTTCATCCTCGCTGCGGTACGAGCTTCGTCTTACTGGTGATGTTTGTGTCGATATTTCTTTTCAGCCTCCTCGATGTTGGCCTGCTGCTTTTTGTCGACGCGCTAACGCTTCCCCTCCGCCTCGCTACGCACATACCGTGCATTCCAATCGTCGGCGGAATTTCGTACGAAGTGTTGAAATTTTCTGCGAAGCACTCGACATCCCCGCTCGGGCGGATTCTGATTGCACCCGGTCTTTGGCTTCAAAAGATTACGACCAAAGAGCCGGACGAATCGCAGATGGAGGTGTCGCTTGCCGCAATAAAGGCGGCATTGCGTATGGAAGATGCTCCGGTTGTTACGCGCGCTTCTTCTGTAGCAGTTGGTTGAGATTTTTTTGGAGATCGCAGAAGAAGAAACTGATGAATCCTTTCGCAACCATTGCGAGTCATCGTAATTCCAAACTATGATAGAAAAGCTAGAAAAAATTAAAGAGCGCTATTTTGAAGTTACACGGTTGCTGAGCGACCCAGCGGTGATCTCCAATCAGGAGCGCAACAAAGAGCTCGGGAAAGAATTTCGTGAGCTTTCGGAGATCGTGAAGGTGTATGATCAATACAGAAAATTGCTCACAAGCATAGAGGGGAGCAAAGAGATTCTCGATCAAGGAGGCGATCCGGAGTTGAAGGCGCTCGCCGAGTTGGAATTGGCCGACCTTCAGCCAAAGTTCAGCTCCGTGGAAGATCATTTGAAAGAATTGCTTGTTCCCGAAGACCCAAACGACAGCAAGGATATTATTGTTGAAATCCGCGGCGGAACGGGTGGCGAGGAAGCCGCTCTCTTTGCATCAGATTTGTACAGAATGTATACCCGGTTTGCCGAACGCAAGGGATGGAAGGTGGAGACCCTGGATTGGAATGAAACCGAAAGGGGGGGCTTTAAAGAAATTGTGCTTAGCGTTGAAGGGGAAGACGCCTACGGCATGATGAAGTTCGAAAGCGGAGTGCATCGTGTTCAGCGAGTACCGGAAACTGAGGCTCAGGGACGCGTTCATACTTCGGCAGCATCGGTCGTTGTACTGCCGGCGGTTGAAGATGTTGAGATAGATATTAATCCTGCAGACCTTCAGTTCGACACATACCGCGCGGGAGGAAAAGGGGGGCAAAACGTCAACAAGGTTGAAACCGCCGTTCGCATCACGCACAGACCAAGCGGTGTTATTGTCGCCTGCCAGCAAGAACGTTCGCAGTTTCAAAACCGGGAACGGGCAATGAAGATGTTGCGCGCGAAGCTGTACGAAATGAAACTGAACGAACAGACAGAAGGCACCGCTGCACAACGCAAATCGATGATCAAGAGCGGAGACCGCAGCGATAAAATTCGAACGTATAATTTTCCACAAAACAGGGTTACCGACCATCGTATCGGCCTGACGCTCTACAATCTTTCTGAAATTATCGATGGAAAGCTGGACGATTTGATTGACCAGATTCGGCTTGCGGACAGGGCGGAGAAACTTAAAAGTGGCGGCGGGGTCTCTTCCTAAGAACTAATGTTACGCAGAGTTTAAAAGCTTTGCCACTCCCAACGGGATGCCGTTCCGAGGGAACCCTTTGGGTTGGCAGTGGCAACAATATTGGCGTTTTGCGTAGCATGAGTTAAGAACTTCTTTTCCTCTTCTTCCTAAAAAACTCCTTTATCAATTCCCCACACTCTGCGTCGCGCACGCCCCCGATAGTATGTGCTCGGTGGTTTAGTCGTTTATCCTCCGTGATTGAATACAACGTCCCGCATGCGCCCATCTTCGGGTCGTAGCATCCGAACACGATGGTCGGAATGCGTGCGAGCACAACGGCGCCGGCGCACATGGGACACGGCTCGAGAGTGACGTACAATGTACAGCCCTTCAACCATTTTGAATTCAGATGAGACGAGGCAGCGGTCAGCGCAATCATTTCGGCGTGGGCGGTCGGGTCGTTCATCATCTCGATCTGATTGTAACCCCTTCCGACCACTACCCCGCCGTGAACAATGACGGCACCGACGGGGACCTCGTCTTTGCTGAACGCCGTCTGCGCTTCTTTCAATGCAAGCGTCATCCATCGTTCGTGGGTTGTCATGGAAATGATTCGGGAGATTATTTCTGTTCGGCGGGCGGCTCTTGCGTATTGTTGGTAACCACCAGATTTCCAACGGCAGAATTTGTGGTCTGATAGACTCTCAGGAGAGTAAACTCTTTGATCGAGGCGTTTATTCGCTGTGCTGCGACCTCAATCTCACCAAGTTTTTTTGTGATATCAGGATCCGAGGATTTTCGTTGAGCCAGGCGGACGTACCCTAATATGATTGCCAGCGGATTGTTGATTTGATGTTTCAACGTCATCACAACTTCGTTTAGCGTTCTGAGCTGCGTCTCCCTGAGCTGGATTGTGTGCTGATGTGTAAGGCTTTCTTTTTCTTTCGTCGACAGCTCTTCGCGCAACTCAATAACGCGAACGAGCGCGTACGCAAGGACCCACATCCACAACAAGGTATCGAAGTGGGAGAAAGTCTCTGAGGCACCGAGATGCTTTTTCTTGAACGCAATATAGAAATCAAGAGTGGAGATAAAGTAGTAACCATAAATAAAGTACGACGCGAGCACTGCCGGATAGCGGGTGACAAACTCTTTGATAAACGTGATCAACTTTTTCACGGGAGCTACAACGCGAATAGAAATGTTCGGCGAGAAAGTGACGGCCTTTGAAAGCATTGCTTGGCTATTAAGAGATATGTAAGAAAAAGAGTGCGCCAGAAGGGAGTCGAACCCCTAATTCCATTTCGGCCCACGAGCGATATTGGCGAGTGGAAGCCGAAATGAGAATCCCGCTGAAAGCGGGGCCTGGTTCGCAGTGCGCCAGAAGGGAGTCGAACCCCTAACCCCCAGCTTCGTAGGCTGATGCTCTATCCAGTTGAGCTACTGGCGCGTGGAATGTCGCTTGATTTGTCCACTTTTGCTATTGCACAGATCACAAAAGCGCCGATTTTGGAGATAAAACGCGCCAGAATGGTCGTACCGGCCATCGAGACGGGCAAAACTCTGCGGCATAGCGTTATCATAAGGTAACATTTTTTTTCGACCCGTTCAACGAAAAATTTTCCAAACCACTATTCTTTATAGTGGGGTTCGCATATTCCGATGAGACCACACTCCGATATTGTTCCGACAATAATCAGAGGACAGATAAAGATGAAATGTGACCCGGGGCGCATCGCAAGACTCCCAACTTCAGTATCGGCTATATTACTCACTGATGTTACGCAAAACGCCAATATTATTGCCACGAAGTCACAAAGTCACTAAGAAAAACAACCTTTTTTATTAATGGAGGCTGAGTTTGGTATAAAAGCGTACCCCCTTTAAGGGTGGTACACCAATAGAAGTTAGTATATTACATCATTTGGGATTTATGATCCTTTACACACAAC
>JAGVPT010000021.1 GCA_020052095.1 Bacteroidota bacterium | reverse complement strand
TTTGTGGAAACAAATTAATTATCATTGTGCCTATGATAAAAGAAAAGACAGACTGAATTATTCTCAAAAATACGCTCTACTAAGTTGACGCCTATGCGCCTTAGCGGGACTCACTTACTACTAATGACATCAAAATGGTGGAGTATGTAAATTCTCGAAATTTGTTCAATTTCGCATGTTTGGCTCAGGAACGATAAAGATGTCACACAAATGAATATTATTGACGAAGTCATTATGAAAACCTCAGGATGAGCAATGAATCTGTTCATGCTGAGCAATCCTCGACGAGTCGTCTATCTACGATTCTACGAATCGTAGATTCGTAGAACGACCCTACGGGTCGATAGACCTGGACGAGTCGAGTCGTCGACCGTAGGGAGTCGTCGACCGACGAAGTCGGGAGCGTCTGGCAAAGCCATCCCTTTGGGAGAAGGCAAACGGCAGACCATTTTCGAGATAGCTTCTAGTGAATTTCGATGCCATGCTTGTGTTGAAATTGTCGCAGCGCTTCCCATGTCAGGGGTTGGGGCATTTGTTTCATCAGTTCGTTCCACGTGATGGCTTCTTTGCCGTCATCGACGCGGACCATGGAGATACATTTTTCAACAGGGCAGACGATGAAACACAATCTGCAGCCAACGCAATCAGATTCTCGAATTTTCGGTTGATTCTTTCCGTTATGCGGAATGAGATCGATGCATTGGTGGGCAGTATCGTCACACGCCACGTAACAGAGATTACATTGAATGCATTTCGATTCGTCAATGCGCGCAACAGCTTTGTAGAGGAGATTCAAATTGCCGAAGTCCGAGATGCATCTAAGAGATTTACCTCGTACGTCGTCGAGGGATTGAAATCCCTTTTCGTCCATCCAATTTGATAACCCTTCCACCATATCATCGATAATGCGGAATCCATAGTGCATTGCCGCCGTGCAGACCTGGACCGAGGATGCGCCGAGGAGAATGAATTCCAATGCATCGCGCCACGTCGAAATTCCGCCGATCGCGGAAATCGGGAGATTGATTTCCGGGTCCGTCGCGATTTGTGATACCATATTGAGCGCGATCGGTTTAACCGCGGGACCGGCGTAGCCGCCGTGGCCGCCTTTGCCGCCGACGGATGGATTCAATTCGAACGTGTCCAGGTCGACACCCATAATAGTGTTAATAGTGTTGATAAGCGAGATGCCGCTTGCGTTTCCTTTCTTTGCAGCACGCCCGGGAAAGCGGATGTCGGAAATATTTGGTGTGAGTTTCACGAGAACCGGTATTGTCGAAACTTCCGTTACCCAACCGGTGATCATCGCGCAATATTCCGGCACCTGCCCAACGGCAGATCCCATGCCGCGCTCGCTCATTCCGTGCGGGCAGCCATAATTTAGTTCAATGCCGTCGCAGCCTGTATCGACGGTGCGCTTGACAATCTCATGCCATGTTTCGCGCTTCGATTCGACCATGAGCGATGCAATTACCGCGCGGTCCGGCCAGAGTTTTTTTGTTTCGGAAATCTCCTTCAGGTTTACCTCGATCGGACGGTCGCTGATGAGTTCGATGTTATTCAATCCGATTATCTTCTGTCCATTGTAGTCGATTGAACCATAGCGGTTAACGACATTCATGACCGGCTCACCGATTGTCTTCCACACGGCGCCGCCCCAGCCCGCTTCAAATGCTTTGCACACCTGGTAGGCGGAATTTGTCGGGGGGGCGGAGGCAAGCCAGAAAGGATTCGGTGATTTTATCCCTCCGCAATTTACTGACAAGTCGGCCATGTGTACCTCAATGAGTAATGATCAAAAATCAATGAGTAATGAGCAATGATGAATGAGTAATGGAAGCGCAAATGTGTGTTAACTCGCCGTTGATCATTGATCATTACTCATTGCTCATTATGAAGTTGTCTATTCCATGTGCGGCTTTTTTGCCATCGGCAGCTGCGTTGACGACCTCTTTTCCGCCGTTGATACAATCGCCGCCGGCGAAAAATTTAGGGCTGGAGGTTTGGTACGTTTCCGGATTGACCCACACGTTTCCTCTATCCATTTTGAGGTTTGGAATTTGCGCGAGGAAGCTCTTTTCCGGTGTCTGTCCCACGGCTGTGATAACCATGTCGATGGGTATCTGAAATTCAGAATTTGGAATTGGCTCCGCGGAGCGCTTGCCATCGGCATCCATCGCGCCGAGCTTCATTCGAACGCACTCGATTGCTCCGACATGCCCGGTGCCGAGAATGCGCTTGGGTGTTGTGAGAAAATGAAAGGTCACCCCATCGATTTTCGCGAGTTCGAATTCAAAATCGTACGCTGACATCTCCTCGCTGCTGCGGCGATAGATAATCATCACCTGTTCCGCTCCGAGTCTCTTCGCCTCCGTAACTGCGTCAATGGCCGTATTTCCGGCGCCAACGACTGCAACACGCTTCCCGACATCGACTGAACTCCATTTGCGGGTCGTGACTCTTTCGATGAATGTCAGCGCATCGTGGACGCCGGCCAATTCCTCTCCCGGGATGCGAAGCCGCGTCGGAGTTCTCAATCCCACGCCGAGGAAAATGGCATCGTGCTTCCTTATCAGGTCGTCTAGTGAAATATTATCGCCGACGCGCATTCCGGTCTTTATAGTAGCTCCCAAGCGCTCGACCATCTTCGCCTCGTTCAAGCTATCTTCTCTTTTCATCTTATAAGGCGCAATGCCCCATGTGTCGAGTCCGCCCGGTTCACTCTTTGCCTCATAGACGGTGACGCCGTATCCCATCAACGAAAGCTCGGCAGCACACGCGATGCCGGCCGGACCCGCGCCGACGATGCCGACTGATTTTCCATTCTTCGGCGCCGGGGTAAATATCGGAGGCATCCCGCGTTCAACATACCAATCCATTACGTAACGCTGAAGCCGTCCAATCTGTATCGGGTCTTCGCCACGTGCATTGTACACGCACGCTCCCTCGCACAACACCTCCACCGGACATGCTTTCGCACACGTCAATGCAATCCAGTTCGCCGAGAGGATCGTTTTGGCTGAGCCTTTGAGATTTCCCGAAGCGATTTTTTTGATGAACGTCGAAATGTCGATGTGTGTCGGGCAAGCCTTCATGCAGGGTGAATCAAAACAGTAGAGGCAGCGGTTGGCTTCGGCAGCGGCAGAATTTGGCGTGAAGGGAGGATGAATCTCGGCGAAGTTTTTTTCGTACTCTTCAGATGTAAGCTTAGGCGCGAGGTTGTTCATCGGTAGACTGCTCAAGTGTGATTAATCCTTCCTACCTACTGCGAGCTACTTCTCAGTTCCGCCGGACTATCTACAAGGCCTGCTCATCAGCTATGCGCAACGCATCGTCCAAAACCTTTACGGCCGTATCGATTTCTTGCTTCGTTATGATGAGTGGAGGCGCGATAACAAAATGGCTGACCCAAGCCTGAACGAAAACGCCGTTCTTCATCATTTCAGTCGCCACTTTATCTATCAACAATGGGATGCCGCCAACCTTATCTTTGTACGAGTTAAAGGACTCCTTTGTCGCTTGATTCTTCACAAGCTCAACCGCCCAAAACAATCCGATACCTCGCACCTCGCCGATGGATTTGTGTTTTGCTCTCAGTGCGTTCAATTGTGTGCCGAGGTACGCCCCAATTTCAGTAGCTCGCTCGATCAGGTTGAGCCGCCTCAGCTCATTGATTGCGGCAATAGCGGGAGCGAGCGTAAGAGGATGAGCTTCGTAGGTGTGTCCGTGTGAAAAATAGTGGTCGTCGAAATAATCTGCAATTTTCTTCGACGTTGCGCAGAGGCCAAGCGGCACGTAGGCGGTTGTGATTCCCTTCGCCGTGGTCAAAATATCCGGCTTCACATCCCAATGGTCAACAGCGAACCACTTTCCCGTTCGCCCCCATCCGCTCATTACTTCATCGGCGATGAGAAGCACATTGTGTTTATCGCAAATCTGGCGGAGGCGCGGTGTGTATTCTTTCGGTGGGATAAGGACGCCGTTGGTACCAACCACCGGTTCGATTATTATGGCAGCAACATCGCTCTCGTTTGCAATCATATGTTCGATATATTCGACGCACGCAATACCGCAATCGGGGTAATGATGATTCAGAGGACAACGATAGCAATTCACTTCCGGACCGAAGATGACTCCCGGAATCTTACCCGCAGGTTCCATCGCCCACCGGCGTGGGTCCCCCGTGGCGGCAATCGATCCCATCGTGGAGCCGTGATACGAATGATACCGGGCAATTATTTTTGTCTTACCGGTGTACATGCGCGCAATCTTGAATGCAGCTTCATTCGCTTCGGTGCCGGACGTTGTGAAGAAAAATTTTTCCAGACCCTTCGGCAGGACTTCGAGAAGAAGTTTGCTCAGTTCGGCGCGTATCGTCGTTGCAAAGCCGGGAGCAATGTAGGGAAGTGACCGCGCTTGTTCTTCAATGGCCTTAATGACCGCCTTATTTTTGTGCCCGAGGGTGACACACATCAACTGAGATGAGAAATCGAGATATTTTTTCCCGTTTGCGTCTATAAAATAACAGCCTTCGGCATCGACAATGTGGAGAGGTTTCCATCCCTTCTGAAATCTCCATGTCCCAAACGTGTTCTTTGCAGTGATGTCTGTTACTTCCTGGGAGGTCATCATCAATTTCAAATCTTTCCGGCTTGTGATTGTTGCAGTGTGACTTGTTCTGGATTTTGGATGGATCGAAGGATGCACGCAATAGGTCAGAGGTTAGAAGCTTGGTGCCTTTGACGTATCATCCATATCTCCGGGCTACCACCTAACAGGGTGTTGAAAAACCCTCATTAAATGTCGGCCATAGGCTGATGAGCCTACGGCTCAAAAGATGAACCGCTCCCGAAGGGATCGAGACTGTGTCAAAAGTAATTATTTCCGATGCACGATTTGGAAAATGTAATCGCTGTGGGGAAAAGGTTACACCAATATTGACAATTCGTAAACGGAG
>JAGVPT010000175.1 GCA_020052095.1 Bacteroidota bacterium | reverse complement strand
GCGACTCTCCGTTTGCGATAAGGTGATCGCCCAAACCTCGTATGCCTGTCCCGGCATCGAAAATGATCAACTCGTCGTTGTCGAGCCGCAATTCAAGCGAAGGAGTATTTCCCCCGTAGCGCACCGTCGGTTTCCCCGGCGTCGGGATTGAACCACGTACACCCCAGAATTTTAGTTTCATAAGGTACTCTCTAGTTGGAAACTACATTCTATATGTGGCCACATACTCTACATAGTTTTGCGCGGACTGAATTAACGACCGACGCTCTTCGGGTGTCAGCGACCTGACCACTTTTGCCGGGACTCCGGCAGCCATTGTCCCTTCCGGGATAACTGTATTCGCCAAAACAACCGCACCCGCCGCGACGAGAGCATACGGCCCGACCTCGGCGTTGTCCAAAACCACTGCTCCCATTCCAATCAGACAAAAGTCCTTAATCGTTGAGGCATGAACAACAGCCCCGTGGCCGATTGTCACATGAGAGCCGATCCGCAAAGGAGAGGTTTTGTGCGTCACGTGCAACACTGCGTTGTCTTGGATATTTGTCGCCTCGCCGATTTTGATAAAGTGTACGTCTCCGCGAATCACGACATTGAACCATACGCTGCTGTCTTTGCCGATTTCAACATCACCGATGATGTGAGCACCTTCTGCCACAAAAACGCTCGGGTGAATCTTCGGCGCGAGTCCACGATATGATACAATACTCATGGAGGCTATTCTTCGACGGCGCGCGGAGGAACCCAACCAGGTCGATTCCACCGCTTCAATTCGAGACGTACGCTTCCAATGATGACTTCCATTTTTGCGACGATCGGGACGGCGGCACCATCGTCGCTGAACCATCCGGTGAATCCACCGGTGAGTCCAAAAACTCCGACAAATTCTGCCCGGCCGTCAAACTCTACCGTCCGAATCGGGTAGTTTACTGCGCTAATCTCACTCGATGTCTTCTTATTCATAAAATGGATGTAGGTATTCACTTTCTTTTCATTCACGAACGTCGGGACGTTTGTGGTACTCTTGGAATGAACGTTTCCACGAGCAAAATAAAGCAATGAGAGCCCGTCCTGATAAAAAGAACTTATCGTATCTGTTCCTTTCACCGACTTCTCGCTGAACTGGCGAATTCCTTTTTCGGTTGACACCCGATTTTGCGCATAGTCGAAAACATAATCGGAATACGGCGTGTTCTTGGGGTCCTTGGTGTTCAATCCCGAATAGAAACGTGAGTAATATGCCGGGTCGATCTCGCTGTAAAAAACGTAGTGCAGATCGACAAAAGGGACGCCGCTGTAAGAGTCCATGAATGCCTTTGCCTGGTAGAGCGTCGCGCCTTCTTTTGCAATGGTATCAAGAATCTGGAGTTTGACAGTGCCGAGCGAAAAGAATGAATAGCTCACTTCGTAGATCAATTCTTCCCCGATGAAAAACATTCCCGGCGGGGCGGCAAAACCGAGAGCAACATCCGGTGATCTTATCGCTTCGCCACTGTGAACCGTGGAAACGAAGAAGCTGAATGCGATAGCCGTGACGAGAAAACCGGCGTAGCGTCTTTTGTTCCTTGGCCCCTTAGCATCTGACGGTGTGAAGTATTTCCAGCGAAGCGGAGAAAAAAGTGATCGCATAGGTCCATCATTGAAGCTTCGCAATTTTGGTTGCCTCGGGAAATATCGAAAGGGCCTTTTTCAGTTGATTGTCGGCCTTCAGGATGACAGGATACCATCCATCGTTTCCCCAAAAGTTGCGTGCAATGTGTGCTTTCAATCGCGCCTGAATGAATTCCTTGTCTTTTGTGAACTGGTCGTCTTTGTATTCGACTTTTTTCTCTTTGGTGTACCCGACAAATTCGTTCATCAGTGCATCGCTCACTTCAAAATCGCGATTGAACAATGGAAAATCTCCTTTGTATTTTTCGCGAATTTCCTTTCCATGGGCTGACAAGTAGTTCGTGATGAACTCGTAAAACAAGTTGCGCCGGCTGATTACGGTCGTGAACTGTGTGGCGTCTCCGGGTTTGACAATGTAATCGGGCGTGATGCCGCCGCCACCGTAGATTTTTCTCCCTCCCGCGGTTTTGAAAACGGGCCGCGTCGAATCGCTCTCCTCCACATGCGTAATGTTGTCCCCTTCGATCTCCTCACGTTCGAACGCCTCGCGCTGATACTTCTCTTTACCGCCGGCGTACGAACGCTGAATCAAGCGCCCGCTCGGCGTGTAATATCGAGCGATCGTTAATCGAAATGCCGATTTATCAGCCAATTCGAACTGCCGCTGGACAAGACCCTTGCCAAAACTCGTTTCACCGACGATCAGTCCACGATCCCAGTCCTGTATCGCCCCAGCGACGATTTCGCTCGCCGAAGCGGAGCTGTTGGACAGTAGCACGATAAGAGGGATTTTTTCAAACTCGCTGTTGGCGGTGGCGTAGTACTCTTCATTGAAATCGGGCCGGCGCCCCTTCGTGTACACTACCTTTTTTTGTCCGGTCGACGGATCGCCGTCAATAAACAAGTCCGCCATCTTTACAGCCTGATCAAGATAGCCGCCCGGATTAAAGCGCAGGTCGAGCACGAGCCGCTTCATACCCTGCGATTTGAGCTTTTGGAGCGCAGTGAGCATTTCCGAATTCGTCGTTTCCGCAAAGCGCGTCACGTTTATGTAGCCAACCTCGTCGTTCAGCATGAACGAGACATCAACACTGTAGAACGGAATGACGTCGCGAATGATCTCATACTCGAGCACCCCTTTTTCTCCCGGACGGACGATACTGACAGAAACCTTGGTTCCCTTCGGTCCCTTCAGCCCCTTCATCACCTGGTCGTTGTTAAAGCCGATCGAACTCTTGCCGTCAATTTTGACGATTTTGTCATTCGACAAAATCCCCAACTGAGCACTCGGACCTCCGCCGATAGGTTGCACGACGGTGATTGTATCATTCACGACAGCGAATTCGATTCCAATTCCTTCGAACTTGCCCCGAAACTCTTCCGTCACTCTCGTTAATTGCTTTGGGTCGATGTACACCGAATGCGGATCCAGATCGCTCAGTAGTCCTTTTATTGCGGACTCCGTCAATTTTTGTGTGTCAACGTCATCGACGTAATACTTTTCCGTTAAGCTCAAGACATCCTTGAACTTTCCGAGTTGTTCGTAAATGTTGTCGCCGGAGATGAGTGTGTTCAGTTGCATGCCCCCCAATACGGCCAAGAGAATGAGCAGAACAACAACCGGCGTCGAAAACCTTTTCTTCATAATCCCTCTTCTTATTTCTTCCTTTATGATCATGACAAGAATTGTTCTTTCCAGCGTGAATTGCGCAAACGAAGGTGCCCTCGCGCGCTCCTCGTCAGACACGGGAGGTCTGACGCTCTGCTCGAATAAACGTTACGAACTTTCGGTCTCGAAATGCGCGACAGGCTTCACTGTGTAGGGTATTGCGGCTAGCTTTCGAGTAAATTACAAGAAATCGCCTCAAAGTCAAGTTGAGGCAACTGACGCGTTCGAATGTGAGCATTTCCGCATTTTCTTGTCGATGATATACGTTGCGGTCTCACAAAAGATGCTCGCTGTATTTTCATTTTTCCGATTTCATCTGCGGAAAGAAAATCACGTCGCGAATTGAGTCCTGTCCCGTGAGCAGCATCGCCAAGCGGTCAATGCCGATTCCGAGCCCTGCGGTTGGAGGCATGCCGTACTCGAGAGCGCGAAGGAAGTCCTCGTCGAATATTTGCGCTTCTTCATCGCCTCGCTCCTTCAGACGCACCTGATCTTCGAACCGGGCGCGTTGGTCGATCGGGTCGTTCAGCTCACTGAATGCATTGCAGATCTCCTGGCCGTTCACCATTCCTTCGAATCGCTCGACCAGCCCTTCCTCTGTGCGGTGTTTCTTCGCGAGCGGCGAAATCTCCACTGGGTAATCCATGATGAAAGTTGGTTGAAGTAGATGCGGCTGGACTTTAACGCTAAATATCTCGTCGACGATCTTTCCTGAGCCGGCTGATGGTTCCACTTCAACGTGCATCTCTTTTGCGATAGCGCGCAGCTCGCTTTCGCTCTTCCCCCTAAGTTTTCGACCGGCATACTCCTGAATCGCATCGTACATCGTGACGCGTTTCCATGGCGGAGTAAAATCGATCTCGTGCTCGCCTAATTTCACTTTCGCATTTCCGTTCAATGCAACCGCTACGGAAAATATCATCTGCTCGACTAATTCCATCATCCATTTGTAGTCGTGGTACGCAACGTACAATTCCAGCATGGTAAATTCGGGATTATGTGTCCGGTCCATGCCTTCATTCCGGAAATCCTTTGCGATCTCGTACACTCCGTCGTAGCCGCCAACGATGAGGCGCTTCAAGTATAGTTCATCGGCGATCCGAAGATAAAGTTGCATGTCGAGCGTGTTGTGGTGGGTGATGAACGGACGTGCAGAAGCCCCGCCGTACAATGGCTGAAGAACGGGCGTCTCTACTTCGAGGTAATTTTTTCCATCCAAGAATTTTCTGATCGCGCGAAGAATCAGCGTCCGATTCATCAGGACTTCCCGCACGGCCGGATTGACGACGAGGTCAACATACCGCTGGCGATAGCGAAGCTCCTTGTCTGCAAACGGATCGAATACGGTTTTAACTCCGGCCTCATCGGTCTTTTCTTTCACGATGGGCAGAGGGCGGAGAGATTTCGCAAGCAGTTTCAATTCCTGCGCATGTACTGACACCTCTCCCATTTTGGTTCGGAATACAAAGCCCTTGGCGCCGATGATATCTCCGATATCCAGAAGGCGAAAGGCATCGTAAATATCGCCGAGGTCGTCTTTTCGTAAATATATTTGCAGCCTTCCTTTTGAATCTTGAATATGGCAAAAGGAGGCTTTCCCCATCTTTCTCAACGACATTATTCTCCCAGCCACCGAAACCACCTTTTGCGGCTCGCCGTCTTTGAATGATTCGATGACGTCAGCCGAATACGCATCGCGCTCGTACTCATACGGATATGGTTCGATGCCGAGCTTCCGCAGTTGATCCAATTCCTCGCGTCGACGGACCATGAGGGCATTGAGTTCTTCTTGGTATTCGTGCTGATCCATTGTCGTTTCTTTTTGACGTTGAGTGTTCGTGGAGACTTTTACAAATAAGATGAAAAGGTAATTCCTTCGTCGTCCGGCGGCAAGCGGGGCTCTTCAGAATGACCTTGACCTAATTCGCCCACTCTCAGACTAATTACCTTTGCGCGAAAAATTCGCCAGACGCACACAAACTTCGTTCTGAATTTTTTCCGCCATCGACGTGGGGACGGTATAATGATTGGCAATCATTGAGAATGCAAACATCTCGCCGTCCAAGCTCGTTACGTACCCGGAAAGAGATCGAACGTAACCGATGAAGCCGGTTTTCCCACGCACATTGTTTTCCGCTTTCGTTCCCTTCATTCGATTCTTGAGCGAGCCGTCCACACCTGCGATCGGAAGCGATTCATAGAACGGTTGAAAATATTTTCCCTGGTACATGCCGGTGAGCACGCCGACGATGTTCGACGGAGAGACAAGATTCAGGCGAGACAATCCTGAACCATCGACAACCTGCAACCGCGTTGTGTCCATCCCCCATCGCGAAAATATTGGGTGAACCACATTGCGCCCAGTCATCATTCCGCCCTGTTTGTAGAACACCATCCCCATCGTGCGAAAAAGCTGTTCCGCATATAAGTTCTGACTCGGCTTGTTGATCGTCTTGACGATATCGGAAAGAGGAATCGAAGTGAACGACGCGATCTGTGTTGTTGCAGTGTACGTCGGTGGTGTCTTGAACGCATCAATGTCTTTTGCTGTCCCGTCGACTTTGATACCCTTCGCCTCGAACACCTCTTTCAGCACCGTCATTGTGTACAAGGTCGGATTGTCGATAGCTATAGACTCACTCCATGTCGGCTTATTTACAGGAAATCTGCCCCGCACACGGATAATATTCGATCCGCGTTCACGATAAAAAGAAATGTAATACGACGACTCAGGCGCAGCGGTCACCGTTTCGTTGAGAACTGAAACGTATTTCGTGTCCGGGATCCATGACACCTTGGCCGGGGCGCCAATCGAATCGCCTGCCACGACCGTCATGTCGATGCAATTGTCGTTGAATATTATTCCACCGAATTGGGCGGCATACCAATCTGTTTCGTAATTCGCGTCCCAGCCGTCGCCGTAAAAGTCTTCATCAAAACAATTGTCATCGCCGACCAGGTTCCCCCTGATTTCCTTGATCCCCTTTGCCTTCGCACTGTCGGCCCATTGCTCGAATGTTTCGGTAACTTTTCCTTCGTTATATCTGCCGGAAATTGTCGGATCGCCGCTCCCTTTAAGAATCAGATCTCCATCGAGAAGGCCGCTATTTATTGATCCGTTTGCGATCACTGTTGTCGTGTAGCGAAAATCCGGCGTCAAGGAGGTCAACGCAGCAGACGATGTGAAAAGTTTCATGTTCGATGCGGGCATGAAACTTTTTTGCTCGTTGCGTTGGTAGATCATTTCCCCTGTCTGCAGCGATTGAATGACAACTCCCCAATTAGCATTAAAGAAATTTGGATCTTCAAATTTTGCGCCAAGCTCGGCACGGAGCCTGTCAATAGATGAGATCTGTTCGCGCACGGTTACAGAAGGAGCACAGCCAGAAAGGACTGCTGCTGCAATAATTATCGCCAGAACTGATTTCATAGTGTCAGTGAGGGGTCTTGTGGTCAAGAAAGCATTGAAAATACATTACGGCAATTTCTTTCCGTGGGGATACGCAGGCAGTTCAAGACGCTCCGATGAGCATCGCTTAAAGAGCGCTGTCAGTTCGTACAACTGCGCGGCATTCTCGGGGCCAACCTGATCCCATGCGAAGCGCCATTCCCAATTCCCTAGCGATTTACCAGGAAGGTTCATTCGCGCTTCGGTGCCGAGCCCTAACACATCTTGCATCGGATACAGGGCCATGTCCGCGACTGATTGCGATGCGAGCCGGATCAGGTCCCAATGAATCTCTTCCCCCTCTGTGCCGATATATTTTTTAACGAATGCACGTTCGCGCTCTGTGGCGCTCTTGTACCAACCGATCGTTGTGTCGTTGTCGTGAGTTCCGGTGTACACAACGAAGTTGGGCGCGTAGTTGTGCGGAAGAAAGGAATTCTTCGGATCGCCGGCGAACGCGAATTGCAGCACCTTCATTCCTGGAAAGCTGAACCGGTCCCGCAGCGCGATCACGTCGTCGGTCATCAACCCCAGATCTTCCGCGATGATGGGTAACTTCCCTAGCTTCAGCAGTATTGTGTCAAAGAGTTGTTCTTTTGGTCCGTCGACCCAACGACCATGGACCGCCGTTTTTTGTTTTGCCGGAATCTCCCAATATGCGGCGAAGCCGCGGAAGTGATCGATGCGTACGATATCGACGAGCGCAAGCGTGCTTTTGATCCGCTCAATCCACCACGCATAACCGTCTCGTTCCATCACATCCCAGTTGTACAGCGGATTACCCCACCGCTGACCTGTTGCGCTGAAATAATCGGGGGGAACTCCTGCCACAACGGTCGGGCGAAGATGTTCATCGAGTGAAAAAAGATCCGGATGCGCCCACACATCGGAGCTTTGAAATGCCGTGAAGATCGGAATGTCTCCGACGATGTGAACTCCCTTTTCATTGGCGTATTTCTTCAAGGCCGTCCACTGCCGGGAAAAACACCATTGGGTGAACTTCCAGAACTTTACTTCTTCCGCCAGTGTCTTGCGTGATTTTTCGAGCGCAGATTTTTTGCGCTGGGCTAGATCGCGATCCCATTCGCACCATTCTTTGCTATCATGTTCGCCCTTGAGCGCCATGAATAAGGCATAGTCGGCGAGCCAGCTTTGCTGCTGATTGTCGAAGGACTCATACTCCGCCCTGTCGTTTGCCGAGGCGTGTGCAAAAAAATTCTTCGCTGCGTGACGGAGCATTTTTGTTCGGAACGGTATAACTTTCCCGAAATCAATGTGATCGGTCGGGAAATTTCGTGCGGAGTCGAGTTCATCGGCGTGCAACCAGCCTTTGTACCCGAGTTCAGCCAGATCGATAAGCAACGGATTGCCCGCAAACGCGGAGAGACTCATGTAGGGAGAATTTCCCAGACCCACGGGTCCGAGGGGAAGAACTTGCCACAACTTCTGTCCGGCAACCACAAGCCAATCTATAAAATGGTACGCAGCGGGTCCAAAATCACCCAAACCGTGCGGACCCGGAAGTGATGTCGGATGAAGAAGCACTCCGCTGCTGCGCGGAAATCGCATGATGAAGACCTTTCGTGCTTGCTGTGATTATCACTCTTGTGTACACCTATGTCGCGAACGACGTCGCTCGCTACTTTTCTTTCAATCCCGCGTACTTCTTCAGCATTCGCACCTCGGCATTTGACAAATACCTCCAACGCCCACGGCCCAATCCTTCTGCGGTCAGTCCGGCGTACTGAATACGATCCAGTCGTTTCACTTCGTAACCAAGGGATTCGAACATTCGTCGAACTTGCCTGTTGCGTCCTTCGTGCATTATGAGAACGAGATCGCGGCTCTTTGTTCCAGGAACAAGTTGGACGCGCGTCGGCGAGGTCTTGCCATCTTCAAGGTGCACACCTTTTTTGATCTTCTCGATGTCCTGCTGCTCAACACTCGTTTCAAGGCTCACGTGATACGATTTCTCAATCTCGTGAGAGGGATGCATGAGCCGATGCGCAAGCTCGCCATCGTTGGTGAACAACAAAACGCCGGTGGTGTTGCGATCGAGCCGCCCGACGGGAAAAATACGTTCGCGGGTTTGGACAAGGTCGTAGACCGTCCTGCGGTTTTTTTCATCCTTCGCCGTCGTGATGAAATCTTTCGGCTTATTCAAGACGACATAGACGAGCGATTCTTCGATGGAAATAACTTTATCGTTAATTGCTACGCGGTCGGTGGAAGGCGAGACTTTCGTGGATAAATCGGTAACAACTTTCTTGTTGACTGTTACTTCTCCATTCAGAATCAATTCTTCTGCTTTTCGACGTGAGGCAATGCCCGCCATCGCGATGAAGCGATTTAACCGAACAACTTGCGGAAGAACGTTTTTACTTTTGTCTTCCACTTGCTCCATCCTTTCTTCGTGTCGTGTTCTTCTGCATGGTGCGTCTCGGGGAACGATCGAGCCGTACCGTCCGAATGAATTGTTTGCTCAGCAGAAGCGAATTCTTGTGCGCTGTGGATGATTTCGGTCTCGGAAGAGCCCTGCGGGTCATTGTCTGCCGGCACCGACTCTTCCGGAAATCGGGGCAGCGGTTCTGCCGCCTGCTCTGCTTCTACTGTCGATGCGTCGTTGTGGTTCTCCGATCGAACTGGCGGTTCGTCGAGTTGCGGTGGAGCCTCATCGAGTGATTCAGACTGTATGTCCACAGACTCCGGCACGGGTTGTTGGGTTCCCTCGCTCTCTGTCGTACTACTTTCATCGTTAATGTCATTCCTGAGCTTGACTTCATTTTTCGCTTCACTCTCAATCGAACCCTTACTATCAACCTCATCTCCAGCCACGGCCTGTGGCCGGGGAGGAGTTGTTTTCTCAACAACGGTCTTGCCGGCATCTTCAGCGGGCGGTTCCTGAAGTTTTGATTTCTTTCGAGGAATGTGGGGTGCGCGCGAATTGGGGTCGAGCTTCTCCTCCAACTTGCCTTTGAATTCGATCTCTTGCTGATTGGCGAGCATTCTCTTTTCGACTTCGAGTTCAGTTTCGCCCAGAAGTTCTTCGATTTCGCGCGGTTTGGGCAAATCAGTGATCTCGTTCAACCCAAAGTGTTTAAGAAAATCTGGTGTTGTACCGTATAATAATGGTCGGCCCGGACTATGGGCGCGCCCGACAATTGTTGCAAGGTTTTTCTCCAGCAGAGTTCTCATGATGTAATCGGCATTTACACCACGGATAAACTCAACCTCAGACTTGGTGATCGGCTGTTTATAGGCTATGATCGCGAGCGTCTCCACGGCTGTTTGGGAGAGTTTGCGACGAGCCTTTTCTTTGAAAAGCTTCCCCACCCAGGTGGCAAATTTCTTATCGGTTGAGTAGACATATCCGCCTGCTATCTGCTGAATCCTGTACGCGCGGTTCGATTCTGCATATTCCGCATTCAACGCCTCGATAATTGAACGAATTTCCTCATTTGTGGCCGTTGTTCTCTCGTTTTCGGGCACATCGCGGTTGACGTCGTCAAAAACAACGCGGAGCATTGGAAGTGTCACCGGTTCATCCGAAGCGAACAACAAGGCTTCGATGATCTGCTTCACGTGCGGCGAAACAGCAACCGCCGTCGCTCGTTCGTTCGGCGCTTCAGTGTTCAGCTCTTCACTCATGCGGAAACCTCCGTTGGTAGTTTGACGATGACCATTTCACCGTACGGGTCAACCTGACGCACACCTATCTGTTTCTGCTTGATTAATTCCAGCAACGCGATGAACGTAACAACAATGCGAATTTTTTCCACCATCGCAGAGACTATCTGGACAAATGTTGCCTCCGATTTCTCTTTGAAGAAGTTCAGGATGTAGTCTATTTGCTCGTCGATGGTTACGTTGGGCTTATTTATTTCGTGGACGTGCTTTCGCGGCATCCTATCCACAACGTATTTGAACGCGGCGATTAAATCGAACAACGAAACGTCGCGCAAGAGATTTTCCTCGCTCGGATCCTCCACAATCTTCGGGTCGTTGGTAAGATTTCTCCGGTAATAGACTTTGCTCTGTTCATTGCTCATTCGCTGCATCTGTTCGGCCATCTCTTTGTATCGCTTATAGTCTAACAACCGGCGGACGAGTTCTGCGCGCGGGTCAAGCTCTTCCTCTCCTACACCCTCCCGCGGCAACAGCATCTGCACTTTAATCTGCATGAGCTCCGCGGCCGTGACAATAAACTCGCCGGCGATATCGAGGTCCAATTCCTGCAAGTATTGCAGGTACTCGAGGAAGTCCTTCGTGATCTTCGCAATCGGGATATCGTAAATATCCAACTCATCTCTTTTGATAAAGAACAAGAGAAGATCGAGAGGCCCTTCGAAATCTGACAGCTTAATGCGGTACATTTTTCATCCCAAGGACATGGCTGAATGAACTTCCTTCATTGTCTCCTCAGCTACTCTCCTCCCGCGAGATTCTCCGTCCACGATAATGTCTTTCACTTCATCGAGATGCGATTCATAGTGCGCCCGCTTCTCACGCATCGGCGCGAGAGCACGAGCAATCTTCTCTCCGCAATTCTTTTTGCAGTCAACGCAACCCAGTGCACCCGACTCGCATCCGCTCCGTATCTCCGGCACTTCCGTGGCGTTAAATTTCTGATGATATGTAAACACAAGACAAATATCGGGGTGACCGCGATCGCCCTTGCGAATTTTTTGGGGATCAGTGACCGCCGGCTTCAATTTCTTCTGAATTTCTTCCGGTGAATCCGACAGCAAAATTGTGTTGCCTGTCGATTTGCTCATCTTCTGATTTCCGTCAAGGCCCGGCAGCCGCGCAAATTTCGTCAGGCGCGGTTCCGGTTCAGGAAAAATCACGCCGTACTGATTATTAAAATGCCGTGCGATCTCGCGCGTGATTTCAATGTGCGGAACTTGGTCTTCACCGACAGGAACAACGTCGCCTTTGTACAACAAGATGTCGGATGCTTGCAGCACCGGATACCCGAGATATCCGTACGACATCGTGTCGATATTGAGGTCGCGCACCTGATCTTTTAGTGTCGGGTTGCGTTCCAGCCGCGCCGTTGTAATGAGCATCGAAAATAGTAAATGCAGTTCAGCGTGTTCCTTAATGCGCGATTGACGAAAAATCGGACTCTTCACCGGATCGATCCCGGCCGCGAGCCAATCAATCACCATCTCGATCGAATGTTGGTAGAGATTCTTCGTTTCCACATTCGTCGTGAGCGCGTGATAATCTGCAATGAGATGGAAATTATTGAATTCATTTTGGAGCGCCACCCAATTTTCCAGCGCACCGACGAGATGGCCCAAATGGAGTTTTCCCGTGGGGCGCATCCCGCTTAATATTCTCTTCTTGGACGTCAATGAATTCTTCGAAACTCCTTCGGCGAAACTTAGTTCATGAACAGGTACGGTTTCCATCGTTCATCCATGTTGCCGACAAAGTGCTTGATGAACGTAACGTGATTGGGGCGGCTTGGCTTTCGCAACAGGGGCATACGCGCCTCTTCGGGCGTTCGGTCTCCTTTGGCATTATTACACCGCACGCATGCGCACACCAAATTCTCCCAGGTATCCTCTCCGGATCGTGAACGCGGCGTCACATGGTCGACCGTCAACGGCAAATCACCTCTGCCGCAAAACAGGCATCGATGACCGTCACGACGCAGGATATTTTTCCGCGATAGAATGATTTTCTTGTAGGGGACGCGAATGTAGACAGAAAGGCGCACTACGCTGGGAAAGGGCATCGACATGGAAACGGATCGAAGAAGTTTACCGGCATGGGCCTCAATCAACTCGGCCTTCCCAAGGAAAAGTAAAATAATGGCTTTTTTTACGTTGCAGATACTCATTGGCTCATAGTTTTGGTTGAGCACCAATACTTTGCTGTTCAACCGACCATGAACGCTCTTCGAAGTAAGTTTAGAACTGAAGACTGCCTCCTATTTCAACGTGGAAAATTGAATTCTCGCGAATATCGTTCTTGTTTCTTCAATCTCAATTAATTTTTCCTAGCCGGCGCGCTCCTACGAACATGGAGGAGAGTCTCTCATCATAGAGAGAGTGCGACGGATTGAAACTGTTGATCCTGACAAATCCCGACGAGTGAATAATCGATTCTTCATCGCCGAGATAAATCCTGACGTGGGTAATCCGGTTCTCTCGGGCGCTGAAGAATACCAGATCTCCCTCCACAAAATCACTTGTATCTTTCCCGACATCTTTGCCGCATCTCCATTGGAGGGATGTATCTCGCGGCAGTTCGATTCCGTGCAAACGGAAGACCGTTTGCGTCAATCCTGAGCAATCGAACCCCTTCGTCGATCTGCCACCCCACACGTACGAGATACCCAGAAATTTTTCCGCCGTCGAGATGATTTCTTTCGACGACACATTTTCCCCATTTCCATTCGAGCGTATCGCCGATGAAGAAGGCATCCACCCTTCCGTTCCATCCGGCAAACCTACCTGAAGCCAGTTCTTTATCTTCTTTTTAGCAGGAAGATAGGTCCCCGCAAGAAACTCTCTCACGCACAACGAACTCCACTTCGGCTCTTTCCGCAAGCCGGAAATCAACTCCATCGTCGTTACTTTCTTTTCTTTGGACCAACGGCGGTATTCCTTTTCTGAAGCCGGCACAATCTGGTTGGCCCCGACCCAACCCACGTAACCATCGAGATGAAGACGGATTCGTATCCAATTATCCGACTCGAGTTCAAGAATATCGGCGGTCTCGCCGATAAGGAATTGGGATATCTGCTCACTTTTGTGCGAGGGCGCATGTCGTAATGGCGCGACGCTTGCGTTGCAGATTGCAAATGCCTTGGCTTTGTCAATCTGGCGAGTAAGAAGCTTTACTGTATAAATAACACTCGAACCCAGAACCGATTTATTTTTTTCAAAGAACTGGTGAATTGCTTGAGCAACAAAGTCACTTGAGACTTTAAATTCTATGTGAACAATTGTCCCCTTTTTCTTAGCCGAGAAATCGAGGACAACAAATCTCGTGTCGATGCCGGAAGATCTCTTTATGTTCTCAATGAGATCTCGGACAACGCCTTTAATCTCAGTCAATTGATATTCATCTTTCTAGGGATACTTCAAATACAGCTCACAGTCGAAGAAAATATAGCAATCTCAAGTGGGATTGTCAAGAAAAGGGCTCTGTTTATAGGCGATATTTTCGTTCTTACAAATAAAAGGGCAACCACACAGAGTGATTGCCCTTGAAACGGCAAGATGTCAGACACCTTAGAGATGTTGGACATCTATACTATTTCAGGATCGTCATACGCTTCACTCCAGAGAATTGCTTCCCGCTCTCGCCGACTGCCATCAATCGACAGAAGTAAATACCGCTCCCTGCTTTCTGACCTGAAGCATTCACACCTGTCCATCGAACTTTGTGATAACCAGCAGAAACCCATCCATCGGTGAGCGTGAGAATCTCGCGACCCATGATGTCTGAAACAGTGATCATCACGTCAGCAGGCTCTGGAACGGCAAATGCAATCTCTGTTTCAGGGTTGAACGGGTTCGGGAAATTTTGCTCCAACACAAAGTCTCTCGGCAACGCCGGTTCATCAGGCCATTTCTGACCATCATCATACCCTTTCTGCGGATTGTAGTTAACTGCCTTCGAGACAGTGTTTGAAGGGTCAGAAAGATTGTTTGCAAGGTCGTATGCTTTCACGTAGTATTGAGCCCACTGACCTCCTGTCCCGCCTGAGCGTATTGTGACGCCAGCATCTGTGTAAGAAGTCTGAGATGTTCCGAGTGTTGCAATCAAGGAGAATTGCTGCTCGTCGGGAGTGACCTTTCTGTAGAGTTTGTAACCCGCCAAGTCAGGCTCTGAGTTCGCTGCCCAGGAAATTGTTGGATGCTGACCAACAGAACCACTTGCTATAGCATTTTGTGGCGCGCCTGGAGGCCCAGCAGTGAAATATATCTTCTTGCCGTAGAACTTCGACCTGATTATCTCCAAATTTGGTGTACCATTGTTCGGATTTCCATCATTGTCATCTTCGGCAACCAAATCGTTCGCAAAGTCAGAAAAGTTGTTAGAATGTCGAAAAAGTGCATCAAAAACTAAATTATCAGTAGATGAGAGAACTTGCCTTAAATTCCAACAGACACCCGCGATAATTTGACCGCTGTACCACGGATTGTTATAATCAAAATTATCCATAGTCAACGGATTACCAAGATCCCTATTCACATTAACAGACTCACCAAAAATCTCGTCAGAAGTCTTTGCGCATGCGTGATAATCTGCAAATCCTTCGTCCATTGCAGCATCCTGGCCAACACGGTCAAAGCTTATCCATGCGTTATTATAAATATGATGGATAACGCAGTGGGTATATTCATGGTAAATGACATCTGCCGCCCCCGCCCAAACTTGACCATCTTCAGTTCCGAAACCGATGTTCGTTCCGTTTGACCATCCATTATAATTTCCATCGTGCACTTTTGCTGTCATTTGATAATTCATTGTCGAATAATAATAAGGCGCGCCGACAAAAAAATCATGGATGACATTAACATGATGAAAGACGTTCGTTTCATCTGTCATCCAGTTTCTTGTAATTGAAGAAGGCGGTGTAACATATGAGCTATTATCAACCTTTGTATCTCCATTGGTTATTGCGACATACGAACTTGCGAGCTCATTAAGATTCTTAATAAATTGGGCATAATACGCGGCGTATGCCAGATAAGATGATACCCAAGAACCATTTCCATCTGTATACCCGTAGCTAACTCTTTGCCCATACGTATTATAGATTGAAACTGCAACATTTGGAAAGCCAGCAGCTGTGACTGGTGTGTCATAGTGATGCAATGGCCAGTACAGTCTGTTTACTTGGGTCGTAATTTCGCCACCATTTCTTATCATATCAGCTACGAACAAGATTTTACCGTCTTGCGCGTCTACAAAGTACTTCATTTTTCTCGCAAACTGACCTGACTGAACCAGCACTACCCACGCAAGATGATACGTAATCTTTGTCTCAGAAATTGAGGGATAAACGACAAGGAATGATTTTTCGTCTACAGTCATAGTAGAATCATTATACAATCTCTGAAACTCTTTTTTTGAGTTTTCTGATGCGATACTTGCTGATACTTCGGGACTGGTAGAAGCAACTTTTATGGATGGAAAGGTATTCCCCTTTATCGTGTGTATGAGCTGACCCCTTGCACCGGACACAGAGATAAGGTAGCTTATCAGGTAGGAGGTCAGAGTCATGAAGCGACGACAATTTACAAAGGAATTAAAACTCTCTGTTGTACGAGAGGTGGAAGCCGGGTTATCGCTGGCAGAGG
>JAGVPT010000186.1 GCA_020052095.1 Bacteroidota bacterium | reverse complement strand
TGGCCAGGATCGACACCTGTGGTGCCTGGGTGAACACTTTATGTTCAGAAAATTGAGTCAAAATACAGACGATCCATTTCTTTTTGCCAACATCTATGCCAACAAAAATATGTTGACCGGTAAAATCCAGTTTTGTATTTTTCGGTGTCATCGCAAGCCTCCGAGCTTTGTTGTGGGTTTTTGGTTGACTCTGAAATCTACACAACTGCTTTGAGGCTTGCACTATTTTAAACATAAGGTCTGAGCGTAGTCGAAGTGTGAAATTTAGAGCGAAATCATGGTTCGACTTCGCTCACCATCACTAACCTAAGAATTTTTCAGATGTCTCTACTTCTTATTTCTCGTTCGAACCTGCAGAATACTTCGCGACAGCGAGTGTTACGTCGTCATCAAGGTCCTTTCCTTGGCCAAAGTTCTTGACCTCCTCGAGCAAGGATTCAGTGAACGGTTGAACGCCAAGATATGAGTGAGTACGAACGAACTCAAGGAGCCTTTCGTCTCCATATTGTTCTTCTTGGAGATTTGTTCGTTCCACGATGCCGTCGGTATAAGCGACAAAGATACTGCCGGGAAAAAACTCTTCAGAGTGTGTCACAAGTTTGGGCAAAGAGGTGAACAAGCCGAGTGGGATAGTCCCTTTTGCGAGTGAACGAACCTCCTTGTTCGAGTAGATCAATGGCGGAGGGTGACCGGCATTAACGTACGACATCGATCTCTTAGATGTATTGATCTCCGCCGCAAAGAAAGTAACGAAGTTCTTCTTGTCCGTGCTTTGATGGACTAGCAAATTCAACCGTTGAAAGAGGTTTTCCAGGTCGACATGCGTAGATGAGAGCAACTGCGTGGACGCCCGGACCTCCGCCATGATCAGGGCTGCCGGTACACCCTTCCCCGACACGTCTGCGGCGACGACGAGAAGCGAATTATCGGATAGCTTTATGAAATCGTAGTAATCACCTCCGACAAATCTTCCCTGCTGCACGGCTCCATAAATCTCAAGTCCCGATACCTCCGGAAAGGAATGCGGAAGGAACCGAGTTTGGACTTGTGAAGCGATTTTCATCTCCGAGTCCATCATCTCTTTTTGTTGTCGGAGGCTCAATTCATCGCTGATCAGTTTGGCGAAAAGACGTCGAGAATATTGAGCGAGATATGAAATGAGAACTACGTACCCGGCGAGGATGAGAACTTTCGTCAATTGGCCGATGTACGTAACATCTCCGCTGAAAAGCTCCTGGGCATATCCGCCGTGGACAAAGGTGACAGAGTGGGATAGATACAGGTAAAGAATCAGTCCGAGGTACAGTGCCATCGCCAATCCGCCGGCGGTCAGCGTCAGCATCCGATCGTAACGAAATGCTGTCAGAGCGATAAGCGGGAAGACAACAAAAAAAACATAGTTCTTCAGGGCTACCGACGGGATTTCAATTCTTGCATACAAAAACAGAAGAAGGAAAACGAGGACTACATCGAGACACGATGTGATATATTTCATTACAGGATGGTAGGCCGAGGTACGAATGCGAAATAAGACGAGGAACTCGTACAAGTAGCCGATCCCCAGCGCTCCAAAGTTCAGGATGTTGGCTTCATACGAAACAGAAGCAAGATTGATAAGGGCGACGGAAGTCAGAACGATGAGAAGGATGAGCCGAATATTATTCGCAAAGCGCTCCGCCCGAGCCTCTTCTTTCGCCAGAGCGCGGTTGATGCGGTCAGCTAACTCTTCCATAAATCTGCTCTTTGCTGATTGGTTAGTCCGATTAGGTCAGACGAGCGAACCGCCGGTTCGAATCCGGAAAGTCCACACCCAGCGCGAACCAGGTCACAACACCAAAGGCGAGAGATCCCACTAGTACGACGACATCAAACCTGATCGCAAAGACGCTCGGGTGTGAACTCACCGTCGTTAAGACGGCACCTACGAGAATACTGAGAAGTGCCATTAATTGATACAATCTTAACGGCCCGACAATTGGAGTCTGTGGCTCGCCCCGGTACGCCTCTTCCACAAACCTTCCCAGACCATTGAGAATCAGATACAGACCCGAAATGAGGTTCGGTGCGGCACCCAAGAACCACAAACGCGCGAGAACTATGCCGATGACGATGTTCCACAATATAGAGTAGAGCGGAGTGGGATGAATGGGCACATTGTCAAGCTTGGCCAATCGGCACACTCGGGACATCGGATGTATGTACCTAATGCCGATGAAACCGGGTGCCGGCCGGCCGTGACAGCATCCCTGAACAAGACAACGCAACCTCCCCGAAGCCTGGATGATCGGACCGGCGACGGAAAAAGCCGCGAGAAGCAGCCATGCGTCTCCATCGAGTATATAGACAAAAAGGCCGCCAATAATCACCCCGATAACGCCTCCATAATAACCGTACGGCCGCAACAATGCCGGAGAGCCTTCGACAAACTGCGCCCATAATCCCGCTGTGACCAATGATGAGAAAGCGATGATCAGGACGTAACCCATTGAGCCCTGCCCGGCCAGTGTTCCAACTAGCGACAGACCTAGAAATGTCCCCACGCCAGGATAAACCCCGTGATTAATAATGCGTACAGAGCCGATATGCCATTCTTTCCATGAGTTTGCAATTCGCTCAGTGGCGGAACGCAACCGCTCCCACATCGCTTTGTATCGAAGGCACATCCAACCGACAACCCCACCGCTCACCACGTCAATAACGGCGTGCATCCCCGTCGTAATGCAACTGAGGGAAATGAGAACAGCCAAGGCATACCAAAGCTTTCTTATTGAAGGATACGTTCGTGCGAACGCAGATGCAGCGAGTATTGCCCAGAAGACATGAAAAGATGGAAATGCTGCCGCCGCTCCATCGTAACCCCGTTCCCACTCAAGTATTCTCCCAAGCTCCCCGCCAGGAATGAACCCTCTCTGCGGGGCGATGAGCGGAATTACGATGAAGAAAAGAATAATGCAACCGGTTCCCAGTAAACCCGAAATAGAAAATTCCCGGAGTATTCGAGCAGGTTTCGCAAAAACCGGAACAGCGGCAACAAGTATGTACGTGCCTGCATAAAATATTTCGGTCCATTCCAGAACAGGAAGCCTTTTCTCAAATGACAAATATGCAACGATGGCATCGGAAGGAATTCCAAGCGAGAGAACTGTTTCATAAATTATGAGCCACGGCAGAAGCACAAGCAGATAGACTGAGACACGCTCACTATTTGAGGGCGGACGTTCCTCTCCGGTCGGCAGGTGAATCATCGAAATCACGGCGTGAGCCCCCCATCGCTCTTTCATATCCTGTTTCTCAAATCCCTCCACGAGGGCAACGCAACCGAGGATAACAATGGGCGAAATGAGCCAGAATCCGCTGCGAGAGCCCAGCATGATGGCCGTTCCGACGCAGCAGAGGCAAAACCCGAGGTAAATCGGATGTGGCACGAGTCTGTAGATACCTTGAAACACGAATTGCTTCGGCGGAAAAGCATTCATTGGATACCCTCCCCCGTACAAGATTATCGCAGCCACCCCCATGAACATGAGCAGCAACCCAATGAGCAGTATTGCCACTCCGTATTGAGCTGATGCGATCATCGGGAGCAGGACATACTCCCCTGTCGCCCGAGCCCAAAGGATGAGCAGGATTGGTAGAACGACCACAAATGCAAAACCATAGATGAACTTCCAGAACGTAATTTCAAAATTCGTTTTCATGGGAATTTCACCGCTTCGTTAATGGCCCATCCGGATATCGGCTGAGTTTTATTCAGCAGCAATTTTCCGC
Source organism: Bacteroidota bacterium (assembly GCA_020052095.1). GTDB lineage: Bacteria > Bacteroidota > Ignavibacteria > UBA10030 > UBA8401 > JAGVPT01. The sequence continues at coordinate 6,087 of JAGVPT010000186.1, read as the reverse complement.
GGCTTATCCATTTACATTCAGCAGTATGAAGAATACTTTTGGGAAAGAGGGTCGATACTCCCGGGATCATCGAGAGCGTTGTGGAGAGAAGAGGCCCCTTTCGGAGAACGGCGCTTTCAGAGAGTCTGAGGAACAATCTGTCATCTTCGTCCCGGATTTCTTTATCCGAAATGGAACAAGCAGGGATCTCAATTCCGTTTCTCACGACCAACGACAGAGGTGCAGCACCCTTCCAATCAATCCAGACGAGTGTTTCGCCCTCGGAAATGAAATGACCCCAACGGAGTTCCTTGAAGGATAAATGCCACGGGGCAATTGACATTGTCAGTCGTTCCACATACCCCATTCCTTCAAGCCGAGTATCGGCTCCGACTCTCAAATCAACTTTTGCACCCGGTTGAAGACAAGACCAGCGGATAGTCCCGCGATTTTCTTCACCCCATTCGCGCTCAACCGACGCACACAGAGCATCCCATTCTCCTACAACACCGAGCGGACCAGAAGACCAACGTATTCTTGAACCTTCCACTTGAGGAAGACGGCACCGCCTTAATGAAGTGTCTGACTGAACTCCGATGTACTTGTCAAAGAGAAGAATGCTTGAATAATGGAGAGAGAGGCCCCTCCACTTCAGAAGAGCAACATATAGGATGCATGCATTGCCCGCCTCGGTAATGCAATCCAGATACCATTTAGTGAGGAAGAACTTTTCGCTGGTTTTCATCTTATCCTCGCCGCACTAATTGGTTTCGCCGCCGGATCGACGCCGACCGAACGAAGAAATTCGCCTGATGGAGTCCCTGCCAATTTCGAAATCATGCTCCACCCTTCGACGCAGCAATGACGGGTGTTCATTCCACTATTTGGCACTGATGCGATTTGATGAAGCGAAAACGCTCCAGAATTCTTCATTAATCCTGCGACAGGAGAGATTGCTCCCGGCTGGGATCTCCGTTCTATTGTATCCATGAATCGCGAAGGGTCCCGCAGGCGGGGTCACATGGCCGCGCTTGCGATGGCATAATCATTTTCGATCGACGAGCGAAACAAACTCTGGGTCATTGGCAAAGCGTTCAAAGAAGATATCGCTTTTTATGATGCCGTAGTCGTTCTTTCCAAGGTCGAGTGATTTTCGTAGCCAGAAGATCATTCCATTCCTATCGTCTCTCAAGGCAAATATGCGAGCATACTCGAAGGCGAACGATGCGTTTCGCGGGTAGGCATGAACGACCATTTCGATCTCCCGAATGGCCGAGTCAAACTCTCCGCATCCCGCGAAGATCAGCGCGCAGGAAGATCGTAGAGTCGGGCTGGCGGGAAAATGCCCGAGCGACTGTTCATTCATCGCCTTCGCCTCGTGGAATGATTCCGAAGCCTTGGAGTTCTCCCCCTTCGAGCGGAAAATCAATCCGCGGTAGAGAATTGGAAATGCCCTCGTGTCATATCCGTACGCAACTGTAGAATATTTCTTTTCAAGCGCAGCCTTGATCAACTCAAGTGCATCGTCAAATTTCCTTAAGCAGACAAGAAAAGGAAGGATGAAGACAGTAACGAATGCACTCTTTTCCGATCGACTCATGACATAGCGAAAATCACGATACGCCTCTTCGTTATTGCCGAATGCCAGATTAATGTATCCTCGCACGCCGAAAGAATCGACGTGATTGGGATCGGCCTTAATCGCGGCGTCAATGAATTCGAGCGCTTTTGCTTCATCGCGGGCATATGTTGCGGCGTAGGATTTGCACATGAACACGAGGTAGTGGTTCGGATCGAGCGATTCTGCACGATTGATCAGGGGATCGAGTTTATCCATGTCCCCGCCGGAAAAATGATCCACCCACAAGTTATATGGATGGAAGAAATCCTTTGGGTCCAATTCCATGGCACGCGAATGGTACTCCAACGCTTTGTTGATATCACCAGCATCTCGGTATGCGTTACCGAGATAGGCGTACGCCTGAACGTGCGTCGGATTCATTCCGATAAGCTTGTGCAGTGTCGTGATTGCTCCCGACATGTCACCTTCTTCACGCAACAGGAGTCCTTTCATCAGAAGAGCATCGGAGAGCTGGGGCTCCAACGCCAACGCGCGCTCGGTGTGGATTTTCGCCTGTTCGAACACGGCGGGATTGCGATCGAGCCCGAACGCGAACTTGAACCGGAGCGCGAATGCCAGCGCCGAATGTGCCGCTGCGAAATTCTGGTCGATCGCTAGGGCACGATTCAAATGGTCCACTGCGAGGTCGAGGTCCGATTTTGTCCTGCGCCGGCTGTGAAACAATCCTTTCAGGTATGCATCGTACGCTTCGAGGCTCTCCGTCCCTTTTCGAGCGATCGCCTGTTCTTGTTCCTTCGTGAGCCGGATTTTCAACTCACCGGCAATGTGTTTTGAGATCTCATCCTGAATTGCGAAAACATCCTGCAAATCTCGGTCGAATCGCTCCGCCCACATATGAGTATTGCTGGAAGCCTCGATAAGCTGGGCGGTAATCCGGATGCGATTCCCGGCTTTGCGCACACTCCCCTCGAGAACGTAGCGGACGTTCATTTCGCCTCCTACTTTCTGAACGTCAACATTCTTCCCTTTGTACGTGAAAACACTGTTGCGCGAACTCACTCGAAGCGAAGTGATCTTTGCGAGGTCGGTGATAATGTCCTCAGTGATGCCGTCCGAGAAATATTCGTTCTCTTTGTCATCGCTCCAGTTGGCGAAGGGTAAAACAGCAATCGACAAATCTTCCGGCACTTTTGTTTCTACTGCTTTCTGAGCGGTAGTCATAATCGGTAGAGGAACAAGCGGAGTCAGGATTTGGTACACCTCCACTGGATCCGGAATTCCCTTAAGCTCATGTGCCCCGATTGCCACACTTTGAAACGCCGTCTTTGTTTTTACGTGGGCAAATACCTCGCGGGATATGCAGATGCCGCCGGGAGGTGTGATGGATTGCAACCGCGATGCGATGTTGACGCCGTCGCCGAACATGTCGTTCCCCTGCATCACTACATCCCCGAGATGGATACTGATGCGCACAAGAATTTGGTCGAGTTGAGTCTTTCCTTTGTTACATTCAGCAAACTGGTTTTGCGCCTCGACGGCTGCCTCGACTGCATTGACGGCACTTCCGAAATCGACGAGGTACGCATCCCCGATGTTCTTCACCAGCGTTCCGTGATGCCTGCGAATCGCCTCGTCCATAATTTCGTTATGCTGCCGTATGAGCTCCATTCCGAGACGTTCCTGTGCACTCATCCTTTTGGTAAAATCCTGGATGTCGGTGAACATTATAGCGGTAAGTTTACGTTGCTCTGGCAAATTCGTGGTTGGTCTAATCAATTATTAACTGAAGTTACGCAAAGCTCATAATTTGCAGATTCCAGTGAAAAGTTTTAGGAATAATGCAGTCAAAGAAAACAGATCTGATTTTGTAAATGGTTTCGATCTTTCTATTGACACGAAACAATTCTAACTGACAAAAGGCGATGAGGACAAAATAAATATGGTTGATCTGAGCAATGGATTCCCTGGCAGAACAACCTTCGAGACGTAACTCAGATTTTAGAATCTTGAAGAATTCTTCAATCAGTTGACGATACCGATAATAGTGTTTTACATCAGCAGACTGTAAGGAGAGATCACTTGTTGCCCAGTAATTATCATTATCTTTAACGACAAGGGCTCTGATGTGTTCTGATAATTTGCCGATATGATTTCCGTAGCGGTAGTCAAAAAACTCTTCAACTTGGATACCATCAATTAAGCGGTTGGACTTTATCTTAGCAATCCAATGCCACGAAAATTTACGGATCAGCTTTAATAATTTCGCTGCCGGATAGAACGAATCCATAAGCACAAAACTTGGTGTAATTTTGTATATTTCCTTAGCATCTTTCAATAATTCCATGGCTAAATCAATTTTGGTCTTGGTACCCTCTTTATACCATATGCGAAATCCGATGGGGAAACGGGTATTACCGTCAGTCCAGAGGACAAAGACAACATTGATGCCATAGAGATATTGTTTGTCGCTTGGCGAAAATATCCACGATAATAAATCAAGTTCTTTGCTGTATGGTTTTGCAATAACTGTATCATCGATGAGTAAGTATGTCCTCTTTTTTGAGGAACATTTTCTACGGTGGATCAAACAACCATAATGCTTTTGTAAATACCTATTCCATTTCTCTTCCAAGACTAACAGTCTTTGAAGTCTGTCGTGTGAGACATATGGATTCTCGGAATTATAGAGAATATTCCGATTGTATTGTTCAGAAATCTTAGTGCACGTCGGTCTAAAATTTCTGAAACATATCGCATTGACATAAGCGAATAAGGCGGTTTGATATATTAGTCTTTTCATAGCAAACTAATATAACACCTTATTTCGCTTATGTTTATATCATTTGCGTAACTTCAGTTATTAATGTAGTTTAGAGGCTATTCAAAGGCAAGAGCAAGTCCGGAGTCCTTGGTGCTAGGTCCGAGGTCCAATGTCGGCGGCCAGGCTTCTGAATCCTGTATTCTGAATCCTGCATCCTGTCTCCTGCCTCGGGCATTCCTAATTCATAATTCCTAATTACCCTAGGACTCTCCTCCCCACGAAATTGGCGAGACTCTTGTGGCGGGTGCCAAAGTCGAGAAGTCCTTCGACCCACGTTTCTTCCTGCAAAATCGGAGCGAAGACGTTGTCGACCCAAAAACGATTCCGCGGATTCAAGACTTTATTTTCGGTGTTGATTCCAAAGGATTTTGAAATTGCTCGCGCCGCCCTGATGCCATCTTGCATGGCATAGAAAACTCCTTCGCCGGTGAAGGGCTCTGTCGTATGACGAGCATCGCCGATAAGGTAAGCATTCGAACTATGGATCTGATTTGCACGTGGAGTAATCGGAAATGCGGTGCTAATCTCTCCGACCAATTCCAAATGAGGTATCATCGTCCTCGCGTGTTTATTAGAATGAATTGATTTGAGGATGAACTGCGCAAAATCAGTCGTTGAAAGTCGCACCAATTCTTGGGTGACGACCATCGCAACATTGGCTTCTTTAGCGCTTACGCCGACAATGCCACCGTAACCTCCTTCGAAGAAAAACATCAAGATATTCGATTCGAGGTCTGCCGGGCGCTCGACGATGAATTGAACGCCTATTCGATCTGAAATAGCATCCTTCGAAGAGTCTCTATTATCCTTAGATAGCAGGTTCGCAACACGCGAATTCCGACCGTCAGCTCCGACGAGTATGCCGCATTTCACGATGATGAAATCTCCCCCCTCATTGATCCTGAATCGGGCGTTCCACTCCCCTCTATTCCCTCCTTCGCGATTGATCGACTCGAGAGTAGTCGCGTCAGAAAAGATCGCTCCAACCTTCATCGCGCGATCGACTAGTATAGAGTCGAGGATGCTCCGTTTCATTGCAATAAGTGGAGAGACCTCTTGCGAGGGCAACACTGCAGGACGGCGTCTGCGAATTAAAGGATTTGGGCAATCGAACGGCATTTCCAACACGACGCCCGATTGGCCGGCGATCTTTACGCCTTTCACAACTTCCGCGTTTGCTTCAACTTCACCGGAGATACCGAGCAGGTTAAAAAAATCCCAACACTTCGGGTTGATACAATCGCCGCAGATTTTTTCTCGTGGGAACTTCGCCTTGTCGCAGAGCAATACTCGAATTCCGCCGCGTGCAAGAAGCGCCGCACACGAGGCGCCCGCAGGTCCCGCACCGACAATAACAACGTCAAAGTGAGTGTGAGCTAATGCTGTTTCCAATACTAAATATTGTATTTTGAGAATATAGGCACACTGAGCGACGCCCTGACAGTGCTTCGACGCGTGGCGGTCCGCCGCGGCGGACTCAGCATGACTGTCAGGGCGAAGTCGAAGTGTCGTTTTATAAAAACACAACCTTATTTTTTAGAAATGGCACTAGAGACTTGGACGAAAACCCAGTATTTGCCACAAAGTCACCCCGCCTGCCAAAGCGAAGCGGCGGGCAGGCAAGACACGAAGAAAAATGTTTTGATTTTGTTACCTTTTGTGGAACTTTGTGACTTTGTGCCTTCGTGGCACCGCTTTTTGACCG
>JAGVPT010000057.1 GCA_020052095.1 Bacteroidota bacterium | reverse complement strand
GGTTGGACATTAAAATAAATTCCTCCTAATATAGTACAGAGATCAGCTTTTCCCAAATCGTTTTTTCAATAAAATCACTTTTCGACCAAGTTTCTAGTAACTGTCAGACCGGCAATCTTCAACCGTCATTCACAAGACATGAGATTTGCTCAACGCAGATTTTTCATTTTGTGATTATCTATTGGGCGAATTCGCAAAATGAATGATGATACCGACAAGGAATGCTTCTTGGCTCACGGATATTTTCGCACCTCGGTTTCCGATGGCCCGGCATGATGAATGTGATGAAGTGAATCTTCACGCACCAAGGTCCTTCCCGACAAACTCCGATTGCGCAAACACAGCAACTCTCGGACGTACCAATCTTTCGTAATCCGCGTACTTCATTCTGATTGCCCGCGTATGTGTGCATGCGTTGAAAACTATCTCTGTATCCTCCGAGAGCGCAGTATCGACGACAACGGGGACGCCGTAGAGATTCCCGAATGGAGGCATTGCGCCGATCTGGCAGTCGGGAAAGAGGAAGCTCAAGTCCTCTTCATGCGCGAAATGCAACTCCTTTGCTCCCAGCGCTTTCCGCAAAAGATTTTGGTCAATGATCTGGTCTGCACGCAGGACGGCCATCCAAAAACCTCCGTCAGCGCGCACAATAATCGCCTTGGCGAGCTCACTGTCGGGAACATGAGTGGCGCGGGCAACGTCGTGCGCCGTGAACGCAGGGTCGTGTGCAATTACCTGGTATTGAATCTTGTTGTCATTCAAATATTTCGCAAGGTCGGCTATCTTTGCCATGGCATACCTCCTAATCTATTTCTCGTGAACTTTCTTGAATTGATTTCTTAGCGACGGATCTCATTGCGTCATAGTGTCTTTGCGGTCATATCATCTTTCACTCCGGGGGCGGGCAAAGGCGCCGAGATCAAAATGGATTCAATCTTCAAACTCCAGCCTCAGAAAATGTGTTGCGCATGAAATGCACGGGTCGTAATTGCGCACGCTTTGTTCGCAGAGCCAGGTTAGTTGTTCTTTCGGCATCGCGATGTTTTTGAGAACGAGTGCGCGCAGGTCGTTTTCAATCGAGCGCTGGTTTTGCGATGTCGGCGGGACGATTTTCGCATCGGTAATCAAACCTTTGTCGCCGATCCTGTAGCGATGGTACAAAATCCCTCGCGGCGCTTCCGTGCAGCCGAACCCAAGCCCTGAGCGGGGCACAACCTCCACTGATGGTCGATCGGGCGGTTCGTACGTGTCAATAATGCGGAGCGCTTCCTCACATGCGTAGAGTGTCTCAATGGATCGAGCAATGATGCTCTTGTACGGGTTTCTCACTATGGGGAGAAAATTTATCTCACGCGCCAGTTCTTTTGCCGTCGGCGTCAATCTCTCGAAATTCAGATTGAATCGTGCCAACGGACCTACATGGTATGCTCCTCTCTCTTTCAAAACAGATTGGAGGGCATTGGAGTACGAAACATGCTCTTCCTGAAAGTAAAACTCATACTCTTTCACACTAATGTCGAGTCCCTTGTTGGAGACCAGGCGTCCCTCATTGAATGGATATTCTTCCGGATGGCGCAATGCGACGAACTCATAGTCCCGTTCAAATTCCGGGAATGGAAGCGTTGCGCTCCATCTTACCATTTCGATTGCAGCGTCACGCAGCCATTTTAATTTTTCAGCGATGAGGGCGAATTCCTTTTTCGTCGGCACTCGGTAGAAGCCGCCAACGCGGCCGTTGATGGGATGAATTTCCCGTCCGCCAAGCAATGCAACAAGGTCGTTACCGATTTTTTTCATCTTCAACGCTTGATGCACAACTGCGGCATGGTCTTTCGCCAACTGCAAAACGTCTTCATAACCGAGAAAATCTGGCGCGTGAAGCATATACACGTGAAGGATATGGCTTTCGAGCCACTCGCCGCAATATAATAGACGGCGAAGTGCCCGTAGTTGCCCGTCGACGGTGATACCGAACGCATTCTCTATTGCATGGACAGAACTCATCTGGTACGCGACCGGACAAATCCCGCAAATGCGCGCCGTAATGTCCGGAGCCTCCGAAAAATTTCTTCCGCGCAAAAGCGCTTCAAAAAAACGAGGAGGCTCGAAAACTTTGAACTTCACATCAGACACTTCGTTGTTTTTTATCTTGACGAAAATCGAACCCTCCCCTTCGACGCGCGCAAGGTAGTCTACTTTGATTGTCTTATCATTCATGAGAGTCACTCTCCCTCCGGAATGCTTCCGCATAGGCGTTGAATCCGCGGAACATGAGCATAAGCTCGTGCTTGGTTGCGCCATGCTCAATCATATGCGCGCTCAGCGCAGAAGTGTTGGCGCTGTCCATCGGACCGTAGCAACCGTAACACCCCCGCTGGTACGACGGGCACAGCGCGCCGCAACCGACGTGGGTGACTGGACCGAGGCAGGGCGTCCCATTCGCGACCATCACGCACACATTCCCTTTCAATTTGCAATCTATACAAACGCTGTGCGTTGGGATATTCGGCTTCCGTTTGTGCAGGTACGCCACGATGACTTCAATGAGTTGGAACTTGTTGATAGGGCAACCGCGAAGTTCGAAATCGACATGAACGAATGAGCCGATCGGCAAAGACCGATCAAGTGTTGAGATGTGTTCGGGATTCGCGTAGACGATACGCGTAAACTCCTTCACATCCTTCCAATTGCGAAGCGCCTGGATGCCGCCGGCCGTTGCGCACGCGCCAATGGTGATCAGCGTACGGCATTCTTTCCTGACGGCGCGGATGCGCTCAACGTCGTGCGGAGTCGTAACGCTCCCTTCGACAAGCCCGATGTCGTACGGTCCCCGCACCATGCGTCGGCTTGCTTCGGGGAAGTAAGAGATATCAATGGTGCCGGCTATGGCAAGCAGTTCTTCCTCTGCGTCGAGCAGAGAGAGCTGGCAGCCGTCGCAAGACGCGAATTTGTATACGGCAACTTTAGGCTTCCGAGCATTCATATCAGATTTCCTTTTTTTCGAAGAGATGACTGATATGCGGGTAACCGAACACGGGTCCATCTTTGCAGATAAATTTTGGGCCGTACTGGCAGTGCCCGCAGAAACCGACGGCGCAATTCATGTTGCGTTCCATGGATAAATAGATTTGCTCCGGTGGAATGCCGCGCCGAAGGATTTCCGCAATAGTGTACTGCATCATCACTTCGGGCCCGCACACCATCGCAATCGTCGCGCGCGCATCAAGTTTGATGTACATGAACAGGCTCGGCACAACGCCGATATAACCCTTCCAGGTGGAATCGCTCCGATCGACGGTCACGAGCACTTCAACGTCGTACAGCTTGCTCCATTGTTCTAGTTCTACTCTATAGAGTAGGTCGAGGGGACTGCGAGCACCATACAGCAGCAAGATTCGCCCGTAGTCTCTCCGCCGGCGAAAAAGAGAATACAACGCCGGACGAAGCGGCGCGAGGCCGATCCCGCCTGCAACGATGCAAACGTCCAAGCCGTTTGCCTTTTCGATGGGCCAGTTAGTTCCGTAGGGTCCACGCACACCGATGACATCACCACGCTTCATCTGCGACAAAGCGGTGGTCACTGTTCCCACTCGATGAATTGTGTGCGCAAGCGTGCCCGGCTTTAACGGGTCCGAACTGATCGAGAGAGCCGACTCGCCCATCCCGAATACATACAGCATGTTGAATTGCCCCGGCAGGAATGTAAATTCCGCATCGTAGTGGTCGGCTTTTTCTAGTTGAATCGTAAACGTATCATCCGTTTCCCACACAGTTTTTCGGATGGACATCAGTTGAGGCAGCATCGGGTCAACAAGCTTTTCTACCTCACCAACAGCAGTTTGATTCATTGAGTCACTCCTTAGCGTGTGCCATAGACATCCAGTAATTGCAATCGCGTTGCTTCCATGCGGCTTTGGAAAACGTGCGACAAGCGTTTCAACATTTCGTAGCCGAAGTCATGGTCTTTATCGCATTTTGTTCGCAAGCATTTGCCGTCCAAAGTAAGCGCGCGCACTTCAGCGACTGCGCAGCCGTCGAAATGCCAGCGGTACGGAGAGATCAACCACGACCATCCGAGCACCTCGCCCGGTCCCACAGTTTGTATTCGTCGCTTCCCTTTATGCCCTGCATGAATCTCTACCGCTACTCTGCCGGTTCGAATAAGAAAAAACGAATCAGCCGCTTCTCCCTCGTGGCAGAGATATTCTCCTTCCTGAAAATGTACATTCTTCGCGCACCCTACGAGTAGTTGAAGATATTGTTTCTCAAGGTCTCCGACAAACGGATGCTTTCGTAATACGTCGGTAAGGTCTTCTTTTTGCATATTCACACTCCTGTAGAATGTTCTGCTTCGATTCGTACACTGTTTTTTCGTAGTGCTTCTGCTTCTGCGGTAATATCAATCCCGACAGGACACCACGTGATGCACCGTCCGCAGCCGACGCATCCTGAAGCACCAAATTGGTTAATCCAGGACGCAAGCTTGTGCGTCATCCATTGACGATAGCGCGCTTTGGATGACGGACGAAAATTTCCGCCGGTGACTTTGCCAAAATCCATGGTAAAACAGGAATCCCAACGCCTCCACCGTTCGGCATAATCGCCGGACAAGTCGGTGGCATCTTCAACAGTGGAGCAGAAACATGTAGGACACACCATAGTGCAATTTGCACACATCAGACATCGGCGCGCTACATCGTCCCAATGTGCACTGTCAATATTGTTGAACAGAAGTTCCTTGATGCCGTCGGTGTTCATCGTTCTTCCCATGTGCTGGGCTGTTGCGTCAACCAACTTCTCAGCAACTCCCGCTCCGCTTGCGTCTGCGTTCTTGTGAGGAACTTCTTTCATCACTTCAGCGCCTTTATCGCTCCCAACTTCCGCGACAAAATGATGAACGCCGTTGCCGACGACTTCCGTGAGTGCAAGATCAAACTTTCCTTTCACTCTCGGACCGGTGTTCATTGAAACACAGAAACACGTTCCACCACTCTGCGTGCAATTGACCGCAACGATGAAAGCATTGTGCCGGCGCAAAACGTACGTCGGGTCGGAGAACTGTTCGTTCATGAACACTTTATCTTGAATGACGATGGCGTTCAACTCGCACGACCGAACACCGATGAACGCGTACTGTGGCGGTTTCTCATTTGATGCATCCGATTGAATCTCCATCGTCTTCCCCTTCTTCACGACGCTCAACAACTTTACATGCGACGGAAAAAGAAATCGTTTCCACGATTGTGGTCCGACGGAGTAACCGAAGAGAGCTTCATCCGCCCGCCGCTTGAGCCGGTACGTTGCCTTCTCTTGTTCATCCGTCCAGCCAACGGGAAAGTCAGACGCCGAATTCACTTCGTCATAAACAATCGCATTGTCGCGAACAGCGGGACCAACGACTGTATAGCCACGCTGCTTCAATGCACTGATGAGAATATCAAAGTCCCTGCGTTGAATAATGAACATAGAGTTGTCATTTGGGTAGTAGGAAATTTGCTGACATATGATATGCAAAACGCCCCGGAATGCATCACCGAGAACACGAGGAGCAGAGAAGAGAATTTGACGTTCACCGTAGCACAGCGGCAGAGAGAACGAAGCCTGTTTCTCAAAACCTTCTGCCGCTCTGTTTCTCCGTGGCGAGAAGTGATCCGTTGTATGAGATCGGTTCTCGAGGTAATCATCCGGAGAGTGAACTCACATACGGAATGAGAATGTCTGCATCTTACCATCGCCAGACATTGCATTTCATCCTGCTGTCTTAGATTTTTTCGAACTTCTCTTTATTCGTATGACAGCCCGGACACTCGTCAATCTTGTCAGACGTGATTATGTAACCACACGTGGGACAAACATAGTACTGAATCCTCGCGATGCTTCCGCCTTTGTCGAGCGCATCCTTGAAGAGCTCAATGTGCCGCTTGTCTGCGTCGAGTGTTCGACGGAACGATTCTGCCGCCTCCGGAAATTTTTCGAGCTCTGCGGTTCGGGCTAGGTTGGGATACATGGACTCGGTTTCAAGTCCCTCGTCGCTCACTGCGAGGCGGAGTGTTTGCATGACGGTTCCCACGGTAATGGAATCTGGCACAAAGGGTTTCACTTCAGTGCTTTTGCCGCGCAGCAGCGCCGCAGCCATCTCCGCATGGATCTGCTCGGAACGTGACGCTGCCCGGAATAAATTGGCAATAGAGCCATATCGGTCTCTCTCCGCCCTCTGAGAAAAGAGTGCGTACTCTCTGCCGATTCTCATTTCGCGCACGTATGCGGTCTGCAGATTCTGAAGCGTTATTTCCGGCTGTGATTGCTTCGATTCATTCTTCTTACATCCGCAAAGAGGCACAAGAAGAGCTAGAGCGAGCGCGAAGAGAACGCCTGTGAAAAGAGTGCGAGAGAAGTGTTGGGGTTTGTAGGATGCTTGGTGTGTGTGAGCTTTCATTGGTGAACCCTCCTTTGGTGAAGAGCTCCTGGCGAGGCTGAAGCGACTTAAACAATTTGGCAAGTGAATCAGCCACAAAATAAGGCACGGTAATAACACATAGAATGTCAGACCTGGGTGTTAACACCATTCTATGTCGCCTTTTCTACGATAATTCTGACCGTCCCCCTAGTATGCAACCTTCATTCCATAAAATGGCCAACTGTTCTTACACATAAAGCTCAATTATGGGCTGCGTTTTTCCCAATTCCTGAAAAGTGAAAATGCCGGATTTTCAGTTCTAATAAAATGCGCCATGATTCTGTTGCTGAATCAGGGCGCTATCCTCCCAACTAATATTGACAGCGGTTGAACACTCATATCAGGGAACAAAGCGGAGCATTGGGAACTCACTGCAGATGAAACGAGGGACAAAATGGCTCAATAGATATATTGATATCTCCGTAAAGCGAATCGTTCTTTCGCACTCTGCATCTAACAAGTATTACTCTCACTCACTATCCAAAGGATTTAAAATGTCTACTCCTGCAATTATCCTGCGCCCGGGCTTCCTTGGTTTTTTCCTTCTATTTCTATCCCTTCCCCTTCTTGCTCAAGAAAAATCAGGCATCATTTCAGGAGAAGTGCGGGATGTCACCACAAAGCAACCGCTGCCCATGGCATCGGTTGCTCTCGAAGGGACTTCCTATGGTGCAATGTCAGATGTACACGGACGATTCGTCATTCGCAACATAGAGCCCGGCACATATCATATACGTGGATCATACATCGGCTACCGGACTATTTTTCTCGCCGATATAGTCGCTTCGCAATCGCGCAATACGACGGTGATCCTCGAGTTACAGCCTTCGGAAGTAGAGATGGAAGAAGTAACTATAACGGGAGGGTATTTTCAGAAACCCGCAGACCAGGTTGTAAGTCTGCGCTCGTTGACACCCCAGGAAATCCGTCGGTCACCGGGTTCCGCGGAGGATATCTTTCGAGTGATGCAGTCTCTTCCCGGGGTCGCTACAGCAGGAGGCAAAAGCGCGCAACTGATAGTCCGCGGCGGCAGTCCGGACGAAAACCTGACACTGCTGGACAATATCGAGATCTACAATCCAATTCATTTCGCGCGGAGCGGAGAATCGATGGGGATTATCAGCATCGTCAATCCGTCGTTGCTGCGCTCGGTTGATTTCTTGACGGGAGGATTTCCGGCAGTCTACGGAGATAAAATGTCATCTGTGTTTGATATGACCCTGGTTGACGGGAACAGAGAACTGACCAACTACGACGTCAATGCCAATGTCGCCGGATTTGGCGCTCTCGTCGATGGACCTACGTTTGACGGAGGATCGATGGTCGTTTCGGCCCGGCGCGGTTTTTTTGATATCATCACATCCATCATGAATAAACCAGCCTCGCCGGAGTATTACGATTTTGTCGGCAAGACTACATATGATCTTAACGAAAACAACCGGATGAGCATTGTCGGTTTTTACTATCTGGATAAAATATCAAAAAGCGGAAATACTCAAGAATCACAAGCTATCTCAAAATACAATTATGTTAACCGCGATGATTACGGCTCTGCAGCCGGTGTGAACTGGCGTTCCTTAATTTCCAACAGAGTGTATACACTTACAACTCTCTCTTTTTCGGGCAATGGATGGATCACACGCCAGGGAATCGAATCCGATCCGTCATTAGCCGGCGAAGAGATACGTGAAAATAGTTATGCATTAAAAAACGAGACAGTCATCCAGCTCGCTCCGTCATTTGAACTGAAGGGGGGCGTACAGTTGCATCTGTTGGACTCTCGCCATACAACGTGGAAACCCGCCGACACGACGCGACGCGGTGAAATTATTCCAGCATCATTAATTTCATCTCTTTCTCCGGTCAGTAACAAAACGGCTTTTTTCCTTCAAGATACTTGGAAGCCACTGCCGTTTGTTTCTATTACCACAGGACTGCGGTACGATCTCTTTTCGTTTACCAACAAAGCGACCTGGAGTCCTCGTCTCGCAATGAGTTATTCATTCAGTGATAGGCTCTCATTGAATTTTTCGTATGGCACATTTTATCAGACTCCGGCCTCGTACCAAATTGCTCTCGATCCGGCAAATCAGCTTCTCAAAAGTAGTCGTGCCACACACTCTATTGTGGGATTCGACTATTTGCTGGCAGAGGATCTTCGGGCAACGGTCGAAGTCTATCGGAAAAACCTTTCCGACGTTGTTGTCGGTAATGATACGACAAATATTCTTACAAATGCCGGTTCCGGTAAAGCACAAGGAATTGAATTCTCTCTTCAGAAAAAATACACAAACGGTTTCGTCGGCAGTGTCTCATATTCCTATTCCACGTCTGATCGGCAAGATGCTCCCGGTTTGTCAACCTATGCATTTGAGTATGACAGGCCGCACATTATTAATCTGCTTGCCGGAGTGGAGGCAGGCAATAATTGGCAGCTAGGATTTAAATGGCAATTTGCGTCCGGTAACCCCTATACACCGATCATCGGCACGTTCAAGAAAAATGCTCTATATTATGTCATTGAGGGAGAGAAAAATTCAGCCCGGTATCCCGACTACCATAAACTCGATTTTCGAATCGATAAGAAGTTTTTGTTCGGCTCGTACACGTTGACGGTATATCTTGATTTGTGGAATGTGTATAACCGCTCCAACGTCATCAGCTATTCGTATAAAACCGATTCAAACGGTGCGGTGACCGAAACCGCGCGACTTGATTTCGGCTTGCTGCCGATTCTGGGTTTGACTGCGCAGTTTTAGGTCCGAGTAAGGACGGATCACGGCAATTATGGACATCATGATTTCAGAGACTGGCCGGCCGTGATAATGCCGATTCCTTTAAAGCTCAAAAAAAAATGATCCGAACCCCGAGGCACTGGTCGAGGCCAAGGAGCACATTCCTTCGACAATACTTTGGCAAGCTATCGTTAGCTGTAATGCCACCATCGCTGAATGCTAAACAAAAAGAGTCAAATGGTACAAAGAGTTCAAGTTCATGGCGGTCGAGCACATCAAAGGTGAGAGCTCCAAATGAGCCGTTATGCAAATGACTGCATCTAACCATTAGCCAAAGATTGAACATCACAAGAACCGGAATATGAAACTCATTAATCTGCAAGGCGTCACGAAGCGATACCAGTCAGGGGAAGTCTCCGTTACAGCACTTAAAAGCGTTGACGTCGAAATAGACACGCGGTCATTTGTGACGTTCATTGGACCATCTGGCAGCGGCAAATCAACGCTTCTCAACCTGATAGGATGTTTGGACAAACCCAGCCAGGGAAAAGTGTTTATCAATAATGTTGACGTTGGCTTGTTCAACCGCACCGAGGCAGCGGCGTTTCGCGGAAAAACCATCGGGTTCGTTTTCCAGAATTTCAATCTCATTCCGGTATTGACAGTATATGAAAATGTCGAATATCCCCTCCTGATGCTCGACCGGCTTCCGCCAAAGGAACGTCGCGACCGTATATTGCAACTTCTGGAAAAAGTAGGCATGACTGACCAAAAGGATAAATACCCGAACCAGATATCCGGAGGGCAAAAGCAACGCGTGGCGGTTGCACGCGCATTAGTAACTAATCCGCAAATAGTTCTCGCAGATGAGCCAACCGCAAATCTCGATCATGCCACCGCCTTCAAAGTCATCAACATCATGCACGAAATGAAGAATGCATTCGGTACGACATTTATTTTTTCCACGCACGATCCAAAAATAGTCGGTGAAGCAGAAATCCTGTACACCCTCGAAGACGGGATGATTACACATCGGGAAATCAAGAACAAACAATAACGGGACAGTATGGGTAATTTACTTAAAATCAGCATTCGCAATCTCTTCCGTTACAAAAGGCGCACGTTATTAACATCGTCTCTTATTGCATTCGGAGTTGTGCTTGTTATTGTTTTTGGCGGACTGGCTATCTCATTCAAAACACAGATGGTCGGCATTCTTATCAACACTTCACTCGGTGATTTGCAAATACACAAAAGAGGATATGTCGAGTCTATTGATAATCTGCCGCTGAACGTTACTCTTTCGACAACCGAGCTTGTAACAGTTGAGCAAAAACTGAAATCAATGCCGGAAGTTGCGGCGTACAGCCCGCGCATCAAATTCGGCGCAATGATCAGCAACTATGCTCAGACTTCGAATGTTCGGCTGAGCGGCATCTACCCCGAAATGGAGAATGGAACTTGCCCCGATCTGATAAAGAGGATAAAGGGAAATGTCCCCGATCCAAGTCGATTTGTGAAGCCAGGCGAGATTCTCGTTCCTGAAAATCTGATGAAGGGTCTTTCACTGCAAGCTGGTAACGAAGTGGTATTAATTGCAACGAACAAAGAAGGTTCGGTGAACGGCGTGACACTCCGTATCGCCGCCGTGATGGAAAACGTTTTTGGTCCGTCAGGGAAAGACGGCTACATTCACATACAAGACGCAATGACGTTGCTGCGAATGGATCAACCGGAGATTGTTGAAGTCGCTGTTCATCTCAAGAAGTTCAGCCAGCTCACAAATGTCTCCGATGAATTAAAGCAACAACTCGGCGCCCCGAGCTCGCCAACTGAGGTTCACACATGGGAACAGCTTTCCCCATTCGTCAGTATTGCCCGCATTGTGGATTTGCTTATCGTTGTCGTAAAGTTCATCCTCATTTCAATCGTCCTCGTCAGCATTCTCAATATTATGACTATGTCGGTGTACGAACGCATCAGCGAGATTGGAACAATCGCTGCAATCGGAACTCCGCCGTCGCGCATTTTAGCATTATTCCTCGTCGAAGGATTTTCGATGGGGTTACTCAGTACGGTGGCAGGGACGGTTGTTGGGCTTGGTGTTCTCTGGCTGATGAATGTAATAAAGATTAGTTTTTCATTCGGGGGCATGAACATATCGCTTGCGCCGAGTATTCCGGCGAGTGAAGTGCTCTGGGTGGTGATTATTGTAATGCTTGTATCGGTATTTGCCAGTGCGCAGCCGGCATACAAAGCATCGAAAATGGAACCGGTCGATGCGCTGGGACACGTGTAGAAAAAACGGTCTGTTCGAATCTCACAAAGTCGGCGAACCT
The DNA here is from genome assembly GCA_020052095.1 of Bacteroidota bacterium. Taxonomy (GTDB): domain Bacteria; phylum Bacteroidota; class Ignavibacteria; order UBA10030; family UBA8401; genus JAGVPT01. The sequence continues at coordinate 7,127 of JAGVPT010000057.1, read as the reverse complement.
GTCACGATCCAAGACGTTGCGGGAAAAGAAACCCTGACTCTCAGCTATAAATCAATCGTCTGAATTTGTGCCTGGCGTTCCTGTAACAAACGAGCCAAATACGGTTGATGAAATAAAGTCTGAACCTGCTGTTTCCTTGTTTGTCTGCAGGGTTATTTAAGATCAGTTGTCTTGGGAATTATTGTTGGCTTACTCATTACCAGAAAAAAGATAACGGAAAACAAGGAGAGAATATCAGGATGAAAACAATATTCGGCGTATTTGTATTTACTTTGTTTTGCAGTGTCATAGTCCATTCCCAGGATGCTAACGTTCTCCTCAAAACGGTTGATGAGAACTTAATGCCCGAATCATACGCAGCGTATCGTAAACTGATCAATGAAGAACCAGACGGCTCAAAGAAAGAATTTGTTTTCTATTCGCTAAAGAAAGGAAAAGACAAAATTGCATTGCTCTATATTTCTCCGGCAAGCGAAAAGGGGAGGGCAACGCTTCGTGTGGGTGATAATATGTGGTTGTATATTCCCAACGTGAACAAGCCGGTAAGGATTACGAGCCTCCAATCTGTCGTTGGCGGGGTCTTCAACAATGCAGACATTATGCAGTTGGAATATTCCGCGGAATACGACGCATCGTTTGCCGAGGGAACGGACAAAGAGTATCTGCTCGACTTGAAAGCGAAGAACAAAACAGTTGCGTACGACAAACTCAAGATGTGGATTACGAAAGACAAAAATATACTCCGTAAAGTTGAAGCCTATTCCGCCAGCGGCATGCTCATCAAGACGCTCGAATTCAACGAGGATAAAAATTTCGGCGGCGGATTGATCCGACCTTCCGTCATAGAAACTTACAGTCCGTTATACAAAGGTTATCGATCGTTTATGATTTATCAAACCATCAAGAAAAGGCAATTGCCCGACGAGGTGTTTACGCTGAACTACATGGGGCGGTTGGGAGATTTGAGATAATGCGGTTTTCCCGATGGTTCATATTCGGTTTGGTGGTCGCGCTATCGGGTGTTGTATTCGGACAGGAAGTAGAATCTTCGGAAGTCCCGCCGGACAAAGAAAAGAACCTCGAATGGAGCGGCAACCTCGACATCAAGTACACGCTGTTCCACATGGACCAAAACTCAACGCAGTACAAACTTCAATTCTTCAAACAGCATCCGTCATCTTACCTGCTCTCGCAATACAGGTTAGAACCGTACCTGAACGCCGACTACCGAACGGGTGATTTGGGATTTGTTCTAAAGACGCACGCGACATATTACAGCGACGCTGATGCGCAATTTGATTTGTTTGAAACGTACGGCAGTTTCAATCCATCATTCAATATCACGTTGCAGGCGGGTAAGCGCATGTACAGCTGGGGAAAAGGTTATGCGTTCAATCCCGTCGGCTTTGTCAATCCCATCAAAGATCCTGAAAATCCCGAACTTGCTCAGGCAGGTCTGCTCTCTGCAAACGTTGAATACATTAAAAGTTTTCAATCCGATGCGCTGCAAAGTTATGCGCTGATGTTCGTTGTGATTCCTTCCTCAGAGATCTTGAACAGTCGATACGGTGAGTTTGAGAAAACTGATATTGCAGTGAAAACGTACTTCCTGTTGTGGGACACAGACCTTGACTTGATGACGTATTACAGCAAAGACAAACCGAAAAGATACGGGTTGGATTTTGCACGGAACCTCAAGGAGAACCTTGAATTTCACGGAGAGATAAGCTTCAACCTGAATGCACCGCGGTATACAATACTCAACGATTCAATTGACATTGAACCCTCCGATAAACTCTCATATCTTTTTGGCATTCGTTACTTAAGTGCGTCCAACATTACCGCCATTGCTGAATATTATCATAACGGGCTTGGATTGAAGGGAAGCGAGTACGAACAGTACGCCAAGTATCTAAACAAGAGCGCCGTAGGCAATAACCCCTTCGTTGTGCAACAGGCACTCGGCGTCAGTCAAACGTATTTCCGCAGCAGTACGCTGATGCAGGATTATTTGTACGTCAAAATCACGTACCCCGAACCGTTCGACTGGCTCTACTTCACGCCGTCTCTTTACACGATTTACAATCTGGCTGACAAGAGCTTCCTCCTCTCGCTCCAAATGAATTACAAACCCGTTACAAACGTGGAGTTTATTTTCTGGCCAAGCGCACTCGTCGGTGGCGGTCAAACAGAATATGGCAGCAGGCAAGTAAAAGAGCGCATCGAGCTGTGGATGAGAGTGTACTTCTAGAAAAGTCTCACCGGCGTGCCGAAAGCGCGCTTCATGTCTGAAGTGATGATGCGATATGCGGTGAAGAGCATTGTAGACGACACCAAAGGTCTTTTCAGGTCGAGAGTAAGCTTTCCAAAGGTTCATCGTTTCTGATCACTCTTCCGATCTCTTGAATGCAAAATTAAGTGTCCGAGCAAAACTATGCATCAGGGAGAGGAACTATTATCAGATGTTCGATCCGTCCGAATAAGCGAAGACTAACAAACCGATCTAGTCGCATCACACTGTTCGGAAGCATATTCGTACTGCTCAGCCGATGACTGAAATGGAGAGGATTGCTGAAGAAGTGTGCGGCAGGTTTTCGAATGAATGTCAAGTGGCTTGGTGCGAGGTGCATTCATTCGTCATATTGGTGAAATGGTGAAGAAGCAGTATGGGCAATGATAACATTATCGAAGGAATGATATCCACGAACGCCGGTTTAACGCTGAAATCAGTCGCCTCCGCTCGCCGGAGCGAATCGCACTCCTCGAAGTGGAACGCGTAATCGCTCTTTGTCTCGCCGGCATCCAAGCCTCAACTGTACTCGATGTGGGCACAGGAAGCGGTATATTTGCCGAAGCTTTTGCCCGGAAAGGTCTGTCAGTGACAGGTATTGATCCGAACCCCGAGATGTTGGTCGAGGCAAAGAAACATGCTCCGTCAGGAGAACTTCTCCAGGGTACTGTCGAGCGAATTCCTTTTAAAGACAGATCGTTCGACCTCGTATTTATGAGTCATGTCCTGCACGAATCCGATGACGTCGCCAAAGCGCTCGCTGAAACGAGACGATGTGCGGCTCAGCGCGTCGTCGTTCTTGAATGGCCCTATAGAAAAGAAGAGATAGGACCGCCCCTGGAACACCGCCTGGATTCCGCCAACGTCGAGTCAATCGCACGGAGGATTGGATTCCAACACATCGAGACCCGAGAATTGATGCACATGATCCTGTTCATACTCTCCTGACAAGCCTATTTCTGCTCGATCGATTTTCTTTGGGGAAAAACTGCGGCGCATCACTTAAACAAAAATAAGCTCAGCTCCTTCATCCAAATCTCAATACGTTCTCGCATTTCCGACCATCCTCTCGTACGCAGTATCGACCGATTCCCACAGTTCGATTTTGTTCCCCTCCTCATCGAGAATGTGCGCAAACTTTCCGTAGTCAAATGTCTCGATGCTGTCAAGAACGGTGACTCCCTCGCCGCGCAGGGTCTTGATCAAGAGTTCCAGGTTTTCAACGCGAAAATTGATCATGAAGTCCTTCTCAGATGGCCTAAAATATTTCGTCGAGTCAGAAAACGGCGCCCAGAGCAGATATCCCTTTTCCTCCGGCTTGTCCGTCTTTCTCGATTCGAATATCGTCCCGTATTCATTGGTTTTCAATCCGAGATGTTCTTCATACCATCGGCGTAGACTTTGAGGATTTTTTGATTTAAAAAAAAATCCCTCCGACACCGGTTACGCGCTTTGGAACAGCGGACGGCAACTCTTTGCCGTGTCGTCGTTCGCCGCAACCGGCGCCCGCCACAAAAAGCAAAACAAGAATCAAGCGCTTCATAGTCTCTTCCTAAATCTTCTTTCCATGAAATCCATCTGATCTCGATCGGTATGCGACGCCGGGAGTTTTTTTGACGGTGGTAGACGAGAACGCCCCACCATCTATTTTTTAGTTGCTTGACTGTCAAATCTGTTTGTGACATATTACCTCAAAATTCCATATGGAATCTTTAATACAAATTATAGCAGTAGTTACTTGCTTTGCCTTTCTTGCCTCGTGCGAAAGGATTGTAGATCCGTATGTTCCAATGGCCTTGGTGTACCAGGACAGTTCTGTTGTTTTTCCTTATACAATTGATTCTTCGAAGGAATATGCCTTATCAAAACAGGTAGTCCCGCCGGGGTTTTATCAAGAACCTCTTTCACCCTACGCATATTACCCACCCGCCGCCTTTTTTCCGTCGGAGCCCAAAGGCACTGATTCCTACCTAAGCACAAACGATAGTCTCCAGGCGTATAATTGGATTTACTCCTCCCCTTTTTTCCCTTACAGTCCTGCCGATACAGCCAATTATTATTTAATCGCCAACAATCACTCAGAAAAATATTCTAATTTTGAGAAAAGATTTAAACCAACAAACAATGTTGGGGGGCAACCGAACGCGATTGTAGAGCAATATCGAGTATACCGCGCCAGTTACATCAGCAACGTTTATTCTGTGAGCAGAACAACTTATGAACTTGCTAATTTCAATACATTGCCTGTGTCTGTGAAGACATTTAGAGAATGCGCGCAATATTTATGGTGGAGTCAAATGTACGGTACCAGAAAGATAGTGGGAACGAACGACAATGTTGCGACGGATACATTACGCGATACAATGTATGAAATAGTATATATTCGTAGCAGCGGTAAAGATGAAGACTGGGAAGATCTCTACGTTTATGAATTACAATTTAGCCTGGACACAAAAACAAAAATGATTTCTTTGAACAGAAAAACAATTCGTATATATAGTAACTATTAGTTTAGTAAGTTATAATCATCGGAATAATCAGCTCGTTCTGGAGGGTTTTCCCTACTCAAGAGAAATATTGCTCTTACTGCGAAATGATCTCCCAGTTTCAAAGCTTCGGTTGATCACAATCAGTATGAAGTTCCCGGTGTTTTGTGCAGATACGAATTATCCCTCAATTGCTTCAGCATGAAATCGGCCACATCAGCGCGCGAAATTCTGACACTGGAAAACCAATTTCCGACGTTCAATCCTTCACGATAAACTCCTCTCTTCAATCCGTTGGTCAGTTGACCCGGCCGGACGATTGTCCAATCCAAACTGCTCTCCATAATGCAGCGCTCCGCTATTTCTTTATCTTTGTAATAGAAAAAAATGATGACCGGAATAACAAATAAGGTGTAATAAAGTCCCAGCTTCCCTCTACTATCGCCGACGCCGAGTGAAGACTCGAATATCAACCTCTTCACCTTGTGCTTCTCCATCGCACGAATGATGTTCTTAATGCCGTCGGAAAGAATGGCATTCTTCAATAAAAATTGCTTGTGCCCGAGGGCTGATACAACTGCATCGTGTCCTTGCACCGAGTGATCAACGGAGTCATAATCCAGCACGTTCCCCTTCACGACGACGAGCTCTTCGTGCTTGGTTGTCATTTTAGCGGGATTTCGTACGAATGCCGTGACGGCGTGCCCTTGACTCAACGCTTGGCCGACAATCGCTGTGCCTGTTCCTCCGGTCGCGCCGATAATAAGGATCTTCATTTTAAACCCATCCATTTTTTTTATACAATTTGTAGCCAGTTTCAAGAGCTTCCCGTATTTGCACGATGAGCGTCTTGTCCAACTTTTTGATATGGAAACACGCTTTCCCTTTCAGCATCGAAAGGAGTTCTTTCTTGAAGACCTTCTTCATTCCTGGTTCGCCGTAGACCGGCATATAATAGAAGCCGACGTACGTGCTCTGAATGATCAATCCGGCAAAATACACTTCTTCCCGCTTTTTTCCGCCTATCACGACGTCTTTGATCGACCATAGAACGTAATGCGAGCCGTCATCAATTTTGGCTACCATGGGACGTTCATATTTTTTCAAGATACTCTTTAGAACGCGAAAGATTTTTGTGCGATTATTTTCCAAGGGGTTCTGGGTGCTTGGTGCTTGGTGCATGGTGCTTGGTGCTTGGTTCCAAGTTCGCAGTTTTTCTGCTTAATCTCACCTCTTCTCTCTTAGCTCTTTTCTCTTATTTCTTGCTCATTGAATAGTCTCCCGAAGCCGGGATACGGTATCAACGGAATAAGCTCGAACGAGATTAGACCTTCTTTCACAAGGGGCAATGAACCTAGTGCTTCCGATGCCTCTTTCGTGTCCGCACATTCAAGGACGAAAACTGCCTCCGCCCGATCCTGGCGAAAGTAGAGTTCACGGATGGTTCCTTGTTGATACAAGTCCCATGCCTTCATCGCCTCTAATCTGAGACGCGGCGGCGTAAATTCTTGGTCGGCGACACCCGGGACTCCCTTTTCGATAGCGAGAATTTTCATATTGAAATTTCAAAGTCTTATTTCAACTTGAGTAATTATCCGTCGTTGCTTATTACTCATTGATCATTACTCATTGCCAATTGTTGATTGTTCATTGCTTCGCACGACTGTAAACCAAAAACCTCCAGAATATCAGACCGAAAATGAAATCCACAACCATTCCCGGAGCAAGAAAGCTCATCAGCTCTTTTGCCGGCGCATCGAAGAAAAGCGAGTAAAGATAGAGCCCTCCCATGGCTAGCTTAGCGCACATGAGCAGCTTGACAACGCTCCGGTGGCGGTGAAGATTTTTGGCGACGATCCACTGAAAGCAACCGAAAAAGAAGACTGACATGAGGTTGAAGTAAATAAACACCGGGTAACGAGGCGGAGCAATCGCCAGCATAGAAGGAAGTGAGCCAACTAATAAAAACATTCCAATTGAAATGCAAAAATTCCAAACGCTCCCCACGTAGAATATTGTCCGGTAGATCCTATCGCTTTCCGAAATCGTCATGCCTGAACTCATCGTATCTCGCTCCTCTCTTGTTAGTAGTTCCTCTTTTTCATTAGAAGCCATCTCAAGAACTTGATAATCGGCGAGGACAAAAACCTCGCAAGAATGTAGCAGTGTCGGTAGCCATCAAAACCTTCGCACCTTTCAATTTGTCACTAAATGTACACAACTATGTAGGAGATATCAACGAATAATTGACACATATATAGGTAATTGGTGAGTTGCGGAGGCGGCTAGAAAGATGCCAAGTTCCTTGTAGGCCATAAATTCTCTACCTTAAGACAAGAGCGAACGGATCT
>JAGVPT010000281.1 GCA_020052095.1 Bacteroidota bacterium | reverse complement strand
GCATGTGCCTTTATGAGATAACGCGATGAAAGCTGTGCATCGTCGTAAAAGCGATCCGCCCCCTCCTCTTTTGAGGAGGGGAAGACGCGACCTGTCCGCTCAACGAGTCCCTACGGGTCTATCGACCCGAAGGGTCGTAGACGAGTCTTCGACCTTCATTTTGGCGGAAGCGTCAGGGGTGGTGTCCTCAGGGCTTTCTGGCAAATCATGTCCTATATTTCGCTGAGCAGTTACAAATCAAAAACTGAAGGAGCTATCATTACGCACAGAAATTTTTTACCTTTGATTTGTCTTTTTCACTTTTAATCTAAAGAATTCCTCGATGCTTGCATCGGGGTCATAAAGTATGATCAGATCTTTTATTCAACTCAGATACCTCGACGCTTGCGTCGAGGAGGCTTCATTTTTTCATTTTTGTTTTTGCGTAGCCCGATGAATATTAAAAGGAAAACCGGCATTCTCCTCGGTGCTCATATGTCAACCAGCGGCGGCGTGCACACTGCCGTGGACAGGGCCACGTCCATCGGGTGCACGGCGCTCCAAGTGTTCACAAAGAACAATAACCAGTGGAACGCGAAACCACTCACCGACGACGACATCCAAAACTACAAAAGGAAAATCGCGGAAGCAAGCATCGCGCCCGTTCTTGCACACGACTCATATCTTATCAACTTGTGCGCGACGAATCCTGACATCCTGAAAAAATCGCGTGCAGCGCTCATCGATGAACTCACCCGGTGCGAACAGCTCGGCATTCAGCTGCTGAATTTTCACCCGGGCGCACATGGAGGAGCGGGGGAAGAGGAAGGGATTAAGAAGATCATCGAGAGCCTGAATATTGCTCACAATGAAACAAAAAGCTTCAACGTACTAAGCGTAGTGGAGGCAACCGCCGGACAAGGCACGGCAATTGGACACAAATTTGAGCATCTTGAAAAGATTATCAATGGAGTTGATGAGCCAAAGCGAATGGCCGTATGTATCGACATCTGTCATATTTTCGCGGCAGGATATGAACTGCGAACAGAAGAAGGATACGCGAAAACCTTTCGTGAGTTTGACGACGTGGTTGGGCTGGACCACATCGCGGCATTCCATGTGAATGATTCGAAAAAAGGCTTCGGGGCGCATGTGGACAGGCATGAACATATCGGAAAAGGGATGATCGGCACTCAGGGATTTGCTTTTCTGATGAATGACAAACGCTTCGCAGGTATTCCGAAAATCCTGGAGACGCCGAAGAGCGAAGACCTTCACGAAGATGTGGAGAATCTCGAGGTACTGCGTGCGTTAGTGAAAAGCGGATCGTAAACAATTAAAAGTTAAAAATTAAAAGTGAAAAGTTGAAATGTAACGTTAAACATTAATCGATTCTAACCATAGAAGTAGAAATCATTTTTAACTTTTCACTTTACACTTTTAACTGTCGTAAGAATTCCATGAATACACCGCTACCCAAATTGTTCCAATGTTTTTTAGTCACCGCTCTCCTATGCGCTGCTGGTTGCGACAAGAAGAAGCAGGATTCCTCACCGGTTTCGACTCCGGTTGATTCCGCAAGCGTTCCGCATTTTGTTGGAACGGAGTATATCGAACTTGACAAGATCGGCCGCATTTCAAAATTCCGTTCTTCGGAGGGGCACGATTACCACGACGATTTCGAACAGTGCAGAAGTATGAAGCACTACTTTGAACCCAAGAGTTCTGTCGATTGGGCGGGTATCAAACTGGTAGCGCCGGTGAGCGGGACGGTCTCACGCATATTTGAAGAATGGGCGGGAACGCAAGTACAAATTCAATCGAAGAAATACCCGAACATTTTCTTCATCATCTTTCACATTCATCTCGCAGCGCCGCTGAAGCTCGGCGATACGCTCACCGCGGGTCAACTGCTTGGCACGCACATCGGCTCTCAAACAATGTCGGATATGGCCGTGGGAGTTTCGACGGACAACAAGTGGAAACTTGTTTCGTACTTCGATCTCTTGAATGATTCTCTTTTCCAGCGGTATCAGGCGAGAGGCGTCGCTGCGCGAAGCGACCTGATTATCACAAAAGAGGCACGCGATGCCGATACCCTGAAGTGTGCCGGCGACTCGTTCCTCGGATCGGGTACGATTGAGAACTGGGTCGTGCTGAAGTGAAGTAAGAATATTTCGCGGCACAAGAAAGACGAAAAAGTCTTTCCCTCGTCTATGCAGTCTACGCTACTATTTTATCCAACCTTCCGAAGGTTTCCGCCATAACAAGGCGGACGGCTGGAACCTTCGGAAGGTTTTTCCATTTCACCACCACTTGAAACCAGATGGAGTCCACCTTTACTTGTCCGCCTTCTTTTGCCAACGGCATCACTTTGTGATTGGCGGAAGGTGGGCTCCATCTTTTTCACTTCACCACTAACATCTTCTTCGTTTCAACAAAACTTCCCGCTCGCCCGCTTAACAAGTCAAGTTGTTGACCATCTTTTTGGAGGGCTTGCAGTTTATAAAAATAAATCCCGCTGGAGACATCTTTGGCATTCCACTGCACTTCCTTCCATCCGGCGGATTGTTCTTCGTTCACCAATTCAGACACGACTTGACCGAGTATGTTATAGACTGAAAGTTTCACTTTACATTCAAATGGTAATGAGTATCGAATTGTTGTTGACGGATTAGATGGGTTGGGGTAGTTTTGTTCCAGTGCCCATGTGTTCGGTTCCAAACGCGTTTCTACACTATTGACGACCTTAGAATCCATGGTCAAAAGCAACGCCAGTCCAGATCGAACGATTTCCCCTGCATACGCCATATCCAGCGTTTTGAAAGAATCTTGGGGTGTGTGATAATATTGCGTGAAGAACCATTCGATATTGAAAACAGCCTTGTAGCCTTCACTCACAAATGACCAGCTGTCCGTCTGGCTCCTGTATGATGTCGACATCATCGGTGTCAGAGTAGTGTATTGGCATTTTAGAGATGAATCAAGTGACGCCTCGGCTTCACTTCCTTGGTACCAGACAACCATCACAAAACGCTCAGGCTGCATCTTTAAGCGATGACCGATCATGTCATAGTTCTGCATCAGTGAGATCTTCCGTCCGACTGTCTTGGCTTTATGAGCGTAGTCATGGCTTCCCAGTAATCCAAGCTCTTCTGCGCCGAATGCTATAAAGCGAAGCGTTGCTCTAGGTTGGTAGCCCGATTGCTTGATGACTCGAGCGATCTCTAAGACAGCAGCAGTACCGGACGCGTTATCATCTGCACCGGGGGCTGAGGCAGGATCCCAGGACTCGGAATCGTAATGTGCACCAACAATCAATTCCGTGTTTGCAGAAACTGTACCCGGAATTGTTGCCACCACATTATTCCCCCAATTGCCCAAAACCTGAAGCTGAAAACTGTCTGTTACAACATCTGTGATACCGGCATTTTTAAATTGGTCCAGAATCCATGTCGCCAATGAATCATGGTTCGCTGCATATGCCACTCTTGTGCCAAACGCCTCGAGTCCTTGAACGTACGATGCAATTGATGTGTCTGCAACGCGGCTAAGACGATCAGACATACCATCCGTGATGATTGAGAATCGTCCTTTGCTGATGCTTTCAAATTCGGGATGTTGTTTGTCTGTGATACGAATCCGGCATAGACCCGATACAGATAATGGTACCAACCATGGATACACTCCCGGATTTGACGGCATGTTATCCGCGATGAGTGTCCAAGTCGTTCCATCATTCAATGAATACTCGAGTTTAACGGAATCACTCTTTCCCGGACTCCATGTAATCAATCGTGTTGCTCCGCCGATCCACGTCTCGCCGCCCATTGGTTGTGAAAGAGCAAGAGTATCCGGCATCAAGGGAAGGAGCTCGGACAGTGGAATTCTCCAGAACTCGTTATACATCATGGCATAGGCAAACGAATCTCCTACTGCAATGTGCTTTACCCAATTATTCTGCAGCCCTGCGTTATGAAGACTCCAAGTCTTTCCGAGATTCCGCGATAAGTGTACTCCCACTCCCAAGTCACCATACCCGGCAAGGAGAAGCGCAGGTGGTCTCTTAACCTGCGGAATGACTGCTCCCGAAAATGCACGCCAGATGATTGGGACATCCAAGGGGCCCTCACCCTCTTTAATGAAGAAGTATGGCCATGGGTCACCGAAGTATGCCCCCGCAGCAATGAACACCGGCGAGCCGTTCACCAACGCCAATGAAAGGACACTAAAGCTCGTCGTGAGTGACCAAGGCAACAAATAGGTCCACGAAATACCCCTGTCCGTTGAAACCCGGAGACTTGTATAACCCCCAGCATATAGCCAAAGTTTGCCGCTGTCATTTCGTGCCGCCGCTATTGACAAGGTGGAATGGAAACGGTTGTCGTCGATCATAATCCAAGACGTATCGCTGTCCGTTCTTACGAATATACCGCTGTCAGTTGCAGCAAAAACCTCTGACCCTCCAACGGACAATTGCACGGCAGCAATCGTCTTGATTCCGGAATAGGAAGGAGGAGGATTGCTGAAAGACGACCAGGACATTCCGACGTCGGTTGAGCGATAAATTTTGTTGATGGTTGCAGCAAAGAGATAGGGCTGTAGGCGTTTTCATGTTGTTCCTTTCGACGCCCCATCATGAGTAAGTGAAAGAATCTTCGGTTTTGTGGAGTCGATCGGTTGATGGATCCAAGTTACAGCATTGTCGTTCGAGCTGAAGAGTCCGGAATCGGCCAGGGAAAACAGGATACTACCGGCAGCGGGATTATCAACCACAAGGATCTGGTTCGTCGTGCCCCAATTGGCGGAAGAAGTCTTAGTCCATTGAGCGTGTAAAGGAGCTAATACAAAAAATGTCATCAAACCAAAGGCAAAGTGTTTCATATAATCTCCGGAACTATTTCACCACCAACATTTTCTTCACATTAACATAACTTCCTGCTTTCAGTTTGTAAAAATATATCCCGCTCGACACACCCGAGGCATTCCACTGCACCTCTTTCCATCCAGCAGTTTGTTCTTCGTTCACCAGCGCTGCCACTTCACGCCCCAGCACATCGTAAATCTTCAGCGTCACCTTGCTGATAACTGGTAACTGATAACTGATCATCGTAGAAGGATTGAACGGGTTTGGATAGTTCTGTTCGAGTAAAAATTTCAGAGGAATGGTTTCGTTCTCAGCAACATTTGTGGGATTATCCACAGAGATTAAAATAGTATCCCGCCAATATTCAATGGATGAAGATGAAAAAGAAATTTCAAACGAAAGGTTTCGTTTTCCGGTTGCAAATGAAGAGAATTTAATTGATACGGTACTGCTGAGTCGCTCTTGCCCGGGAGAAAAATCGCCGATATCAAATGAATTGTCGAACATAATACTCGCAGATGTATCAAGCGAACGTATTTTTCCTGTAACAGCATATGCTGGAGACGATTTCCCGTCATTACGGATTTTAAATCGAAAACCCACAATTTGCCCCCATTGAGGAACAACTGCCGAGGTCTCTCCAATACACACAATTGGACCTGCTGTCGTAAAGAGCTTTAATGCGGGAAGTTGACGCATCGATCCAAGCGTTTGGTCCGAGACAGATTCATTCAGAGTGTAAAACTCTTCTGCTGAAGGAGCGCGGAGATACGCACCCCAGATACTGTCACCGGGCAAACCATCACCGTGTAATCCGTCATTCTTCATCAATGCGCTGTCTAAAACAGTTCCAACTGAATTCGTGATAGTCACCTGTGTGGACATAGCATGATTGGCAGGATTATTTAATATGCCCGTCACAACCAGCGAATCAATACCGGGACGAACGTACGGATTCACCACGGTGAAGTCATGAATGTGTGAGAGACTCTTCATCCACTCCTGTGCGCGAATGAGAACGGGATCTTTCCCTTTAGCCACATCGTCCGGATTGAACCAGACAGGTTCGTCGATCGGAAACTCTCTCCTATTAAGATAGACTCCCGGCTCCGATGTGTGAAACATATCGCTGTACGAATAGGTCATATACCAATCCTGGAAACCAGTGAGTGTAGTATTATCCCCTAGGCTGGCCATTGGAGACTTTCCGAAAAACCTTACCATTGGATGATACCACAGTCGTTGGGCTGTAAGATCTCCCATGCTTACACAGGTGGGGCCTAACAGAACTGCAATCGGCCTATCGTATATTGTTCCTGGTGCACCAGGGATCACGAAATAGTTAAAATCACCCGATGGAGCAAGATTGAATGATGTGCTGTTCACACGATACGCATCCTCGATCGTGTTGATGCGTTGACTGAACATCATTGCAAAGGCTTGATTAAACAGCGCCCATCCGCCAGTGTTCCATCGCATATCGATGACCACTCCATCCGTATTCCATAATGCATTAATTGCTTGATAGAATGATTCGTCCGCGGGTTTGGTCGGCCATTCACTGACGAGCTGGATATAACCTATGTTTGTCCCAGGCAGTTTTCCAGAGGACAATTGTTGACCTATGTTCCATCCTAGCCCGGGACCGAAGATGTATTGTGCGAACGGTATGCCTGGAATTTCCAATTGCTCGTATCCCATTATCGGTTCTGGAGACAAAGCAAGCAGAGGAGAGACAGAAAGGTGCAGTGTATCCTTCGTTGAGTATTTCAGAATATCAATGGTGTCAAATAGATGCCAGTTGTTTCCCACATTTCGAAATAGTCCATGAGTTTCTGAAGATAAGGTTCCGGATCCCGCACGATTGATCGGGAGTTCTGCATTAAGCAGCTCATAGACAAGCTGCTTCCAAGGTTTATTCTCATATCCCAAAATAATATCACCCGGCACGATGCCTAATGGATGGTTTGGAACTGTATACAACACAACAGCCGAACTATCCGGCAGTGCTGTGAGAACTGCTCCAAAATGCTCTGCGGTTGAAAAAGTACCAATAATGAGAAGCGGTACACCGGGTGCAAGCGGAGTATGTATGACAATCGTATCAAGGGCCGCTGTGTGTCCATCGCGGAGACGCATGGAGAACCTTGCCATAATTGCGGCGAACCTGCCGCGGCTTGTTGTTGAATCGATCTTGGAACGATAATGCGTTCTCAAAGAATCCCAGTTGAGGCCGAGTGAAAGAAAACCGTCAAACTTGTTATTGAGAATGGTTGCATAGCTGTCAAAGATCTGCAGTTTTTGTGCCAGCGGAAGACCTGGTCCCCAGGTTGAGTCGATAATTTTCTGCCAATCAGCTTTTGACTTGTAGAACGAACGCGTAGAAGCGAACGATCTTTCTGAAAGTCCCTGAGGATGCGTCAAAGGACGTATTACAACAGGTTGCTGTTGAGGGCGATCTTTCGCCGGATTGCTTTCCACTATCTGTGAAAATATGTTTGTGACACCAGAAAATAGTGCGAGCGTCATAACGAGATAAAGTTTCATATTGTTCATACTTGCCCCTTCTTTCTTGAATAATTATTTGACGTACAATAATTTCTTAGTGTCATGAAAAATATTTCCAGTTGAACACAATGCCTCCAGAGTGTAAAAATAGATCCCGCTCGAAACATCTTTTGCGTTCCACTGCACTTCTTTCCATCCGGCAGTTTGTTCTTCGTTCACCAGGGTTGCCACTTCACGCCCGAGCAGATCATAAATCATCAGTCTCACCTTGCTGACAGCTGGCAGCTGATAGCTGATGACAGTTGAAGGATTGAACGGGTTCGGATAGTTCTGACTCAACGAAAATGTTTTCGGTAGTTGTACGTTCTGTTCCTGGGACACCCAGTTGAGCACATCGCTTCTCATTGCGATCGCTGAGAGATTGCTCACACTCAGTGGATTTTCACTGATCAGTGTTGCAGCACCATTGAGCGTGTCAAGAGTGGCAAGGTAATCCTCTCCACTTCCGTTATCGATGAGGCAATAGAGTACACCGGTGGAATTGAAAGCAAGTGACCGTGGTATAGCGAAAAGTGCAATTGTGCCGACAGATTTGGCAACACCGGTCGATGTATTGACAATGTAGATACTATCGTTGTCATGCCGGGCGGAAGCCCATAATTTGCCGGAAGTAGGACTAAAGGAAAGTCCCCAATAATTAACGTTATCAGCAGCTCCAACAAGTACTGCCTCACCTGAAGAGAAATTGATACGGTAAAGTTTGCCCGTCGACGTTCCACAATACATAGTGTCTGGATGGCTAAATGCTATTGCGTTAATGTCACCGACTGTGAGGTCTCTCACAGGAACAGTAGCTCCCGAGTCACAACTAATGCGATACAACGTCGAAGAGAACGGAGTTGAAGAAAGCCCGTACAACGCCTTGGTTGAGGGTCGTATCGCCAAGCTGAGGATGTCAGGAACGAAAACCTCTCCAAGCGGGCTCACTGTGCCAGCGGTTGCTCCAATTGACCAGAGCGATCCTTTCGTCTGGCCCTTTTGTGTTGCATAGATGATATCTGGCGCTGCCGGTTCGTTTTTCGTTGAAACAAGATAATTCCGATACGAAATTTCTCTGAAAGTCCCTTGAGTCTTATCGTCGGTGCGAATGCTGTAGATGTAGCGCTTTTGGCCTTCGGGTGTTTTGAGTATGGTTCCCCAAACACTGTCAGCAGCAGTCTCATCACCATGAAGACCATCGTTAAAGAATTGAGTAGAATCAAATAGTACTCCATTCAGATCTGTTAACGATGCTGAAACCGATATTGTATGTGCAAGAGGATTGCTTACAACTGCGGTAACTGTCACAGAATCTCCATTGGGATTCAGTTCAGTTTTATCGGCTTTGGGAGAATGTGCATACGCGAGTGTATTAATCCATTCTAATGCCCTCGTCACTACACCATCTTCTCCTTTTGCAACTCCCGCTTGCGTCAGCCATATTTCTTCATCCACAGGAAAACTTTTGTGAGTCATGAATCCTTCATTGTTGTACTTCGAATAGACTGAACCGTTATCGATACGGTAGGAGTATGAGTTATACCAAATTCCCTCATTCACAACTGAACTATTTGTATAGGCACCATTTGTTCTTTTTCCAAAAAATCGGACCATTGGATGGAACCGCATTCTGAAAGCATTGTAATCACCTGCACTTCCGCCTTGAGGTCCGGTGAGAACGGCGATCGGACGATCAAATATTGCATGACCTGGTGTAAAGTTGAGGTATGCTTCAGGCGGACTGAAAGTAAATGCATTATGATCACTTCCGGCAATTCTAATAGCGCGAGAAAAGTTATTTGTTGGATCAAAGTTGAAAAGTTGTTTGAATCCATCATTTGCATAATCTACGACGCCTCCGAAATTTGTTCTGAAATCTATAACCAATCCAGATACATTATTTATATGCAGCAATTCATCCACGGCTTGTCCAAATAGAATTTTTGTCTCCCCCCGCGGCACACCCCACCAATCCAATACATAGATATACCCGATCGTTGTTCCTTCTACAACGCCCCACGAGACTAATTTCTTTGCGTCAAGATCGGGGAACGCGACACCTTTCACCGGCAGTTGTTCCGTTGCAATATGATATGGTTGAGCGATAGTCTTGAGAAGTGATGTCGGAAAGTGTACAGTATCTTTTGTAGAAAACTTATACACGTCAATTGTATCATACAGCCCCCAATTCATTCCGACGCTCAACATTGCGACGTGAAATGCCGCGTTTGGTGACGAAGCCAAACCAGTACCTCCGAAAAGAATCGGTAATTCCGAATCGAGAATTTCTTTGATAAGATATTTCCATGGAACTCTGTCATAGCCAAGAATGATATCACCCGGCTGCAGATTGAGAGGATGATTGGGCGTGATGCTGTACACTAATGCTGTACTATCAGGAAGAGGCGTAACGCCTGCACCAAAATTTGTGCGGAAAAAATACGTCGGGTTTGTATTGAATATGGGAATTCCTGGTTGATATTTGTACGATGGATAATTCGGATGTTCGGCAAAACCACTATAGGCACCAAAAGTGCTATCAATACCAAGATCTATTGTCCACACATGCCATTCATTGAGAGCACGGGTTAACCGCGATAATATTCCATAGAATCTGCCGCGACTAACACCCGCCGCAACTTCAGGACGATACACATTCTTCAATGAATCCCAATTGATAACAAGATTCGGAAACGATCCCCACGTTTGATCGACCATTGTCCAATAGTCGTCGAATATTTTTAGTTTCTCAGTCGTCGAAATCCCCGGACCCCATAATGAGTCGATAAGATTTCTCCAATCTTTTTTTGTGTAATGTCCGGGGCGTTTTTTGACGTTGGGATTCCAGGACTTCTGTGATGGTTGTGCGGAAGGGGGGATCTTAAAGGGTGTTACCCACCGCGGAAGAAACTCATCGGATCTTTGTTGTTCTGTTTGTGCAACAAGTGTGTTGCATAAAACAAAAATACTCAAAATCGGAAAAAGACAATATGCGTGTTTCATTCACCCTCCGTTTTTGACATCCCCGAAATCTTTGAGATTTCGGGGATGTGGTTTGTTTACGGGAATCAACGAAATCAATTGACAGTGATGCCATGACTCAGAGTCATGGCATCACTTTGCGTTTGATTATTTCACCACCAGTTGAAACCAGATGGAGTCCACCTTTACTTGTCCGCCTTCTTTTGCCAACCCAAGGGGTTCCTTTGGAAAGGCATCACTTTGTGATTGGCGGAAGGCGGGCTCCATCTTTTTCACTTCACCACTAACATCTTCTTCGTTTCAATAAAATTACCCGCCTGCCCGCTCGACAGAGTCGTCGCAGTCTGACGACCATCTTTTTGGAGGGCTCGCAGTTTGTAAAAATAAATTCCGCTTGAGAAACCAGCAGCATTCCACTGCACTTCCTTCCATCCCGCAGATTGTTCTTCGTTCACGAGTGTGGCAATTCTCCGCCTTAAGCAGACAAGCCAAATGCATTTGTTGAAATATTAAACACTTAGAGTGTTGTTATTCTCTGCAAATATACAATAATAAGGGAGCGGAGCGTTAGCTCTGGTGTCTCATTCTATACCACTGGTGTTGCATTCTTGGGATGGGAATGGGTTTTGGAGGAATTATGGAAATATAGAATAGTGGAATAGAAAGTTATTGGGTGTTTATCCATCAATCCTGAGTTTAGTCCGTGTTCGGGATGGGTATAATAGTCAAAAGGTGTTGCTGAAATAGCTGTAAGTTGTTCTTTGAAATCGCTTTATTGGGGTAAAACTCAATCCGAAGTGAGTTTGATGCCCAAAAAGCTCTGTATGTATTGTCGTTCGTCAGATGTAAAACACCTCGGATTGAAACACCACGCGCTCGCTTGCATCTTGTTTCCGAATTATGTAATTTTAAACTGTAAGATTAATATTGCATAGGTCGACCATGCCGTACATCCATCGTACTCTTGAAAAAAGCGTTCTTCATTACCTGAAGATTTTTCCTGTCGTCGGGATTACGGGGCCACGACAGTCCGGCAAATCGACAATGCTTAAGAAAATCCTTGGTCACACGTTCACCTATGTTACGTTTGATGACCTGAACAATGTGGATCGGTTCCATTCCGACCCTCACCAATTCATGAGGACATATTCCGACAAGGTGATTTTTGATGAGGTCCAGCGGGTCCCGGAAATTTTCAGCTATGTGAAACTCGCAGTCGACAACGACCGGCAGAGGTACGGCAAGTTTGTCCTGACAGGTTCCAGCCAATTCGCGTTTATGAGACGTGTCTCCGAAAGCCTCGCAGGACGCATAGGACTTTTGACTCTTCTGCCGTTCCAGTACTCAGAGATTCCCGCGAACCTCCGGGAAGATTCAATCTACCTGGGCGGATACCCCGAACTTGTGAATCGGGACTACGAAGGCTCCTTCGATTGGTACACCTCTTATCTTGATACCTATCTTACACGTGACGTGCGTGATCTCCGCGAGATTGGCGACATTCGGGACTTCCGACGCTTCATTCAGATGCTCGCATCGCGAGTTGCCCAAATCATCAACATGTCAGAAGTGGGGAGAGATATCGGCGTTTCAGTTCCAACGGTCAAGAAATGGATTTCTGTTCTTGAGGCCTCCTACATCATCTTTCTGCTCCCCCCGTTCTACAACAATCTTGGAAGAAGAATCGTCAAGAGTCCAAAGCTATATTTTTTTGACAGCGGCCTTGTGTCATATTTGACCGGAGTTCGCAATGAAACGCTGTTCAAGCGGGGTCCCCTCTACGGCCCCCTTTTCGAAAACTATGTTGTCTCCGAGATCCTGAAGAAGCACCTACACGTTCGCTCCGATGCTGAATTGTTTTACTATCGAACGAGCAACGGAGTTGAGGTCGACCTCATCATTGACAAGAAAACAGAGAAAGAGTTTTTCGAAATCAAGACGAGTGAAACGTTCCGAACGGAAATGACGCGGGCAATCGTTCGGCTCAAGAAAAAGGAAGAACGCGGATTCCTGCTGTACAGAGGAAAGGAAATTGATTCAACACCCGACCTCCGAATCATGAACTACAGGAAGTATCTTGCGGAGTGAGTCTGTCACCCGACTGGGTTGTTGGAATAATGGAATGTTGGAATAATGTGCGCCAGTCCAAAGGACCCCTATATTTGTGCCATATGGCATTTTGATGAAGCTTGTATGTTTTGATCATTCAAGTATCTTCCTTGTTGAACCGAAGGAGGGCGTAGCCCG
>JAGVPT010000255.1 GCA_020052095.1 Bacteroidota bacterium | reverse complement strand
CGGATGCGCTTTTTTATTTACACAACTTTTAAAGATAACTCAATCCATCGATGCAACATTGAAGATTACGGTGAATTCTTCGTAATTTCCCTTGACCACCACGTAGTTCATTGCTTCGGCGATTGCTCTGAATTCCTTCCGGTTCAGATATTCTTGAACGCAACGATAGATATCTGAATGTGCGGAGGGTTCGATCATGCATTGTCCCACCAGCAATGGATGCACCCCGGCAGGTTCGTCGTCGGTGCCGATCAATCCCAATTGAAGTTTGCCATTGGAGGAAAAGACCTTCCGTTTGGTCACAATTCGGTAATTTCTTCCAAACGGAGAGGGGACTAAGGCGTGGATGGGCTGCGGGAATCGATGAACTTTCCAATACTCCTGAAGCGCCGTGTTCTTTATTCTATACTCATCGTCGTAGTTGATGCGATGAGCGAGACAAAGTGTGCATTTTTGTCCAGCGGCCGTTTGACATTCTCCATGCTTCAATGGGCGTTGAGGAAGTGATGCGGCAGCGTCTGAAAAATATTTATTGAAAAACGATACTTGTGAATTTGTCGATCCTTTTTCCATTGCCACAAAGTAGGAATTCAAGAATGCAGAATCAATTGTTTGTCATTTCGGGGTAGTGACTCAGTTTGGATGATAGTCTATTGATCGAGCTCTTCTTCTTTCTCTGAGGCCAGAGAAAGAGTAGAAGCTCAGCCAAAGGCTGATGAGCCTCCGGCTCAAAAGAGAACCTTTCGGAATCGGAATCCTCGCGATGCTTGCCGGCGCACATGCCGGAGAAAACGGCTCCCACAGGTCTTCCCCACATGCCTGCCGTTTTCTCAACGCACCATCGCCCCCTTCGCGCGTGGCCGCCGATTCCGAGTTCATCAACACAGCATTTGTCGGGTCACGTCGAAATCGTCGGGTGCGCGGGGGGATGGATTCAAACGAAGGGGTGCAATTTCGGTGCGCCGCTCCAATGCACCGGATCTCACCCCCTTCTGGTGCACCGAAATTGTTGGCATGTGCGGCTGGGATTGAATCCGTGCGTTACGATTTCGACAGATTTCTTTGGTTACTTTCTTTCTCGGAAAGAAAGTAACATCCTCGGTCAGGATGCGATTGGCCCTACCAACGAGACCGTCTTTGTGCTAAGGAAAGTGAGACACTACGACACTTTCAACTTACGCCAATTCTTGCTACATTTCTTTAATGAACGGAAACTTTCTCAAGAAAATTAGAAAGCAGCTTGATGTCAGCGCTCTGTTTGCCGATATCTGGGCAAATAAGAAGTTGAGCGCCATTCTCGCCGTCGCTCTTGTCGTGTTGCTGTACGTCTTCTTCAATAACCAGGGCGTCATTCAACGGATCAGGCTGGAACGAGAAAAGAAAGAATTGCTTCACAAAATTCAAGTATTGGAAAAAGAGCAAAAACAGCTTCAGGAGCAATCGAAAGCTCTTGAAGGGGACAAGAAGGCAATTGAAAAAGTAGCCCGCGAAAAGTACGGAATGGTGCGTGAAGGTGAAAAAGTATACCGCGTCGCGCCGAAGAAATAAATAAGGTGTCCGACGCTTTAGAAGTGTCGGACACCTACATGCTTATGGAACTTTTCGAAAATACGAAGACCCAGTCGAAACCGAAAGTGAATGCACCGCTCGCAGAGCGCGTTCGCCCCAAATCCCTCGATGGATTTGTCGGACAATCGAACCTGCTGGGTGTCGGGAAACCGCTTCGTTTGATGATTGAAAATGACGAGCTTCGATCTATCATACTATGGGGACCGCCCGGCACGGGGAAAACGACACTCGCCCGGATTGTTGCAAACCATACCGATGCAGAATTTTTTTCTTTGAATGCCGTTGCGTCCGGCGTGAAAGAAGTGCGCGAAGTGATCGCAAAAGCAGAGAAATTGCAGAAGCAGCTTGGAAAAAGAACCGTGCTGTTCATCGATGAGATCCATCGTTTCAACAAAGCCCAACAAGACGCGCTTCTCCACTCAGTTGAGGACGGAATCATCATCCTGATCGGAGCAACAACGGAGAATCCATCGTTCGAGGTGATCTCGCCCCTTCTTTCTCGTGCGCGAGTCTACGTGCTCGAGTCGCTGGGGAAATCGGAGCTCGAAACAATTCTCGATAATGCCCTCGCGGCCGATTCGATTGTCACGAAAGAAAAAGTGCAGATTGCAGACAAAGAGTTTCTCTTTCTGTTGTCCGGCGGTGATGCGCGTATCATGTTGAATGGACTTGAAAGTGCGTTTTATCTTGTGAAACCGGATTCGGGGGGCGTCCGGATAATATCTAAACAGGTCTTGGAAGACGCATTTCAACGGAAATACACCGTCTATGATAAGACGGGAGAGCAGCACTATGATACGATATCCGCATTCATTAAGAGTATGCGCGGCTGCGACCCCGATGCTGCGGTGTATTGGATGGCGAGGATGCTCGACGGAGGCGAAGATCCGAAGTTCATTGCCCGCCGCATGATTGTCCTCGCGTCTGAAGACATCGGCAACGCAGACGCATTCGCTTCCGTCGTTGCGACGAATTGCTTTACCGCCGTCGATTATGTAGGGATGCCGGATGCACGCATCATTTTGTCGCACGCGGCAACGTATCTTGCCTCCGCGCCGAAAAGTAACGCCTCGTATCTTGCGATCGAGGAAGCAATGGCGGATGTCCGCCTAAGTCCGAACCTTCCCGTGCCACTCCATCTTCGCAATGCGCCGACACGCCTGATGAAAGAACTCGGCTACAGCGACGATTATAAGTACGGCCATGGTTTTCAAAATAACTTTGTCGAACAGCAATATCTACCCGACAATCTAAAAGACAAACTTTATTATCGTCCGACAGAGAATGGAAAAGAAAAATCAATTAAAGAACGATTGGAGTTGTGGTGGAAGAAGAGGAAGCAATGATCAATGAACAATGAACAATTAACAATGAGCAATGAACACATAACAACAAAGGCCAAATGCTGAAACGCTGCCGCTTCCAGCCATGACCTCGGACTTTGGACCCAGGACCACGGACTCAGAATTAATGACCACGGACTAAAAACCACGAACTACGGACTACCAACATGCCCCAACTACATTATGGAATAGGCGTTGACCTCGGCGCCACTACGGTAAAGACAGGATTAGTAACTTCGGCCGGAAAAATCATCACGCAGGCAAAGCTCCCCACGCTCGGAGAACAGGGACCGAAGGCCGTCATTCTTCAAATCAAGAAGTCGATTGAAGAAGTCATGAAACACGCAAAAGGAAAAACTCTCCGCGGGATCGGTATCGGCTCGCCGGGGATTGTTGATGAGAAGGGTGGAATTGTCAAGGATCCTCCCAATATTTCCGGCTGGCATCACGTTGCGTTGGGGGAGAAGATCCAAAAGTCCTTCAAATTGCACGTTGCGGTAGAGAACGATGCAAATGTTGCGGCAATTGCTGAAGCGAAGTTTGGTGCCGGAAAGCGCTATCCAAGTTTCCTATTTGTCATCTGGGGCACTGGGGTAGGAGGAGGAATTATCCTGGATGGCAAAATCTACCGTGGTGCATTTGGTGGTGCCGGCGAGATTGGTCATGTGGCCATAGACTATAACGGGCTGCTGTGCAACTGTGGGGCCAAAGGCTGCGTAGAAGCCTACGTCGGTCAGCGCCATTTGTCCCAACGTGCGATAGAGCGGTTGAAGAGCCAACCGAGATCGAAAATCTTGGATCTTGTCGGCGGAGATATTTCCAAGGTTGAACCGATGTACATTTCCCAAGCCGCTTACGGGGGAGATAAACTTGCTCGTGAGATATTCACCGAAGCGGGAACACTGCTTGGTGTTGCCTTAGGGAGTGTCATGAATGTCGTTGATCTGCGCGTCATCATCATCGGCGGTGGGCTCTCAGCCGCTGGAAAATTTGTCTTCGATGCTGTCAAAAAATCGGTACAGTCGCACGTGCTGAAGCCATTGCGTGAAGACATCAGAGTGCTGCCGGCAAAGCTCGGCAATTCTGCGGGGATTCTAGGTGCGGCGGGGTTGGTTTTATAATTGCAAGATTACAGGATTCAGCGATTGCAAGATTACAAGATTACAAAATTACGGGATTGCAAGACTATACACATTGGTGTAGATGGATAGGCCGGTGGAAAAAAACATCGTGATTCCCAATTCGAAATTTTGCAGTCTTGTAATCTTGCAATTCCTTCTCTCCTCAATTACGTACTCACAAACAAAAGATACTCTTTCCATTGCGAGGACCGATTCATCTGCGCGGCTAGACAGTATTGAATCGATCGCTGAAAAGAAGAAGCCGAACGGAATCGATACAAGCGTCGTCTATTCTTCCGTGGACTCAATTGTCTACTCCTATCCCAACCGCATGATGCACATGTACGGGAAGGGCGATGTAAAATATCGGACAATGGGATTGAAGTCCGAACGCATCGACGTCAATTGGAACGCCAACGAACTTGAGTCCTACGGCGTCCTTGATTCTTCAAAAATTGGGAAAACCGATTCAGTGAAACAACTGTACCGTGGAACACCGGTGATGGTCGACGGCGGCGAAACGTATGAGGGATGGAAAATCGGGTACAATTTTAAATCTCAAAAGGGGCGCATATCGCTTGGCGAGACGGTGATGGAACAAGGCTACTATCATGGTCAGCACATCAAGAAAATCGAGAAGGATGTGTTGTTCGTCGCGAACGGGCGATTCACGACGTGCGATTTTAGCCACCCGCATTACTATTTCTTTAGCCCGCGAATGCGGGTGACTCTTCGCGATAAAATTGTTGCCGAACCAATCTATCTTTATATCGCGGATGTGCCGGTGTTTGCTCTCCCCTTTGGTGTGTTTCCGAGTCAAGGCGGCCGCCGCTCCGGCATCATCGCTCCGGCGTACGGCGACGACGGACGCAGAGGAAAATTCATCAGTCATCTCGGCTACTATGAAGCCATCAGCGACTACACCGACTTAAGTCTTGCCGGCGATTGGTACTCGCACGGTGGGTGGAAAGCGTACTCGAATTTTCGGTACTCAAAGAGGTACGACTTCAGCGGTGCGCTAACCGGCGAATACTCCCGTATTCTCATCGGTGAGACAAACGATATTGACAGACAGGACGAGGCGAACTACCGGGCGAATCTTCGCCACAACCAGCAATTCAATCCCTCGACGCGGCTCGACGTTGACTTTACTTTCGCAAGCAATAATTCGTATAAGACGAGCAACAATTACGACGATTACCTGCGTCAAGAAATCTATTCTAATGCGACGGTGAGCAAATCGTGGGAAGGGACGAACAACAGCATGAGCGTCAACATTTCCCGCCGGCAGGATTTGCGGCTGGGCAATGTGGATGGGACTATTCCCTCGATTTCCTTCTCTCATTCGCAAAGCTATCCGTTTCGCAGCGGAAAGAAATCGCGCGGACTTTCTTCGCAAGACAACGAATATGCCTGGTACGAGTTGATCGGGGTTGGTTACAGCGGACAGGCTGTTCGCCGCTATAGTAAGACTCATCCTAACGAGACGACGGATTTTACGACGTATGACCGTGAAGGAATTTCGCACGGTGTTAGCATCAATGCAGCGCCGAAAGCCGGCTATTTTACGGTTGCACCGGCAGTCAGCTACAGCGAGCGGTGGTACGACAAGAGCACAAAAATCGATAGCGTGGATCGACTGACAAATACGCCGGTGAAAAGAGACGTCAAGGGATTCGAAGCGGTGCGCTTTTTCAGCGCCGGCGTTTCTGCCTCGACAAAATTCTACGGCATCTTCCAGCCGCCGATTCCTGGCGTCGCAGGATTCCGCCACACGGTCACTCCGAGTGTTTCATACAGTTTTCAACCCGATTTTTCTAAAGAGAAGTACCGCTACTATGCATCATACCAGGACACGTTCGGTCGCAAAGTCTTGTACAACCGATTTGAAAAGGAAGTGTTCGGCGGGGCGCCGGCAGGCGAATCGCAGGCAATTGGTTTGAGCGTCGGAAATTTATTTGAAATGAAAACGGAACCACGGGACTCTGTCGATAAGGGAAGCAAGTACCAGATCCTGAACCTCGGGGCATCGCTTGCGTACAATTTCACGGCTGAACAGTTCCGTTTGTCTGACCTCTCGCTCAATTACCGCACCGATATCGGACAATATCTTGGCATCAGTGGAGGGAGCAACTACCGCTTCTACGTGTTCGACCGAAAGACTGGTCAACGCGTTAACAAATTTCTTATCAAAGAAGGTAAGGGAATCGCCGAGCTGACGAGTTTTAATATCAGTCTCTCAACATCACTCCGTGGTGAGAAAAAAAGAGGGGAGACGCATGTTCAAAATACCGACACTACAGCCATCCCGCCGGCCGCTCAGCAGAGCGGGTACCGTGGTCTCTACGAGGAGGAGCCGCCGGATTTCAGCATTCCATGGAACCTCTCTCTGAATTTCAGTTTTGCGCAGTTTCAGGAAAATCCGGCTGTGAAAACCCGGTCGGCAAACATCAGCGCAAACCTAGGATTCAACTTGACCGAGAATTGGAAATTTTCTGCCACCGGAAGCTACGACGTAATCCAACGGCAATTTGCAGCGCCCCGCATCACCATCGACCGCGATCTGCATTGCTGGACAATGAATTTCAGTTGGACGCCGATTGGACAACTTACGGGCTATCGCTTCGAGTTGAAAGTGAAAGCGCCCCAGTTGCAGGATATCAAATTAACGAAGCAGAGCAGGGATAGTGGGTATTATTAATTGCGGGATTACAAGATTACAAGATTACAAAATTAAACACACATCAAAAAAAGGGAATATGACTATCAAACGGTTCGAGGAGATGAAGGTATGGCAGGATGCGAGATCGTTTACGAAATTCATCTACGAACTGACAGCGACCTCTCAGTTCAAAAAAGACTTTGGAATGAGGGATCAGATTCAGAGGGCGGCTGTTTCGGTAATGTCAAATATCGCAGAAGGCTATGAGCGAGATAATAACCGGGAGTTCGTAAAGTTTCTATTGTATGAGAAAGGCTCAATAGGCGAGGTGAGAAGTCTGTTGTACGTGGCGTTCGACCTTTCGTATATCTCAGCCAATGAATTTGAACGAGGCTCAGCAACTTCAATAACAATTGCCGTCCAGTTAGCTAATTTCATAAAATATTTGCGTGTCAGAATTCCCAAGAAATGACACGAAGAACGTGCAATCTTGCAATCTTGTAATTTTGCATTCCAAGAACGGCAATCCCTCGCGTACCTATGACCGGTAATAAGAAACCAAACCGTCTTATCAACGAAAAAAGCCCCTACCTGCTTCAACACGCGTACAATCCCGTCGATTGGTTTCCGTGGGGAGAAGAAGCGTTTGAAAAAGCGCGAGGAGAGAATAAACCAATATTCTTGTCCATCGGATATTCAACGTGCCACTGGTGTCACGTGATGGAACACGAGTCGTTTGAAAACGATTCGATTGCTGCGACGATGAATACCCTCTTCGTCTGCATAAAAGTTGACCGGGAAGAGCGTCCGGATGTCGACAAGGTCTATATGAGCGCAGTGCAGGCGATGACAGGGAGCGGCGGATGGCCTCTTTCTGTCTTCCTCACGACGGATTTAAAGCCGTTCTACGGCGGAACGTACTTCCCTCCGAGAGATGCGCACGGGCGTTCGGGATTCCCGACGGTGCTGGAAAGGATCCATCAAGTGTGGGAAGATGACCGGGAAAAGATAGTAGAATCGGGAAACCAGTTGATCGCTCTGCTCCGACAAGAACGGGGTGCCTCGGAGTCGGGTGCTGAAATCGACGGATCGATACTGAAGAAGACGTACGACCAAATAGCTGCGCAGTATGATGCGAAGTATGGTGGTTTCGGGGGTGGAACGAAATTTCCTCGTCCGGTCGTCTTGAATTTTCTTCTCCGATACCACGCTCGGACACATACTGCGGAACCGTTAACTATGGCACTGGCAACTCTCCGATCGATGGCGCTCGGCGGAATGTACGATCACTTGGGCGGCGGGTTTCACCGATACTCTGTCGACGCGCAATGGCGCGTTCCCCATTTTGAAAAAATGCTCTACGACCAGGCGCAACTCACCCACTCCTATCTCGACGCGTACCAGATCACGCATGATGAGTTCTATGCACGCATCGCTCGGGAGACCCTTGACTATATTCTACGCGATATGACTGATCCCGGAGGGGGCTTCTATTCAGCCGAAGACGCAGATAGTCCGGATCCCGAAATACCTTCCCATTCTTCTGAAGGGGCATTTTACCTCTGGACGAAAGCGGAGATAGAGAGGATTCTCGACAGCGATAGTGCGAAAATATTCTGTCATCACTATAGTGTCGACGATCACGGAAACGCACTGTCGGATCCGCTGGGAGAATTCAAGAACAAAAACATTCTCTTCAGCCCATTCACGATAGAGCAAACGGCAAGAATTTTTTCAATGGATGAAACAAAAGTCGAGTCCATTCTAGCTGCGGCAAGGAAGAAATTGTTCGAAATGAGAGAGGCTCGTCCCCGGCCACTACGAGATGACAAAATCATCACAGCATGGAATGGTTTGATGATAGGCGCATTCGCACGGGCCTCGCGTATCTTCTCTGAACCCCGATACACAGAGGCGGCAACGCGCGCTGCACATTTTGTTGAGACCGCATTGTACGACCCTGCCACAAGCACCCTGAAACGGCGGTTCCGGGACACCGAAGCAAAGTTCGAAGCGCAATTGGATGACTACGCATTTTTTATTCAGGGGCTGCTTGATGTATACGAAGCAACGTTCGATCCGAGATCGCTACAGCTTGCCATTAAATTGCACGGAACTCAGATATCATTCTTCTGGGATGCGTCCGAAGGGGGCTTCTACGATTTTTTGGGGAGAGACTTGTCTATCCTCCTCAGGACAAAAGAAACGTACGACGGAGCGGAGCCGGCAGGAAATTCCGTGGCCGCTATGAACCTGATCCGGATTTCGCAAATGACGGATGATTCCATCCTGAAAAAAAAGTTAGAGACCATAATTCGGCTTATAGGTGCACAAGTTCAACAGGCACCACACGCGATGCCGTTGATGATGGCGGCAATCGATTCCTTCCTTTCGACACCAAAGCAAATTGTCATTGCCGGAAAACGAGATTCGGCCGACACTCGGAAGTTTCTTGAAGAAATCGCCCGACGATATCTTCCCAATAAAATTCTGTTGCTTGCAGATGGCGATTCAAATCAGGAATTTCTTGCCTCGAGGCTCCCTTTTCTCGCGTCCATGACACCGCTCGAGAATAAGGCCACTGCTTACATTTGTGAAAACTATGCCTGCAATCTTCCCACGAACGATGTGAATCGCTTCATCACGATGCTTGAGAACTCGCAGCGATAATGTTTTCCTGATACGGCCGGAAAGGAACGACCCTTTTCACTCACTTGACTCCGCCGGCGTATTTATCTATATTTTCCAGAGTTTTTGTTTAGATAAGACTGTGAAACGGTCCTTCGGTAATTTCTGAAAAGCGTGTTAACCGGGGAGGACATTCTCGTGATGTATTGACCCTCTGCGTTTCATTTGACTTGACCGGGATTCAATGATCAATTTCTTTCAGCGCGCAACAATTCTCGTCGGATTTCTCTTCCTCTCTATTGCTTTGTCCTTCGCCCAGCAGCAGGTTTCCGTCAGCACGTTTGTGGCTGATCCGTCGACGTCAAAGGAATACCACGCCTACGATGGAAGCTTGGCGCTGATTGTAGGAATAGATGGTTACTTACAAGGTGAATCGCGCCGTTCTTCCGTATCCTCGGCAAAGGGCTTCAAAGAACTTCTGATGTCGCATTATGGATTTCAAGAGAAGAACATTATTATTCTTCTTGACGACCAGGCGCGGCGATCAGTGATTTTGACTGCACTGAAAAAACTCCAACGGAAGAGTCCAAACGACAGAGTGCTTGTCTTTCTCTCCGGCAGAGGATATACCGACAATGTTGAATCTAGAAATGAGCGCGGCTATTTCATTCCCTTCGACGGCGTAATTCAGTCGCCCGAGCAGGCGGCGTCCACCTGCATTCCACTTGATGACGTGAAGAGATTATTGAGTGCGATCGGCGCTAAGCAAATTCTTATGCTACTCGATTTTACCGTCGGCGGACTACCGGTCGTAAAGCGATTCAGCAGTATACCGCCGCTTCGGATTGGATTCGGAAGGATCGTGACTTCCCCTGTTGGAGAATTGATGGCAGCCGGTGACCGGACTGAGACAATCGCAGACGATCCGGTGAACGGGCTTAGTATTTTTACTTCCAAGCTGATCGAGGCACTTTCATCTGAACTGACTGACGTTAACAGTGACGGCATCATCACAGGCACAGAAATGGCAGCCCAGACTTCGATGAAGGTGAGTAGTGCATCGGATCGAAAAATACATCCCCAATTTGGGTTTCTGGATGAAGGAAACGGCGATTATCTTTTCATACTTCCGGATGCACAGGGCACTTCGAGAATCTCTTTTACGTTCAGGCCGACTGATGCGATCCTTTTCTTGGACGACAAACAAATGAAATCGCCGACAACACGAATTCCTGTCGTCTCGCCAAGAATCGGCATCCATTCGTTCCAGTTCCAACACGAAGGATATCAGTCGATACGCGAGGATTTTTTTGTAAACGGTCGTGTTTCCCTTGCTGCAAATATTGATCTTCCTAAAATCCAAACGTCTGATCTGCTGGTAAGAACCTCTGAGCCGGATGCGATAGTGTACGTCGACGGAAAATTTTTCGGGATATCAGATCAGTCACCTCTCATCAAACGAATCGCAAAGGGCACACATAAGGTTCGTGCCGACCTGGACGGTTATTTTTCCGATTCCGCGACCGTAACAGTTGAAGAACCGATCCAGTACGCCGTAAATTTGAAATTGCGCTCCCGCAATGGATTTCTTACAATACGTTCGAGTGAAGGGGTCGTTATCGAGCTCGACGAGAAAGAAATCGGAATGAAGGAGTTCGTGAAGAAGAAGGTTTTTTCCGGTCAGCACACAGTACGGCTTTCCGGGATAGGATATGACGCGCACACACAGACGATCGTCGTACAAGATACAACGCACGTGGAATATGTACACCGCATGTCTCGGCCGTCCTTAACCGGAGCGCTGATACGATCCGCAGTATTTCCGGGATGGGGACAATCCTACAGCCGCAGGCGCGGAATATTTTATAGCGCAATTTTTGTAGGCCTCGCTGCTGCATCTGTCGATCTTCAACTTACATACACGAAGACGAGTAAAGATTACACCGAGTCCAAAAGATTGCTCGATGGTGCGAGCGCAGCCGACATCGCTACCTATCAAGCTCAAGCCGCGTCGCTAAGCAGCAAAAAAGATAAAGAGAATCTCTACCGCTTTGCCGCATTCGGCGTCACAGCCGGGTTCTATCTATATAATATTATCAATGTTTGGAGAAACGATCCGGCGGACATGATCAGGGAAGAAGAGGCGAAGGCGAAAAGAGAGAAGGGAGGGACAAAAGTGTCTCTTGGGTTCAATGAACTTGGGCCTGCAGTCATGCTCTCACTTCAATTCTAGTGGACGCGATGATATTTAGCTCCCTCCATGAGAAGCAAAGAACTGCGTGAAACCGTCGGACGAGATGAATGGGGGATACCATCCTATCGCTTGGAACGTCGGGGGGAAGACAGGGCCTTTATCGGTTTGCTTTGCGCTCGATTGCTTGTCGAAAAAAGTCAGAAATTCAGACCAGTCAAAAAGATGGTGATAATTCCCCAGTAGCGATTAATCATCACAGCCGCATTTTCCGGATCTCCGTCACAACCCGCCCGATAGTGACTCCCACTCTCAGGACAACACTATTTAGACTCGTCCTCAGTTCGATTTTCCACCTGCCGCAGAACAGGAGGAACCGCGATCGCTAAAAATATTGATGCTAAAAATATTGATAATTTCTTATTGCAAATTCAATTCTAACTATTTATCTTATTTAGCACGCAATTATTGAGGTCGGCGCCCGCAATTTAGGCTCCACTCTTGCGTGTAAGCTCCTCTACTGCATAGTGCAATTGGCAAAGACAAATCTCGCGCTCACGGAAAGAGTCAAAACGTTGAAGCTATCCTTGTTGTAAAATTCTCATAGGAGGATAAACCATATGAAGTTAAAGACCGCTTTCGAACATAACGGTGAAATCATTATTATCGAACCGAAGGGTTCGCTGGTTGGTGGTGACGAGACAGATGAGTTAAGGACGGTCGTGGCAGATATTATCGAGAAGGGGAACAAAAAGCTCATCGTTGATTTGGGGAAGGTGACCTACCTGAACTCCACCGCCATCGGCGCGTTGGTGTCCGCCCACACGTCGTACGCCAATCGAAAAGGCAAAGTGGTATTGTGCAACGTCAACAAGAGCATCAACAACATTTTTGTTGTAACGAAGCTCTCAATGATTTTTCAGGTTGCCGACAATCGCCCGGAAGCGGTGTTAGCTCTCACATAATTTTTGCTTGGACTTCAAACTATTAACACAATAACATCATTTTTCAAGGAGTATCTTTTATGAAACAAGGAACGTTCAACACAATCCTGATTGCCTCGGCATTTGTGATTGGGTTTATCATCTTTGAATTTATGCTTCCGGAATTTATTCAGAAGGGCGGTCCGTTGGTGGTGGCACTGATTGCGCTATCGATCATGGTCGTGACGTATGTGATTGAGAGAATTCTTTCTCTCCGGAAGGCGCAGGGAAAAGCGGCGCTGCAGAAGTTCTTGACGACGTTGATCAAGCACGTCTCCGCCGGCGAACTCGATGCCGCAATTTCTGCGTGCGATGCCCAGCGGGGTTCGCTTGCGAACATTATCAAGTCGGGATTGGAGCGGTTCCGTGAAATTTCCGGCGACAAGTCCATGGAAGGCAGGGACAAGATGACGGAAGTGCAGCGCGTGATCGAAGAGGCGACCATGCTGGAGATGCCGATTCTGGAAAAGAACCTCATCGCGCTCTCGACCATTGCATCCATCGCTACGATGGTCGGTCTGCTCGGAACAGTTATTGGTATGATTCGTGCTTTCGCGGCGTTGGCACGTGCGGGTTCCGCCGATGCCGTCCAGCTTTCGCAGGGTATTTCAGAAGCGTTGATCAACACCGCGGGTGGAATTGCCATCGCCATCGCCGCCATCGTGTGTTACAATTTCTTCACGACGAAGATCGATGGAATGACGTATATGATCGACGAAGCGAGCTATGACATCATCCAAAATTTGAAAACCAAACTGTAGAATGTGATTAGGAAGAGGCAGATATGCCAAAAATTCATAGAAAACGCATCGGTTTCAAGTTAGACATGACGCCCATGGTAGACGTCGGGTTTCTCCTTCTGACGTTCTTCATGTTGACCACGCAATTCAAGCCCTCGGAGGATATCCAGATCACGCTGCCCTCGTCGCACTCTGCCTTCAAAATTCCGGATGCCGATGTTATCACACTGAGTGTTGGAAAAGACGGACAGATTCTGCTGGGTATGGATTCTCAAATATTGCGCGAAGCATTGTTCGGCTCCGCTGCACGACTGAAGGCGAGTGTATCCGTGCAGACAAGCGAGCTTACTAACCTTCTCGTACAAGCTCGCACACGCAATCCGAAACTGAAGACCGTCATTAAGGCCGACAAGGACGCCGAATACGGCGTCATTGAAGACGTGATGCAGATCCTGCAAAAAGTGAACATCACGCGCTTCAATCTTGTCACTGATTTAGAGAAGAATTAATTTGAAGGAACATTGCAATGGCTGAAGTTGATGTATCGCAATCGCGCGGCAAATCGAAGCATTCGAAAAAGAAAAAGCGTCGCGTCGGCGTTCGTATCGACATGACACCGATGGTAGACATCGCGTTCCTGCTGCTGACCTTCTTCATGCTGACGACGACGATGAACAAGCCGCAGGCGATGGAAATAAACCTGCCGCCCGGCGATCAAAAAGTGGACGTGCCGGCTTCGAACCTGATGACGCTGCGCATCACCGAGGACGGGACCATTTATTGGAACATCGGAGAAGAAAAACCGGCCAAGGCCACTCCTGTAGAATTAACAAGCTTGTTAAAGGAAAAAAACCGCGCGAACCCGAAGCTGATCACTCTTATCAAAGTCGATCGCAAGGGAAAATATATCATGATGGTTGATATCATGGACGAGTTGAACCTTGCCGACATCACGCGCTTCAGCCTGGCGCCGTTTCTCCCTGCAGACAAGACGCTCATCGAAAAAATATAAACGTGTATTGTGCGACCATCGTTTGCACACAGGGTCTTTAGGGAAGGAGTTAACAACGTATGTCAGCAATTGCACCGACGGTAACAACGAAATATGGTGCGTATGAATTGCGCGGATTGTATCAGAAGTACGCAACACGCGCGCTGATCTTTGCTGCAATATTTCATTTCGTTGGAATTGGAGTGTACTACGGTGCCGTCTACTTGGCGACGGAGGATGAACCTGTGTACACTGTCCGCATCATGA
This sequence comes from Bacteroidota bacterium, assembly GCA_020052095.1. GTDB lineage: Bacteria > Bacteroidota > Ignavibacteria > UBA10030 > UBA8401 > JAGVPT01. The sequence continues at coordinate 17,133 of JAGVPT010000255.1, read as the reverse complement.
AGTACAGCGACCTCGGTCCGCCTCCATCCATCACCAACTCGCAGGCGGCGCCCGCCGTTTCTGTCACCGGAGCGGCTGCGAAGCCGACCGTGGGCACGCCCGTTCCAGTTCCCGACGCTGAAATCAGCCCTGAGGCGACAATCATGTCGCAGACGGAGATGCAGCAGATCGGTCCGGTGGGTGATCCGAACGCCGGCACGGGCCCCGTCTCAATTGAAGTGAATATCGATGACGGCCCGCCGCCGGATTTTGTCCCGGTGGAGAAGCAGCCCACACCGGTCAAGAGTCCGCCTCCCGCCTATCCGGAAATTGCACGACGCGCCGGTGTCGAGGGAACGGTCTGGGTAAAAATTTGGGTCGACAAAGAAGGAAAGGCGAAAAAAGCCCAAATCCTGAAGTCTGATGCAGAGCTATTCAACCAAGCTGCGATAGATGCCGCGATGCAGTGGGTGTTTACACCAGCGGTCATGAATAACGGTCCGGTGGCAGTGTGGGTTTCCATTCCGTTCAAGTTCAAATTGAATCAAGGACGGTAGGAAAATCATGCAACCTCATGAACCCATGATTTATCTTGGGTATGTGCTGTCGGGATTTCTGTTTGTGTGCGGCGTCGTTGTTGCAACCGGGTTGTTCATGCCTCCCACCATGCCTCAAAAATTCCGGATTATGTTTGGCGTCGTGATGCTGTTGTACGGTGTATATCGATTTGTCCATCTCCGGATCAAGCATCAGCAAGGAAATGAAGACCGTACCCTTTCGTAGTCTAATACCATGTATTTCCCTCATTGTATTCTTCACGGGGGCGGGTTGCCAGGACGATTCTCGCGATCTCCCCACGCGCGGCAAACTTACCATGATCTCGTCGGAAGACATTTTTCCGGTGATCGATAAGGAAGTGAAAGAGTTTGAACTGATGTACGAGCAGGCGCATATCACGCACCTGCAATCGACCACGCGCGACGCGATTGTTCAATTGCTCAATGATAGTGTGAAATTGATTACCAGTCCGCGCCAACTCAACGATGAAGAGAATGAAGTGATCAAAAAGTACAAGCTTGAGGTGGACACGTTTAAGATTGCCTACGATGCAGTTCTTGTGCTTGTGAATGAGAAGAATTCTCTCACTCGATTTACCGTTGAGGAGTTGCGCGGGATTTTGCTGGGAAAGGTCACGAAATGGCGCGAGCTGGGCGAGAAGAACAACGTGGGGCGCATCGTTGTGGCGTTGGGAGAGCCGAATACCGGCATGTATGAGTACATTAAGAAGCGTATCGCAGGCTCGCAGCCGCTAGCAGATGTCGTTGTTCCTTGTACGACGACGATAGACGTTATCGCGTACGTGTCCGGACACAGCAATGCGATAGGATTTGTGAGTCAGGGTTGGATTTCGAAGACACCGCCTAAGACGCGAATCGCGGATATCGGAGACCCCGCGTACAGACGCGATTCGACGTCGACAACCCTCGAATATTTTCCGCCGTTGCAGGCGCACGTGTACCGCAACTACTACCCGCTGCGCCGAACGCTGTACATTTTCTCACGAAATGTCGGGACGGGAGTCGGCATCGGGTTTGCCGCGTTTGTCACCGGTGCCCAGGGTCAAAAGCTTTTTCTCAAGAACGGACTTGTTCCCGCAACCATGCCGGTTCGTCTTGTTCAACTTCAAACTCATTAAGCGAGGTAGATCCGATGCAGTCTTTCTCGAAAATAACCGTCTTCTTCGCGTTGCTTCTTATGGCATCGGGAAGTGTGCGTGCCCAGGATTATCTGAAACTAGGGAAAGATGCGCTGCAGCAAAAATCGTTCGACGTCGCCATTGATTATCTGCTCAGAGCTCAAAAGGCAAACACGCGGAATGTAGAGGCCAATTTCTTTCTCGGCGAAGCCTACCGATTGAAGGGAGTGAGAGATTCGGCGGAGATGTTTCTCCAGCGTGCCGTCGACATCAACGACGAGTACATGCCTGCTTCAACATCGTTGGGATCCCTTTTCGTGAGAACAGGTCAATGGCTAAAGGCGGGGAAGATCTTTGCGGCCGCGACGAAAGTAGACAAGAAAAATGCCGGAATTCCGCTTGCCTTCGGAAACGCGTACCTCGAAGTGGATTCCCTAGACAAAGCAATCGTTTACTTCTCCAAAGCGAAAGACATCAACGAAAATTTGTCGGAGGTGTACACCGGATTGGCCGAAGCGTACGGCAGGCAAAACATCACTGTGCTGGCGATAACGAATTATCAGAAAGCGGCAGAGTTGGACCCAAAGTCTGCAGTCATTCGCTATAAGTTGGGAAAAGCTTTCTACAAGAACCGTCAATACAACGATTGTGTACGGGAGTTCCAGGAAGCGGTCAATCTTGATCCGACGAACGATGTCTACGTCCTCGAAGTCGCGCAGATCTTCTATCGCGCTAAAATGTACAGGGAATCGGCACGCTTCTTTGGGAAGTACGTTACGTTGAAAAAAGATAATCGCGTTGCCTACGAAGAGTACGCCAAGGCGCTCTACGCGGGAAAGTTCTACAGGGACGCCATTCCCGTCATTGAAGAAGCGATGAGGCTCAATCCAAAATCATACGATCTGAAACCTGCGTTCGCGCGTTCTCTCTATGAGTCCGGCGAATCCCAGAAATCGCTCGACGCTTACAAAGCCCTTCCGAAGGATTCTCTTATCGCGGAGGACTATATACGCATTGGTCGCTCTTACCTGAAATTGAAGGATGCCGACAATGGTATCGCGAATTTTGAACGAGCGATCGCGCTAGATTCGATTTCCACAGAAATATCGGCAGAACTCGCCGGCGTGTACATGGCGAAAAAGCTTTACGACAAAGCAGCTCAACAGTACAATAAGAAACTGAAAGCCGAACCGAAAAATATCGGGGCGTTGGTGAACGGCGGCGTCTGCTTTATGGTGATCGGAAAGTACGACACGGCGAAGGTAATGATGCAAAAGGTGATCGAACTGCGCCCCGATTTCTTCCAGGCGTATCTCTATCTCGCCAAGTGTTACTACCTTCTCGATTCGCTCGATCTGGCGAAGAAGCAATACCAACTTGTGATTGCCATCATCGATACCATGAACATTCCGGCAAGTGAAGGGAAGTCGAAAGAGGAAAAATACGGCGCACACCTGCTCGAGGCAAACAAGTTCATCGGATTGATAGAACTGCTCGGGAAGCACTATCCGTCCGCCATCGAGCACCTTAAGAAGGCCGTTGAGTACGAACCAAAGGACAAGCGAGACCTCGAAGCCCACCTCTGGCTGGCCCAGTCGTACGCCTTGTCACTCGGGAACCCGAAGATCACCATTGAGGAACGAGAGGTCATCCGTCAGAAAGCGATCGAGCAATACGAAATTGTTTTGAAGATCGACCCGAAGAACAAAACAGGGATAAAAGAACTGGATCAGCTCAAAGGTAAGTAGAATAGTTCCAGCGATTCCCATTAAAAACCAACAACAATTACTTATCGTAAAGGTGTCGTATGATGCATCTCTTTAAGCGATGGAATCCAACGGTGAACATCCTTGCTGCGGTGTTTATCATGCTTGCATTCGTTTTCTCCTCATGCAACAAATCCCAGGCGCCCGTGATCAAAGAGTGGGAACTGTACCAGGACCCGTTCTACGGTTTCGAATTGCAGTACCCCAAGGGGTGGATGTTGAACGCAGAAGCGAACAGAATCAAAGTTTATTCTTCGCAGGAAGTCGCCACGCAATTTTTTGATCCGGCCAGCGGTGGCAAGAACGGCGTCGAGATTCTTTTCGGTTTTGAAAAGTTCATTGCAATCGGTGTCGGGACTTTGGATGCATACAAAGGGCAGACGAAAGAGAAGCTCTTTGGGATCGGAGCGCTGGGCGCCGAGAAACCGGCAACGATCGGGAAGGAAGCAGGCGAAGAAATTGCATACACGTCAAAAATCAACAAGAGCACAACGATCTACGGACGAAGAATAATTGCGGCCCGGGATAGTGTATTCTACTACGTCAATTTTGCCGGATTCAATGATGATTATGCACTCTATGCAGCGGTATTCGATACCGTGTTGAATTCGATCAGGCTGCCGCAACCAAGGGCGAAAAGTAAGGATCCCAATGAAGCTGCCAAACCGTCGGCTGATGTATCAAAATACACGGGCGAGTTTATTGATATTCAATATCCGTACAATTTTCAATACACCCTTCCGGCAAAAAAAGGAGAGACCATTTTTGCGCTCCAGATCAAAGGGTTGCGTGAAGACAGCGACATTATGATCGATATTCTCCCGGCAAAGAAATTGACGTTGGAAAAAGTATTCGAGCAGAATAAAGCGAAGTTCAAACCAAAAACCATGGGAGATGCCACCATTGATGGAAATCCCGCGAAATACCTCACGGCCTCTCCCGCACCGAACATCGAACGGCGTGTGTATTTTACGGTAAAGAATGATAAGATGTATCGGGTGATTTTGACATGGAACAAACCGATGACAAGCGACTTCCAACCGGCATTCGAAAAATCGGTCGCATCGCTTAAAATAAGATAGCAGAAATAGTCCGAAGAACTTTTTGCCCCGGAGTCAGTTGCCGGGGCATTTTTTTTGCAGGAAACGACCGAGGAAGAGGTGAGCGATCATTATGGCCTCTGTGGGGACCACTCTTCTTTGAGATCATCGATCGTTACATAGTGTACCGCGACGTGGGGAAAGGAATCGATAAACGCTAGGAACTCCGCTGTCCACTTCAGAACAATTCCGTTGTTGTAGTTTTTCCGTGTGAAGTGGTCGTTAGCGACGAATGAAAAATAGTTGCCCTTCGCAACCGCATTCACAAAATCGGCCTTTGCTTTTTCCAGCATTGGAGTGTATGCAGAGTCCTGGATATTCCACGTATAGTCGGCGCCGCTCGGAGCAAAGGAAAGAGTATCCCGAAAATCCGGCAGATGGATCTTGTTGTCCGCGATCCACCGAAACCCCAAATTCTTGACAATGCCGAGTGTCTGCGGATGAAGAGGATCGTCGGTTCCTGCGCAGACGTAGGACGCCACCACTTTCCCAATCGCGGCCTCGAGCCATTGTTTGCCTTCGGCCAATTCCCGTGCTTCAAGTTCAAAAGGGAGCGTGATGCTGTCCGTCGAGCAGTTGTATTCGTGCGCTGTATTTCCGCATTGGCTGCACTGATGCTTATAGCTGTGCATTGCAATCATGTGTCCTCGCTTCACAAATCTCTTCAACGCTTTTACCATCTCGCCGTTCTTGTTCTGATCTTCGACCAGACGATGCGGGATAACCGCGAGCATGACCTTAGCGCTATGGCTCTCGCACATCTCGACAAATCCATCGACTTCCTGTGGAATGATAGGGCTCTCGCGCAAGAAGATATCATCGATGCGAATCGTGACGTAGATTGGTTTCAGTTCTTGTGCGCGAAGAACGCCGCAAACGAGGAGTGACACGCCGATAACACGCATGAATAGTCGATTCATAGCCTTTTCTTCGCCGATGAGCAAATTCCGATGAGAAAGGTAGAAAAAAAAGGAGTAGAATCCAACGGGAAACACAGGTACGATGAGTTGATTCTGTCCTATTATGCCGTTTCGACAGCAAAATGGCGCAAAAGTGTTAAACCATTGATACGGCAAGTGATGCCATGGCTTTCGCAATTGAATCCGCGAGAATTTAATGAACGGTACATCCACAATAGTGGCAGTCACGGCATTACTACTCAATCTTGGGTAGTGACATGTTTTGAAATGGTTTCAGCACATAATTCTGGCGTCAATAAAGATTTTGCTTGACATTAATTGTTTGACATGCTAAATTCACTTCGTTATGTTAACGATAACATTTCCTGCATTGAGTGGAGGGGGACACATCATAATTTTTATATGTGAATGTTATCGCTAACATTGATCGAAAGGCCTGAAGTCTTACGTAGTACTTGATTCCAATTGTGTTCCGATGGAGTACCAATGAAAAGATGCGTCAGCATGATTGCCATTGTTCTAATGTTTCTCCTAGGTTGCGGCCGACCCGCCGCAGACAAAAAGCACTTCAGTGTGTGGAAGAACAATTCCCAGCAAATGCTTTCAGACGAGGAAGTGAAATCCGAAATTGACCAGAAAATAAAGAGGGTGCATCTATTCTTAAAGAACGAACATCTTGACGGCATCCTTTTGACTCAAGTTCGGAATTTTTATTGGATCACTGCCGGGCTCGGCAATAATCAAATTGTCTTGAATAAAGACAACGGCGTAGCATCGCTTTTGATTATGAAAGACGGTTCTAAGCACCTCATTTGTAGCGGGAGTGAATCCAGTCGCTTGATGGACGAAGCGCTCGGACAGCTGGGATATCAACTGCATATATATAATTGGTACGAAGCTAATCCGACAAAAGATATCCGAGGAGATATTATCAAAGAAATTTCCAAAGGTGGAAAAATTGGTAGTGATGTTCCCTATCCGGGGACGACACTGCTAGATACTCGATTCAAGAAATTGCGCTACTCTCTGACAGACTCCGAACTCAAGCGGTACCGCTGGCTGGGTAAACAGACGACTAAGGCCGTTGCTGAAGTATGCAGAGAAGTTCAACCGGAAATGGATGAATATGAAATTGAAGCGATGACGGCGGGTGCGCTACGCTCACGCGGAATAATTCCAACCGTCCTCTTAACCGCTGTTGATGACCGAATCATCAAATACCGGCACGCATTGCCCGGTGGAGCGAAGCTGCAAAAGTACGCGATGATTAATGTTGTCGCAGAAAAATGGGGCATGCCTATTGCTGTCACCCGATTCGTTCATTTTGGTCCGCTTCCCGAGGAGTTGTCGCAGAAAATCGAAAAGACTGCAAGGGTGAATGCGCAGGTTGAAGAAGCAACTGTTCCCGGCAAGTCGTGTGCGGATATATTCGAACTATATAAACAATGGTACGCGGAAGCAGGGTACCCCGATGAGTGGAAGAAACATCATCAAGGTGGTGCCATTGGATATGACGATAGAGAATTTGTGATCTACCCGAAGGTAGAGGAAACAGTCCAGGAACGGCAGGCATTTGCATGGAATCCGACCATCACAGGAACAAAGGTCGAAAACACTATTATTGCTTTCAAAGATCATATCGAAGTTGTCACAACTTCTGACGATTGGCCGATGATCAAAATAGAGTTGAATGGAAAAACCTATCCCCAGCCAGGAATTCTCATACGATAGCCTATCCAAGGCATCGAAGACGAAAGAAGTGAGACGTAGTCTGATCCAGAAATCATTTCGCGACGGGTTGGAGAGCGTAACGATAGAGAATAATTACTTAAAGGCCACATTTCTGCCTGAAGTCGGCGGCAAGATGATTCGGTTGATGAACGTGAAGACCGGGAACGAATTTTTGCTGGAGTCTCAATTGGTAGACCGATCGTACCAGCGTGCATACTACGGTGCCGAGTTTGCGAAATTTGATGTTAGCGGCTTCGATGATTGTTTTCCGACAATCGCGGCATCGCCCTATCGATCATTGAGCCGGGCCGATATTTTGCACGATATCGGATTCCCGGACCATGGCGAGTTGTGGTCAAGGCCCTGGGAATACAATTTCGATGGTAAAGAAATTTCTTTCTCGATCGAAGGCGTAAAAGCCAACTACCGTTTCGAAAGAAAAGCTCGAGTGGAAGAAAACAAGCTTATCCTATCATATGCCCTAACCAATCTCTCGAACGAGCCCTTCAGTTACCTTTGGTCTGCACATCCTTTGCTCAAGATTCATGTCGGTGATCGATTGATTTTGCCGAGATCGGTTACACGTGTGCTGCTCGATTGGGTCTCAGATGAAAAGATTGGCAAGCATGGAGATATTGCACCTTGGCCGTTTCTTTCCTGTACGAACAAAGAAATGAATTATGCGGAAGTGCAAGACAAGACGGTGGCATTCGCCCTGAAATGCTTTACAGAACGATTGAGCGAAGGGTATGCAGGACTATATAACAAAGAAATTGATCAATCTGTGGTCTTTGAATTCGACGTCGCGGAGAATCCGTACCTCGGCGTTTGGCTTTGTTATGGGGGGTGGCCCGCCGATACTGCTGAAAAACATTATACAGTAGCTCTTGAACCTTGCAACGGACGGCCAGACTCATTGAGTGAAGCCGTGCTGAGAAAAGAGTGCGCCGAAGTGGATCCTGGCGATACGCGGAAATGGGGTCTTACACTCAGCGTCCGGTCCGGGATGCCAAATTAGGTAGATAGTAATCCAATTATTTCCGTCAACTCCACATAACGTTTTCAATGGACTAGACATATGCCTACTATTCAATTGGGATTTGCAGATTGGCTTGTAATCGGTCTCTATTTCGTGTTCGTCCTGGGAATTGGATTGTACCTGAAAAAATACACGAGAAACGAAAATGATTTCTTTCTTGCAGGGAGAAAGAATAGTGCGTGGGTTGCAGGATTGGCTTTTCTATCTGCGAATCTCGGTGCCCTTGAGTTGTTAGGAATGACTGGGAATACTTTTCAATATGGGATGTACGTTGCGCATTTTTATTGGATCGGTGCAATTCCCGCAATGCTTTTCCTCGGCGTTTATATGATGCCCTTTTATTACAGCAGTCGCATCAAGTCGGTACCGGGGTATCTGAAATTGCGGTTTGACGAGAAGACACGAGTCCTCAACGCCGCCGCGTTCGGAGTAATGACACTGCTCGTGTCAGGAATTAACCTCTATGCAATGGCCCTTGTGCTGCATACGTTTCTTGGATGGAATTGGGATGTCAGTATGTGGGTCTCTGCGGCAACGGTCGCCGCGTATGTCACTCTCAGCGGATTGATGTCGGCAATTTTCACAGAGATCATCCAGTTTTTCTTGATATGGTTTGGATTATTTCTTGTTTCAATTCTTGGTGTCATTGAAATCGGCAGTATCCATGAAGTCTTCAGTCGAATTCCTCCCGCGTACGGAACACTCTGGTCGACGTCAGCTAATCCGGCTGATAATGGAATGCTCGTAACGTGGGGAGGCGTGGTATTGGGCTTGGGGTTCGTCCTCTCTTTTGGATACTGGACGACAGATTTTCTTGTCGTGCAGCGGGCGTTTTCTGCGAAGAATCTTCGCTCGGCCCGCTTGACACCGATTCTTGCTTCCTTCTTCAAAATGGCCGTTCCTTTCATTGTTGTCGTTGCGGGACTAGTTGCGCTCATTCTTTCCCAAGACAAACAGAGCGGTTTCGCGTTGTTGCAGGAAGGCGGACAAGTGAAATATGATTCAGCACTTCCTCTTCTGATTGCGAGATATTATCCCCCAGGCCTGATCGGTCTTGGAGTAACAGCATTGCTCGCGGGATTCATGGCAGGGCAAGCCGGCAATATCAGCGCCTTCAATACTGTTTGGACGTACGACATTTATCAATCGGTCATTAATAAGAAAGCGTCTGAAGCTCATTTGCTACGGATGGGTCGCGTTGCCACCATCGCTGGAATTCTCATTAGTCTCGTGACTGCGTACTGGGCAAAAAGTTTTCCCAGCATCATGGATTATATGCAAGCAATTTTTTCATGGGTGAATGCGCCGCTGTTCGCCACGATGCTGCTGGGAATGTTTGTCAAATGGATAACGCCGAACGGCGCCTTCTGGGGATTGCTTGCGGGGATGGGTTCTTCATTCACCCTCTTCTTGGCTGTGAAGTTTGAATGGGTCGAAAGAAATCTGATTACACTTTCAAGCGTCTCATCAGACATGGCAGCAAATTTTTGGCGCGCGTGGTGGGCATGGCTTATCTGTTTTGCGGTAACAATTGTTATCAGCCTATTTACGGAGCGTAAGTCCGACGCTGAACTGACGGGATTAGTTAAAGGTCTTACACCTGAAGTAAAAGAAGGAGATGTTCCGATATATTTGAAACCTGGGTTTATTGCATGCATCTCGCTAATAATTTTGGTAGCCCTGAATATATACTTCTGGTAAAGAAGGAGTGTTCTTATGAACAACGATCTAAAGAAAATGAGACCCATCTGGTTTTTTGTAGGTATGATGCTTCTGACGATCGGGATTATTGTTTTGCTGTCGGGAGTCTACTATCTCTTTTTTCCGTCAAATGCTCACACCGTGTTAGCGCATCTACATCCGAGCCTTTGGTGGGGATTCATCATATTTCTCGCTGGGATTATTTTTCTTGTCTCCAATAGAAACGTGACGGTGGACTAGCAAAGATTGAAAGAGCCCTGTGAATAATCTTATACGCCGTATAGACAGAACATTCTGTGAAAAATTTGGAGACCTCGAAGGGCGACTGATCATTCGGTCACCAGGCAGAGTGAACTTGATCGGCGAGCACACAGATTACAACGAAGGATTTGTCTTGCCGGCAGCAATTGATAAAGCGATAGTCATCGTGATTGCAGCAAGGGGAGACAACAAATGTCATCTTGTTGCGGCGGATCTGAATGACGAACTCGAATGTGATCTTGATGCTTTGAGTAAATCAGGTAAAGGGTGGCCAAATTATCTGATGGGAGTGGTCGACCAATTTCAAAAGGTCGGGTACACTTTATCTGGTTTGAATTGCGTTTTCGGCGGAGATATCCCCATCGGCGCCGGTATGTCCTCATCGGCTGCGATAGAGGCAGGACTAGCGTTTGCACTCAACGAACTTTTCGATCTCAACGTTGAAAAATGGGAGCTCGTAAGATTGTCGCTCAATGCTGAAAATGAATTTGTGGGTGTGCAATGCGGAATTATGGACCAGTTTATTAACATTTTCGGTAAGGACAAAACAGCGATCAAATTAGATTGCCGGTCCCTCGACTTTGAATATTTTCCTTTCAAACGGGAGGATCTCGATATTGTATTATGCGATACACAAGTGCGGCGGACGTTGGGAACCTCCGAGTACAATGTGCGTCGCCGCCAATGTGAAACGGGCGTCAAAATTCTGCAGCATTTCGACGCTAATATTAAAAGCCTGCGCGATGTTAGTCTCAATGTGCTCGAAGATCACCGGAAGGAAATTGATCCCGTCACCTACAAACGATGTCATTTCGTTGTTTGTGAAAATGAACGCGTCGTTCGCGCGTGTGAAGATTTGCAGCGCGTCGATTATTCATCATTTGGAAGAAGGATGTTTCAATCCCATAAAGGACTGAAAGAGGAGTATGACGTTAGTATTCCTGAGCTAGATCTACTCGTGGATATCGCTTCGACCATTGAGGGCGTTCTAGGAGCGAGGATGATGGGGGGCGGATTCGGAGGATGCACTATCAATTTGGTGGAAAGACACTTCGTGGGGGAGTTTAAAGAGAAGATTCGGAAAACGTACAATGCTCAATTGGGTAAAGACATTAAGATTTACGTAAGTAGCATAACAACAGGCACAACTAAGGTTCTAGAAGAGGAAATCAATGTATAGCAATGCGTAGGAAAGGAGGTGCAAGGGTCCGAGCCAAAGAAACGAAAGTTGTTTTCCATTGCGAGTCTCCGCGGAGCAATGGAAAAGTTGTTCGCGGTATGTACAGAGTCAGTTGTATGCAAAGTAGTTCCGGTAAATCTTTACACATAATTAAAGAGGAGACACAAAAATGAAACCGTTTAGATATCTACTTTTAATCTAAAGAATTCCTCGATGCTTGCATCGGGGTCATAAAGTACGATCGGATTTTTTATTCCACCAAGATACCTCGACGCTTGCGTCGAGGAGATTCATTTACCTTGAAAACGAGGTAACTTATTTGTCTATTCAGCGTGATATAACTCAGGAATTCAGTGCAATCCTCTTAAGGAACGCATTTAACTTGCATTGGTTCTTAAAAACAATAAAAGTTTAATAAATATAATGATTCGTACTTATAGAGAAAACGGTTTTTTACATTTGGTAATAGAAAATGAAAAAATAAGAGCGGTTTTTCTTCCAGAGATTGGGGGGAAAATGAAAGAGCTAATAAATCAGAAAACAGGTACTCAATTTCTGCTAGAGAATCAGCGCGAAGATAAAGTTTATTCCCGTGCTCTTTACGGTTCGTATTTTTCAAAATACGACGTCAGCGGCTATGATGAATGTTTCCCTACAGTTTCAGCTTATGAAAAAGATTTGAAGGAAGATAAAAATCATTGTTTTCCCGATGCAATATTTGCAGTTAATGATCCTGTCGTGATAGGAGCTTTTCAAAGAATAAAAGAAGCGGGACTAAAAATTCCTGAGGATATCGGGATAGTTGGATTCTCGAACAATAAGATTACAAGCTTAGTGGATCCTAATATCACAACGGTAGATCAGCCGTCTTTTGAAATGGGAAAGAAAGCCGCTGAAATTTTGATAGAGTTGATTGAAAGCGAAAAAAGAACGCTCGTGCAAAAACTATAATATTAGACGCAAAATTAATTGTCAGAGGCTCGACCTAAACGGGAAATAATTTTTTTCCTATTTTCTGCAAACGTTTGCGGGATCAATTGAAATAAAAGTTTATAACCGGGTTTTATTTAAATACCGTTTGAGTTTTCCAAATGAATGGGACTCAAGCGGCGAAGCTGTGTATTTACGAATTGTGCTGTCATCTTTTCAAGGTAAATAAGAACCTTTAAGAAATTTTTTAGCATAATTTACTTCCAAGAATAAATAATGAAAAAATTATCTTTTTTATTTCTGCTTTTATTTTTTATACTTGCAGCAATCAATACACCCGCTCAAGAGTTTGCAATCGTTAAAGATCAATTCTTAATGAATGGTAAACCTTACCGGATTCTTAGCGGTTCAATGCATTACTCAAGAATACCGGAAGCTTACCAGCGCGATAGGCTGAAGAAAGCAAAAGCAATGGGCCTGAATACAATCGACACTTATGTTTTCTGGAATATGCTTGAACCGGAACCCGGTAAGTTCGATTTTACAGAGCAGAACAATATTGCAAAATACATTCGCATTGCAAAGGAAGAAGGATTAAATGTAATTCTTCGTCCCGGTCCTTATGTGTGTTCAGAATGGGATTTCGGCGGTTTGCCGGCATGGTTATTAAAAGATCCTGATATTCGAGTAAGATGCCTGAATAAAAATTATATGAACGCAGTGGAAAAATATATCATGAGGCTGGGAAAAGAACTAAGCAATCTTCAAATTACCAAAGGCGGTCCAATAGTAATGATTCAAATAGAAAATGAATACGGAAGCTATGGTAATGACCGCGAATATTTGGTAAAGTTGAGCAGCATTTTTCACAAAGCAGGTTTTGATGTTCCATTCTTTACAAGCGACGCCGGAGATCAATATATTTATAAATCGGTAGGACTTAATGATGCATTACCGGTCGTTAATTTTGGGTCAAATCCTCAGTACAATTTCAGAATGTTAAATGAATTTCGCAGTGGAATTCCAAATATGTCCGGTGAGTATTGGGTTGGGTGGTTTACTTATTGGGGAGATAAAAAATGGGGAACACAGGATTGGGATCGGCAGAAAAAAGAAATTGAATGGATGCTTGATAAGGGCAAGTCAATTAATTTTTACATGTTTCATGGCGGTACCAACTTTGGATTTTATGCCGGAGCTAATTGGGATAATGATAAATATAATTCGGACATAACAAGCTATGATTACGATGCGCTACTGGATGAAGCAGGCAATCCAACAAAAAAATATTATGAGCTTAGCCAAATTTTAAGTAAATATCAGCCTCAAGGAACCGAACTTCCTAAAGTACCAGACCAAATTTCTACAATTAATGTTCCCGAAATTAAATTAACAAAAACCGCATCTCTTTTTAATAATCTTCCTCAACCAAAAATTTCTTCTCAGGTTCATTCGATGGAATATTATGGGCAGAATCTTGGTTATATCCTTTATAGAACAAAATTAGTCGGACGACCCAAGAAGGCGAAACTTGTTTTTAATAAGCTGCACGATTACGCACAAATTTATCTTGATGGGAAATTTATTGGGACTGTCTACCGGAATAAAGAAGAAAATTCGATGATTGAGCTGCCGGAAACAGATGACCCAAATCCAACATTAGATGTTGTGGTTGAAGCTCTTGGACGAATAAATTTTGGACCAAGACTTCTTGATAGAAAAGGTATAACGAATTATGTTGAGCTTAATGGTGTCACTTTGATGAATTGGAAAGTTTATAATCTTCCTATGAATTACTCCGATCTCAATAAATTGAAATTTACAGAAGAGATTGTTTCAACTGCACCTGCATTTTACAGCGGTCATTTCGATCTGGAAAAAACAGGAGACACGTTTCTTGATTTAAGCAAATGGAAAAAAGGATTTGTTTTTGTCAATGGGCATAATCTCGGTCGATACTGGGATATTGGTCCTCAACATGATTTGTATTTACCCGGTGTCTGGCTTAAAAAAGGAAGAAATGAAATTATAATTTTTGATTTATTGATAGATACACCCGCACCTCTCAGCAGTTCTTCAATGAGAAATAAAGATTAAAAGTGTAACTGATTTTAAGCAATCACAAATATTTTTGTTGTACTAAATAACCATATTTATTAAACAACAATATAAAGGAAAGGAGTAGAAATTTTAAGTAATCACAAATATTTTTGTTGTACTAAATAACCATATTTATTAAATAACAATATAAAGGAGTACAGAAATGAACAGGTTTACTTATGTTCTTTTGATGACTTTATTGATGGCATTGAACGGTTTTGCTCAAAGCACATCAATACTGTTTTTCTCGGGCAACGGTGGTGGACTTTCGGACAGCGTTTCGTACAGCTCCTGGGGGTTTTCCCAGAATTGGCTGCATTTAGCTGACCAACAAGGATATTCCCCGGGTACCGATGCGTTACTTTGGGCTACGTCAAATTGGAGTTGGCAAGGTATTAATTTGGGTCTTCAACACACACGGGATCTTAAAAATACCTGGAATTCCGATACACTTAGTTTCAAGATTAAAGCTCCTGTCGGTATAAACACACTGCTTTCAAAAATTAAAGATAATGCAGGGAAAGCCGGTGTGTACATTTTTACCGGCTTAGATACTGTTTATAATGGAGACTGGCTGCAAGCTAAATTTCCATTAAAGGACTTCGTAGTCGACTCTCTGTTTGATACCACTCAGGTTCAAGCTCTTACTATTGAAGCAGCATACCAAGACCAAACCATTCCGGAAACACTCTTATTTGATGATATACAAATTGGTTCTCCCACAGTGGTCGTTCATGTAGTTGTATTTAACGGCAGGTCGCTGCAATACGGGATAAGTTATGGCGCCTGGGGATTTCCAAATAATAATCTTGTCATCGCTCAGGGTGAGGGATTTAATCCCGGAACGAACGCTATCGTTTGGGAAGGATCAGATTGGAACTGGCAAGGGAAGGAGTTTACAATGCGTTCGCAGGATTTTACTAATTCTTGGCCTACCGATACTCTTAAGTTTAAGATAAAAGCACCGGCAGGTATTAATTCGCTGTTAGTGCGTTGGAGAAATGCAAATGGAAAAAACGCAACTCACATTCTAACAAGCAGTGATGTGGTTTATGACGGCACCTGGAAAGAGGTAAACGTGCCGCTTAATTCTTTTACTCCGGATGCAGGTTTTGACATTTCAAAAATTACAGCTTTCAGGATTGAAGCTGCTGTAGAAAATTTAACCGTTCCACAGCGTCTTCTGTTTACCGATATTTGGACCGGTAACCCTTCAATAGATGTTATTCCTCCTGCTGCATCTGCGAGTGTGTCGGTATCTATCGATCCTGCTTACCCGTATATAAATCTGGTTTCTTGGGATGATGTAACGAGCGAAACCGACGAGACCTATAATGTTTATGCAAGTCTTTATCCTATAACTACACTGGATACAAACACTGTTGTGCAAATAGCTGTAAATGTTCCGGAAGGTACAACCTCAATTCCTCACAGGCTTTATTATCCATTAAAGGATCATGATATATCATACTATTATGCAGTTGAAACGGTTGATAAAGCCGGGAATGTTTCTACAACTTTTGCTGCAACTCCAGCTCCTTACGTAAATGTTGGAAAGAAGAGAGCTGTAATTTCATTAAATCCGCCCCAGAATTTTATAGCCGATGCCAACCTAAATGAGTGGACAAACATCGTTCCTTATACTCTGAATCCAAGACAGAATATTTTTTCAGGGGCAATTACCGATTCACTCGATTACTCGGCTAAAGTTTATGTAGCAATAGATAGTAACTATTTGTACGTAGCCTTTGATGTATTTGATGATGCGTTCACTTGGCTATCTACCAATACTCAACCTTGGTGGGAGGATGAAAACATAGAGTTCTATTTCGGGCTTTATCAGCTATCCCGTCCGCATCAGACATTTCAACGCGGTAACGAACCTGATTACCGGTTTGTTTTTATACCTAACAAGCTGATGAGATCTACTCCTGGCTATCCTGATCTAACCATTTACGAGAACAATACTCTCAATTATATTTGGCAAGATTTCGGTGGACAGGATTACATTATTGAAGCCAAAATTGCCTTGTCCGACATTCGGATTTCAGACGACGCAATCTTTAGCCCGCAAAAAGGTAAAGAAATTCCATTTGAAATATTCGCTGCCGATGCAGATGTTGTTAATGGCGGAAATCAAAGTCGTCTTCAATTAGGAGACAATCCGGCGCTTAATCCTAATGGCAGCCCTACTAACTGGGCATTTGCCTGGATAGGCGTACCGGATTGGGTTACAGGTGTGGAAAAAACTGATAACAGTATCCCCACAATGTTTGAGGTAATGCAAAACTATCCAAATCCATTCAATCCCAATACCACAATAAGATTCGCAATACCTCATCAATCATTGGTTACTATTAAGATATACAACATGCTTGGTCAAGAAGTAAAAACTCTCATGAATAAGGAAATGTCGCTTGGCTTGTACAATGTTCAATGGGATGGTAAAAACAATCATGGACAAAGTGCCGTAAGCGGTGCTTATGTTTATAGAGTTGTTGCCGGGCAATATTCTCAAAGCATGAAAATGCTCTTGCTTAAATAGTATCAAATGATACCGAAGAAAGGGTAAAAACAAAGTTAATAGTCAGCCGGTAATAAATAAATATACTGGCTGACTACAGATTTAGATACTTAAGACCTGCGTGAAAAAATGTTGATTTGTTCAAATATTGCTTATTCTATTGGTTGTTATCATGAAATTGTGTTGGTAAATGAAGCTAACCAATG
>JAGVPT010000185.1 GCA_020052095.1 Bacteroidota bacterium | reverse complement strand
TCGACCTCAACACGTGGTTGATTGCAATATACTACTCGCGCTGCCAATTTTCATCCGGGGTGGTGAACCCCCGGATTCATGACCGCTGATGTTACGCAAGAAGCAGGAAATATTGGCACTGCCAACCCAAAGGGTTCCTTCGGAAAGGCATCCCTTTGGTAGTAGCAAAGTTCTTATTGTCTACGTAACGTGAGTGAGTATGACAACGTTTGAAGAATTCAAAAATCTCGCTCGGCAAGGCAACATCATTCCGATCTATGAGGAATTGATTGCAGACACCGAAACACCTGTCTCGGTGTATCTGAAAATCAAAGATGAAAGTCCGTACTCCTTCTTGCTCGAGAGTGTCGAGGGGGGAGAGAAAATCGGGCGCTATACGTTTATCGGATATAATCCATTCATGGTGTTCGAGATTCGCGGCAAATCATTCTCTATCAAGCCACGACACCCCGACGTGCAGGTACTTCCGACGCTCGTCGACTCGTCCGTGCCGCCGCTTGACGCGTTGAAAAAAATCTTTGCGCACTGCAAGACCGTTCCCATCGAGGGACTTCCGCGCTTCACCGGGGGCGCAGTTGGCTATTTCGGATATGAAACGGTGCAGTTGATGGAGAATATTCCATCAGCGCCCCTCGACGATCTGAAATTGAACGACGCAACGCTGATGTTCTTCGATACGTTGCTCGTGTTCGATGCGGTGAAGCGAAACGTTGTCGCGATTGCCAATGCGTACATTCCCGAATCGGCCAGCGACGCTCAGCTTCGCGATGAATTTGAAAAGGCACTCGTTGAATTGCGCAGACTGAAGACCTTGTTGCTGAAGAGAGTCACCCCGGTTGTCGCTCCGGCGACAGTCCATGGTATCCTGACGTATTCCATGGAGAAACAGGATTTTCTCTCCAATGTTGAAAAAGCGAAGAAGTTCATCGTTGAAGGTGACATTTTCCAGGTCGTGTTGTCACAAAGAATGGCAATGCGATTGAGCGCAGATCCGTTCAATCTGTATCGCATGCTGCGCATTGTGAATCCGTCTCCGTATTTATATTACTTGAACCTTGACGGCATGCACATCATAGGATCGTCTCCGGAACTACTTGTCAGGCTGGAGAGCGGCGTCGTGGAAACCAGACCGATTGCCGGCACACGCCGTCGCGGGACAACTCCCGAAGAGGATACCGCATTGGAAAAGGAACTTCTCGCTGACGAAAAAGAACGTGCTGAACATTTGATGCTTGTCGACCTTGGACGCAACGATATAGGACGCATCAGCGAATTTGGAAGTGTTGAAGTGAACCAATTCATGACTGTGGAAAAATACTCTCACGTAATGCATATTGTCTCCAATGTCCGGGGGACTCTCCGGAAAGGAATGTCGGCGGTCGACGCATTGTATTCTTGCTTCCCGGCCGGCACATTGAGCGGCGCACCGAAAATCCGGGCGATGGAGATCATCGCGGCATTGGAACCGACAAAGCGTGGTGTCTACGGCGGCGCCATCGGCTATCTGGACTTTTCCGGCAATCTCGACTCATGCATCGCGATCCGGACAATTGTTGTGAAAGACGGAACGGCATATTTCCAGGCAGGCGCTGGAATCGTTCACGATTCCGTTCCCGAAAAAGAGTACCAAGAGACTCTTGACAAAATCGCATCGAGCGTAAGTGCAGTAGAGAAATTGAAACAAACAATGTGATCCGATATGCTTCTGGTCATAGACAACTACGACTCTTTCACCTATAACCTTGTCCAATATCTCGGCGAGTTGGGCGCAGATTTGAAGGTGGCCCGCAACGACGCGGTAACAATCCGGGAAATCGACGCGATGAAACCGGACGCAATCGTCATTTCTCCCGGACCATGCACTCCCAACGAAGCCGGCGTGTCGGTGGATCTCATAAAGACATTCCACCAAACAATTCCTATCCTCGGCGTGTGTCTGGGTCATCAGGCGATCGGCCAAGCGTTCGGAGGAACGATTGTGAAAGCCCCCGTGGTCGTCCACGGCAAGGTTTCGTCGATCAATCATAACGGGAAAGGGATCTTCCGTCAAATTCCAAATAGGTTTTCCGCGACTCGCTATCATTCACTGGTCATCGGGAAAGAAGACGTTCCTGAAACTCTGGAAGTCACAGCGTGGTCCGACGATGGTATTATTATGGGAGTACAACATAAGAAGTACCCCACATTCGGCGTCCAGTTTCACCCGGAATCCATTGCGACGCAATTCGGCAAAATATTGCTGGAAAATTTTGTGAAGCGTCGATACTAACAAAAGACAGATAGCAAAAGGAAAATCACAATGGCACCAATACGCACTCAACACGATGTCCTTCAAGATGCCAAACTTCAACAACTACTAAAAACCCAGGATGACATCTGGCGGGTTTTCCGAGTGATGTCGGAGTTTGTCGAAGGCTTCCAGACTCTTTCGAAACTCGGTCCATGCGTGACCATATTCGGTTCTGCACGCACAAAACCAGGATCGCGATATTATGAGATGGCAACCAACGTTGCGAAAGAGTTCGTCCGCAGTGGGTATGGCGTAATATCCGGCGGCGGACCTGGAATTATGGAAGCCGCGAACAAAGGGGCGAAAGAAGCCGGCGGCGCTTCCGTCGGCATCAATATCGACTTGCCGTTCGAACAAAGTGCAAATCCGTACATCGATAAAGACAAGCTGATCACGTTCAGACACTTCTATGTCCGAAAAGTAATGTTCGTGAAATACGCCCAGGCATTCGTCGTTATGCCCGGCGGATTCGGAACGCTCGACGAGCTGTTCGAATCGATAACGCTGGTACAGACAAAAAAGGTGACTCCTTTTCCCATCATCCTCATGGGAAAGGATTATTGGGCGGGCATGTTCGATTGGATAAAATCGACGATGCTTGCAGAAGGGACCATTTCAAAACGCGACCTTGACTTGTTTTCTATCACGGATGATCCTAAGACCGCCGCGAAGATTGTCACAGAATTCTACAAGTCCGTTAGGCACGCACCGAATTTCTAACGATGAATTGATGGAAAAATCAAAAGTATCGGATATCCTCGATGAAATTGGAACTCTCCTCGAATTGCGAGGAGAGAATCCCTTCAAGTGCAGGGCGTATCATAACGCGGCCCGCGCGATTGAAGGGGTCACCGGCGACCTAAATGCGCTCGTGACGTCGGGAGAAATACGCAACGTTAAGGGAATTGGAGAAGCGATCGCCGAAAAGATTGCCGAACTTCTATCGACCGGGAAATCGAAATATTATGAAGAACTGAAGGCATCGCTCCCGGAAGGTCTGATGACAATGCTGAAGATCCCGGGCGTTGGACCAAAGAAAGTCAAAGTGCTCTATGAGAAGTTGAAATTGAAGTCTGTCAATGAGCTCGAAGCCGCATGCAAAGCCGGTAAGTTGGAAAAGCTCGAGGGATTCGGAAAGAAAACGGAAGAGAACATCTTAGCTGGAATCGAAGCGCTGCGCAGGTATAGTTCGAAGTTCCTGTTTTCCGTCGCCGAGAAAGCGGCCATCAACGTTTTCGAAGTCCTTTCGAAGCAAAAGGGGATTCTTCGCGCTGAAATTGCGGGGAGCCTCCGGCGTAAAAAGGAAGTGATCGGCGATATCGACATTGTAGCAAGCGCTAAGAAGTCGGCTGTCGATGCCATCATGAAAATGTTTACCTCTCATCCCGATGTCGCGCGCATTACGGGAGAAGGTCCTACAAAATCCAGTGTCGTCTTGAATACCGGTATCAATTGCGATCTGCGAGTCGTGGACGATGCCGAGTTCCCGTTCGCGCTGAATTACTTCACAGGCAGCAAAGATCATAATGTCCGGCTTAGAACAATCGCGAAGAAATTTGATCTCAGCCTGAATGAGTACGGGTTTTCGAGAACCGGCTCAGAGGAAAAACGGGGAAAAGCAAAGAAAATTGTCGCGTGCAAAACAGAGGAGGATATTTATCGGACCCTCGGACTCTCCTACGTTCCCCCCGAGCTTCGCGAAGATTTCGGTGAGATTGAAGCGGCTGAGAAACACTCGATGCCTACACTGATCTCTGAAAAAGATATTCGGGGGACATTTCATTGTCACACAAGCTACAGCGACGGCGCCAATACGCTCCTCGAAATGGCGGAGGCTTCGCAAAGCCTCGGCTGGGAGTACCTCGGAATTGCCGACCACAGCAAAATTGCGGCATACGCAAATGGTTTGACCGAAGCGCGCGTAAAAAAGCAGCAAAAAGAAATGGAATCGTTGAATCAAAAGTGGTCGGGTTTTCGTATCTTCATGGGCACTGAGGTCGATATCTTGCCGAATGGCGAACTCGATTTCAGCGACAACGTGCTTTCGACATTCGACTACGTCGTCGCGTCGGTGCACAGCAGCTTCAAGATGACAGAATCTGACATGACGAAGCGAATTGTGAAGGCACTGAAGAACAAGTACGTAACGATGCTCGGGCATCCGACGGGGCGGTTGCTGCTTCAGCGCGATGCATACCCGATCAACCAGACGGCCGTGATCGATGCTGCAAGCGACTATGGCAAGATCATCGAGATCAACGCGCATCCATTCCGATTGGATTTGGACTGGCGCATGTGCAAATACGCAAAAGATAAGGGGGTCAAGATCGCCATCAACCCGGATGCACACGTTGTCGATGGCCTCCTCGACGTGCGGTACGGCGTTGGCATAGCGCGAAAAGGATGGCTTGAGAAAAAAGACGTGATCAATACGCTACGTCTTGCTGAAGTTAAGAAATTGTTCGGCATACGCATTACATAGGCCCCACAAGGAGAATTTCATGAAAACACGACGACAATATCTCGGGCCACTGATCTTGATTACGCTCGGAGTCTTACTGTTACTCGACAAGCTTGAGATTGCTGAATTCGGGGACATCATTTCGACTTATTGGCCTCTCGTTCTGATTCTGGTCGGATTGCGAATGTTCTTTCGCTATGGACGCTCTGAGTCTCAGGCGGGCGTGCCGCATGACGTGATATTTTCCGGAACGACGCGGGAATCTGCTGGAACAACAATAAGCAGTTCAAATGTCTTCGGCGACGTTGACATGAAAATTACGTCAACAGATTTCCACGGAGGTTCCATTTCAAATGTGTTCGGCGACATGAACATCGACCTTAACGAAATCCAACTGGCAGAAGGGGAACAGACACTGAAATTAGACGGCGTTTTCGGCGACATGCATGTGCTGGTACCGAAAAACTTAGAAGTCTATGTGACGGCTCACTCTGTTATCGGCGATATGCGAGTACTGGGAAATGTGAAAAGCGGCTTCGGTCAGCAAATTTCGTATACGACTCCAAACTATCCCGGCGCAACAAAGAAGCTTCGTCTTATTACGAATCAGGTTTTCGGCAGCGCAAAAATATGGTGACATAAATACAATGTCGAGATATCAGCGGCACATCTTCGTCTGTACGAATCGACGACCCGAGGGGCATCCGAAGGGTTGCTGTTCGGAGAAGGGCTCCGAACAGGTCCGCGCAATTCTCAAAGCGGAGTTAAAGAAGCGTGGCCTCAATGCACTTGTTCGTGCCAATACTTCGGGGTGCCTGGATGCCTGCGAGTTCGGCGTGAGCATCGTCGTCTACCCTGAAGGAATTTGGTACGGCGGGGTCACTATCGCAGATGTTCCGGAAATTATCGATCAGCATCTTATTAATGGGAGGGTTGTCGAGAGGCTCTTGATCCGCGACCCGCGTTTCGACTCATCGAACCGTTCAACACCTCCGCTGCGACTCCAACTCGGGAAGGAATAATGGGCATACACAGCGAACTCGGGATTCCAACAAAACTGAATTCTTACTGCGTCCTCGATCAAATTCTGCCGTCCGCGAATCCGGAGGAATTTCGATCATCGCAACGGGTCTCTCTCGGAAGAATTCGCAACGAATCGGCACTACTCCGAGAAGCATTTCAAGCGTCACTCCTTGAGACACGCATGAAGTTCGCACAAGTGGCGAAGGGGAGCCTGAATCAATTCTTGTCAACGCCGATAAAGTCCGATAACGAAGACGTCCAGCGCATAATCAAGGATGCGTTCGAAAAATACTCCGAACAAATCATGCCGGCGTCGAGTGTCGGAATCGAGGCTGCGTGGTCGTCTCAGGTTATCGCTGATTCGATGTTGGTGGGAGGCCAGACGAAGATCTCCGGGATTATCCGCAAAATGCTTTCTGCGGGGAAGCGAAAACTGAAAGAGGCCGGATTCAAATTGGGAAGGAATCCTTCAAATATATTTGAGTCGGTCTATCTCTTTGATGGTGGATGGAATCTTGATGCTTTAGAATATCTTCTCGGAAAAAGTATTACCGACGATGCCCGTTCCAGCGCGATCGATTGCAGTCGGAGCTCCCTCTATACGGTTGTCTCCTTGGTCGGCGATCCGGAACAGAAAATTAGCTTATGGGAGGCATCCATCATTCCAACCCGCATCAACACTCCCGGAGCAGAATTTGTCGTCGAGATAGGGAAAACCTTCGAGACGCTCATGAAAGAATTCAATTTGCACCACTTGTCATTGTGGAAGAAAAAACTCTCGTCTGGAGAAGGGGATGCATTCGTGGTCCGAGCGCGCACGATTCCCGACCACAAATTGCTTTTCGAAGTGGTGAAGTGGTTGACAGGCTCGGGGAATGAATCACTCAGAAAAGGCCTAACCGAAAACGGTGCTCTTGTCGTGAAAGAAATCATCGCCTAAGCATGATCCTTACAACACGAGGCAGGGAGTCTGGGGAAAAGAAAAAAGTTCGTGCGCAGAAAATAGAATCACTGCTTCGAAAAGAATATCCCTCTCCCGCAATAGCTCTTGCACATTCCGACCCGCTTCAGCTCCTCATCGCTGTTATCTTGTCTGCTCAGTGCACCGATGTCCGCGTGAATATGGTTACGCCATCGCTCTTCGCAAAATACAAGACAACCCGCAACTTTGCTGAGGCCAACCAAGCCGAGATCGAACGTGACATCCATTCCACAGGCTTTTTCAGGAACAAGGCAAAGAACATTATCGGGTGTTGCAAAGCGCTCGTCGAAAACCACAAGGGTAATGTCCCTTCGTCAATGGAAGAATTGCTTCAACTTCCGGGCGTAGGGCGAAAGACGGCAAACTGCATTCTCGGAGGAGCGTTCGGGATACCTGCAGGAATCGTGGTCGACACACATGTCATGCGGTTGGCGACCCGGCTTGGACTGACGCAGAATTCACAGCCGGACAAGATCGAAGCCGATCTTTGTGATTTGCTTGCGAGGAAGGATTGGATACATTTCGGGAATGCGGTGATCCACCACGGGAGAAATATCTGCAACGCTAGAAATCCCCAGTGTGCAGAGTGCGTTCTGAACAAATTGTGCCCCTCCGCCGAATATCCGGAAAAGTAAAACGTCAATGTATCCGTGCGGCGGCGTCATGCAGGGCGCTGATACACGATTTGCAGAAGTACATCAATTTATAATCACCAATTTCACGCTCAACAAGTACACGCTTGTCAAAGTTATTCCGGCAAAGGGAACATTGTTCCATGTTTTCAGTATCGGCACGCCGTGTCGATTTGACGACGAAACCGTAACCGTAGAATATTATTCCTATCAAAAACAGTAGGAACAGTCCCGCCAGAATTGATAATGTCATCGAAATTTCCTTTAATTACATTATCAAAATGTAGTAACATCTTCGTGAAAATCAAATAGAAAGGCAACAAGCATGGATCGCACCAGCACACTTGCGCTTCTCCACGAATACACAAAAGGCGAAAGCCTTCGTAAGCACGCATTGTCCGTTGAAGTAGCTATGCGTGCGTATGCAAAGAAATTTTCAGCAGATGAAGAAGTGTGGGGGATCACGGGGCTGATTCATGACTTCGATTACGAGATGTACCCTACACCTCCGGATCACCCGCGGAAAGGTTCGGAGATCCTGAAAGAGAAGGGATATTCCGAAGAAGTACGTACCGCAATTCTTGGTCACGCTTCATTTACCGGAGTCGCCCGGGAGTCACTGCTGGCAAAAGCGCTGTTCGCTTGCGACGAGGTGTGCGGCTTCATCGTAGCATGTACGCTCGTGCGGCCCAATAAAAAAATAGAGGGGATGGAAGTAAGTTCTGTGAAAAAGAAGTTGAAGGATAAAGCGTTCGCACGCAGTGTCAGCCGGGAGGAAATCATTCAAAGTGCGGGCGAATTGGGAGTACCGTTGGATGAACACATTCAGTTTGTAATCGATGCGATGAAAGCGAGGTCGGACGAGCTCGGCATGTGAGAACGCCGAACGTTTCAGAAATCGCGGGTGTTATTAATCATAAGGCATACTTTGAACACAGAGGCTCCATTGATTGAAACGCAAGCCAGGACAATAACGACGGTGCATAGCGTAACTTCGGATAGCTCCCTAATCAACAAGGTCGGAAACACTCCGCTACTCCACCTGAGCCATATTGTGAAGGAGATGGACGGAATTTCCCTCTTCGCGAAAGCGGAATGGTTTAATCCCAGCGGATCTGTTAAAGACCGGGCTGCCCTTAATATGATTCTGGAAGGAGAGAAATCTGGACTCCTGACCCATGAGAAGATCATCATTGACGCAACGAGCGGCAACACCGGGATTGCACTCGCTATGTTGGGTGCCTCGATGGGATATCGGGTCCATGTTTTTATGCCGTCAAATGCTTCAAAGGAAAGAAAAGAAATGACGATCGCGTACGGCGCAGAATTGACATTAACGAATTCTCTTGAAGGGACCGATGGAGCGCAACGGAAAGTCAAGGAATTGGTCAGGACGTATCCGAATGAGTACTTCTATCCCGACCAGTACAACAATGCGGCAAATTGGCGAGCCCATTACGCCGGCACTGCCGAAGAAATCATTCGGCAAACAAGCGGCGCCATCACTCATTTTGTTGCCGGCCTTGGAACAAGCGGGACGTTTGTGGGAACCTCGCGGCGCTTGAAGGAATATCGCTCCACGATCACCTGCATTTCCATGCAACCCGACTCTCCGCTTCACGGGATAGAAGGATTGAAGCATATGCAGACTGCAATCGTGCCTGGTATCTATGACGCCACAATCGCTGACAGTGCGCTCGTGATCTCCACCGAAGACTCGTACGCAATGATGAAACGGCTCGGGGAGGAAGAGGGATTGTCTGTCGGCATCTCTTCGGGTGCGAACGTTGCGGCTGCCCTAAAGGTAGCAAAAAAACTTTCACATGGTACAATCGTAACAATTCTCTGCGATGACGGGAACCGCTACTTGAGCGAAAATATTTGGGGGACGAATGCTTAAGCTATCCAGCGCAGTCTTTGAAAAGATACGCGACCATGGCGAAGGGGCATTTCCCAACGAATGTTGCGGGGTACTGCTGGGGAAAATAATCGGCGAACAACGAAATGTCCTCGAAGTACTTGAAATCCAGAATTCCTTCGACGAGGGCGAACAGTTCCACCGTTTTCTGATTACGCCGGAAAACTATCGCTCTGCGGAACGTGCCGCCCGCGAGAAGAAGATCGACATTCTCGGATTCTATCATTCGCACCCCAATTCTCCGTCGGTGGCATCAAAGTACGACCTCGACCATGCGTTCCCATGGTTCTCGTATCTTATCGTCTCCGTGATGAAAGGCAAGTACCATGACGTCCATTCATGGGTGATGGAGAACGACCGAAGTGGTTTTCAAGGAGAAAATGTTATCATCGAGTAGATCTGACAACAAAGATTTTGTTTAGATGAGTTATCATTTGAGACATCTGAAAAATTGTATTTAAGGCGACAAAAGTCACACTGAGCGCAGTCGAAGTGTGAAATTTAGAGCGAAATCATGGATCGACTTCGCTCACCATGACTAACTCAAGAATTTTTCAGATGTCTCCATTTACTACTAAAGGAAGGAATATGGCAATACAAATAATGATCCCGACTCCGCTACGGCAATTTACCGAGAACCGCGAGTCGGTCTCCGTTGAAGGCAGCTCGGTGGGCGAGGCGCTGGAGAGTTTGTGCACGAAGTACTCTCCCCTTAAAAAGCACCTCTACTCGGACGATGGGAAACTTCGAAATTTTGTGAATGTGTATGTAAATGACGAGGACATCCGATATATGCAGAAGGAATCTACGCCCCTTTCGGAGAAAGACGTTCTCAGTATCATCCCTTCGATAGCGGGAGGCACGGCATAAATGGCAAATGTCGAGTTATCAGCAGAAGAGATCCGACGCTACGGCAGACATCTGATTATGCCCGAAGTGGGAATGGAAGGTCAGAAGAAATTGAAGGCTGCCGGTGTGTTGTTGATTGGAGCCGGAGGACTCGGCTCGCCTGTCGGCCTCTATCTGGCCGCCGCCGGAATCGGCAGGATCGGCATTGTCGACTTCGACGTTGTGGACTACTCGAATTTACAGCGTCAGATAATGCATTCCACAAAAGATGTTGGCCGTCCCAAACTCGATTCAGCGAAGGAAAGGCTCGAAGGAATCAATCCTTTCGTAAGAATCGAAACACATGAGTTGCGCCTTTCATCCGAAAATGCGCTCGCTCTTTTTGCGCAATACGACATTGTGGTTGACGGTACGGACAATTTTCCGACCCGATATCTCGTCAACGATGCGTGTGTGCTCACCGGGAAGCCGAACGTGTACGGAAGTATTTTTCGATTCGAAGGACAAGCGTCTATATTCGCCACGACCGACGGGCCGTGCTATCGCTGCCTCTATCCGGAACCGCCCCCTCCAGGGCTGGTTCCAAGCTGCGCCGAGGGAGGCGTCCTCGGTATTCTGCCGGGCATCGTCGGGACAATTCAGGCCAACGAAACCGTGAAGCTGATCATCGGAAAAGGAGATCCGCTTATCGGACGTCTGCTCCTCTTCGATGCGTTGAAGATGAAATTCAAGGAAATGAAGCTCCGCAAGAATCCTGAATGCCCGGTCTGCGGCAACCATCGAACCATTACCAAATTGATCGACTACGAGGCATTTTGCGGCGTGCAACCTGGCTGGGATTCATACGCTCGCGAGGAGCAATTTGAGATCACCGTTGACCAGCTTAAACAGCGCCTTGACAAGAAGGACGACATTTTTATCCTGGACGTTCGGGAACCTCAAGAGTACGAGATATGCAATCTCAAAGGGCACCTGATTCCGCTTCGCGATCTCCCAAAAAGAATCAATGAACTCGACACGGCGAAAGAAATTGTAGTTCATTGCAAGGTTGGCGGACGCAGCCGCACAGCAGTCGAATTCATGAAGCAGGCTGGTTTCCGCAAAATAAAAAACCTCGTCGGAGGAATTGACGAATGGGCGGAGCGGATCGACCCGACGATGCCCCGTTACTAAGAGGCGGTTGGGGGGGGACTTTCACAGCGCGCGTGTCCCGAGGCACTGAGCGTAGGAAGTCACCGCCGATTATGGATCTCCTCGCTTTGTGACGTCGCGGCGACAGTTTTCGCTGCATCTTCCCATATTCATCCCGATTTTTCCGCAACAATTCAATTGCTTCTCCGTAGATTACTGCATAAATTCACAACACAGACAGGCAAGAAAGGATGATTTCAATGAAACGAATTATTACGATTGCAGCTCTTCTCAGCATCGTCGCGCTGACGACTTTCGCGCAAGACGAAGACTCCTCGGGCGAGTCGAATAATTTTCGAAGAACTAAGTCAAAGGTCGGCGGCGCGGGGGGATTTATTCCGGGATGGGGACTATTCAAGTTCGATGAAATCAATAAAGTTCTGCAAAGTTCCGGTCTGCCGCTAATACCGAAAAGTGAACCGATGTACCTCGCCGGCGGTGAAGGGTACGGCTACATTATGTTTCTTAAGAATGTGCGGATGGGTGGGAGAGGAATTGGGGGTACGATTTCGTCGACCGCGTTTGATAAAACTACAAACGTGACAAAAAGTGTGGACTATCGAATTTCGTACGGCGGTTTCCTTGTCGACTATGTGATGCCTATTGGCGATCGCCTCGACGTCTCTGTCGGCCTTACACTCGGAGGTGGCAGCGTTAATATTACAGTAACGCGCGACGATGGCTCGGGCAAGCTATGGGATGATTTGTGGACCGAATTCGGCGCCAATACCGTAACAAAGAATAAAACACAACATCTCAACGGATCATTCTTCGCGCTTCAACCGAGTGCAAACATCGAATATGCAATCCTCCGGTGGTTTCAGATCCGGGTCGGTGTAACATATCCGTACATGACGAACGCAAGCTGGAAGCTGGAAGACGATAAGAACTTACTCGGCGTGCCAGCCAAATTGAAGCCAGACGGTCCGGTGATTACAGGGGGAATAATGTTCGGTTTTTTTAACTGAGGAAGGGCCTGCAGAAGTGTAGGACACCTTGGAGGTGTCCTACACTTCGTTGTTCATAATCGCTCGAACCTCGCCTGGAAGAACCGCAAGTATTTCGGTTCGTACACCATCTTCAATCCTTTAATCCGATCCCGATTTTCGAAAACAGCTTCAACGGATTCTGCCGTGACGTCGCAATGCGCCTGCGTGTACACTCGCCTTGGAAACGTGAGCCGCACGAGTTCAAGCTTCGGGTAGTAATGATCGCCCGTCTCTTTGCTACGACCGGCAGAAACGATTCCTCGTTCCATGGAACGGATGCCGGAATCCAGGTACAGCTCAGCCGCAAGTGTCTGTGCCGGAAATTGAAGTTGCGGAATATGGGGAAGGAATCGTTTCGCATCGAGAAAAACGGCATGTCCGCCGACCGGCAACACAATGGGAACGCCGATGCTCTGCAGTTTATCTCCGACATATTCGACCTGGCCAATACGCGCTTTGATGTGCGGCTCCTGCACGGCTTCTTCGATGCCGCGAGCCATCGCCTCCATATCCCGTCCCGCCAATCCGCCGTATGTGTGCAATCCCTCATACACGACGACCATGTTCCGCGCTTCTTCGAACACATCGTAATCGTTGAGCGCAAGAAAGCCCCCGATGTTGACAAGCAAATCCTTCTTCCCGCTCATCGTAGCGCCGTCCGTGTATGAGCACATTTCTTTCAGGATTTCAGCGATCGATCTCTGCTCGAAGCCCTTTTCCCGCATTTTGATGAAGTAGGCATTTTCCACGGCGCGTGTGGCATCGAAGACAACTTTGATATTGTGCTTTGATGTCAGTGCGCGGATCCGGCGTAAATTTTCCATTGATATCGGTTGGCCACCGGCCATGTTTACCGTCGCTGCAACCGTAACGTACGATATCTTCTTTTCGCCTACTTTTTTTATCAGATCCTCCAATTTTTGAAGGTCGATATTTCCTTTGAACGGGTGAAGATTTTGCGAATCGTGCGCTTCATCGATGATGACGTCGACAAACGTGCCGCCGGCAAGCTCCTGATGGAGACGCGTCGTTGTGAAGTACATGTTGCCCGGAACATAGTCGCCCGGCTTAATCAACAACTTTGAGATGATATGCTCGGCGCCACGTCCTTGATGTGTCGGCACTAAATATTTATAGCCATAGAATTTTCCGACATTCTCCTCGAGATGGTAGTAGTTCTTACTTCCGGCGTAGGCTTCATCTCCCAACATCATCCCGGCCCACTGGTAGTCGCTCATTGCATTTGTCCCGCTATCCGTCAGCAGGTCGATGTACACATCTTCTGATCGGAGAAGAAACGTGTTATAACCGGCTTCCGCCATTGCCTTCAATCGGTCTTCACGGGTTGTCATCTTAAGAGGCTCAACAACTTTGATCTTAAATGGTTCTGCCCATGATCGACGTTCTAATTTTCCCATTCGAGCTCCAATGTGGTTCGTTGACTTTCGAAATTGATTTTGGTATCATATCGTAAACGCAAGCAATATAATAATTCTTCATTCGACGTTCAACATTTCGCTTTCCGAGCGCGATCATTTCATGATTAACCCTTCAGTTCTACAAAAGCTTTCACGCATTGTCGGCAAGGAAAACTATCTCGACTCCCAGGAAGACAAAATCACGTACTCGTACGACGGCACACCCCTTATCAGCCAGCTCCCCGAAGCGGTCATCATTCCTCACTCAAAAGAAGAAATCGCTCAGATTGTCACTCTGGCGAACGAAGTGGCCTTCGCAATTGTGCCTCGCGGATCAGGCTCGGGGCTCAGTGGAGGCTCTGTACCCGTTGAAAATTCTATCGTACTTCTGATGTCTCATTGGAACAAGATTCTGGAGATCGACACCGAAAATTTGACAGCCCTCGTGGAGCCAGGGGTCATCACTGCTGATGTCCATTCTGCCGTTGAAAAACTGGGTCTGTTCTATCCGCCCGACCCCGGCAGCATGAACATATGTACAATCGGCGGCAACGTGGCGGAAAACGCAGGAGGACTGCGCGGACTGAAATACGGAGTGACGAAACACTACGTGATGGGATTGGAAGTTGTTCTTCCGAATGGCGAAATAATTTTCTCGGGCGGAAAATCCGTGAAGGATGTTGCGGGCTATAACCTTAAGGATTTCTTCGTCGGCTCCGAAGGTACGCTCGGCATATTCACGAAAATATTGCTAAAACTCATTCCAAAACCTGAAACGAGCAAAACGATGCTCGCATATTTTCAGAGCCGTAAAGAAGCGGCTGAAGCAGTCTCCGCCATCGTCGCCGCACATATCGTTCCCGCAACGATTGAATTTCTGGACCAAACAACGATAAAATGCGTCGAAGAGTATGCACACCTCGGCCTCCCAACGTCCATAGAATCGCTATTATTGATTGAAGTAGATGGGCGGCCGTCGGTTGTCGAAGAGGATGCGGCGAAGATTGTGGTGTTGTGCAAACGACACAATTGTATCGAGATTAAAATTGCACAAAACGCTGTGGAAGCCATTCGCTTGAAAACGGCCCGCCGCGCGGCTTTTTCCGCTCTTGCGCGGGTGAAGCCCACAACGATCCTGGAAGATGTCACAGTCCCGCGGACCGAGCTCGCCCCCATGCTCGAGCGAATTGATTCGATCGCAGGCAAGTATAACCTCCTGTTCGGGACTTTTGGACATGCAGGCGACGGCAATCTCCATCCAACCTGCCTGACCGATGAGCGCGACACTAATGAAATCCACCGGGCCGAATCTGCATTCGAAGAGATTTTCAACGAGTCCATAAAGATGGGGGGGACGATAACCGGAGAACATGGCACGGGCCTG
The DNA here is from genome assembly GCA_020052095.1 of Bacteroidota bacterium. Classification (GTDB taxonomy): domain Bacteria; phylum Bacteroidota; class Ignavibacteria; order UBA10030; family UBA8401; genus JAGVPT01. The sequence continues at coordinate 74,391 of JAGVPT010000185.1, read as the reverse complement.
GCAAAGAAAAAATTCCTGCCGGCGGTGGCGGGGATTCCGGCGATTGCGATGATGCAGTCGATCAAGTCATCGATCGACCCCAATGCCATCCTCAACCCAGGAAAAGTGTTCTCTATAAAGCCGAAGTGCGAAGGCTCTCTACCGCGGAATAGGGAGCAGATCAAAAAATTCGAAGAGCTGGGTGCGTGGACGTAAAGTGAACCAGGCGGACATCTCATCAGATACGCGTAAGAAACTTTGATTCCGATTCGAGATACAATTCCATCGAAGAGATTTCCGTTTGTCACAATTCTCCTGATTGTCGCGAACGCGCTCGTATTCATGTTTGAACTGTCACTTGGAGAACGGCTCGGAAATTTCATCTCTGCGTTCGGAATGAGTCCTGCCCAAGTGCGCATCGATGCAGCGCAACATTCTTATTTCTGGGTGGTCGTTCCGTTCTTCACGTCGGTTTTCCTTCACGGCGGCTGGCTCCATCTCCTCGGGAATATGTTGTATCTCTGGATCTTTGGCGACAATGTCGAAGATAAGATGGGGCACGGAAGATTTGCTTTTTTCTACATCTTGTGCGGATTGGCCGGCTCGGTATTACAGTTCTCCATGAACTCATCGTCCACGATACCAACTATCGGTGCAAGTGGAGCGATCGCCGGCGTTCTCGGGAGTTATTTTCTGCTCTTTCCGAAGGCGAAAGTCGTTACACTCGTGCCAATTTTTTTCTTCTTCACATTCATTGAGATCCCGGCAGTTCTGTTCCTCGGATTTTGGTTTCTGATGCAATTTTTCTATGGAACGCTGGCGCTCGACGCTCAGACTTCGGCCGACGTCGGCGGCGTTGCATGGTGGGCGCATGTTGGCGGATTTGCTTCAGGTGTGATTCTGGTTTTCCCTTTTCGAAAGTACAAATAGAGTATGGCGTTCACCGATGTGCATATCTCAACCGTTGAAAAAAAGAAGAACGGCTTCGTCGGCGTCGACATCCCGAGCTACGATTTCATCACCAATTGTATACATTGCGGATTATGCCTGCCGGCATGTCCGACGTATACTCTCACAGGACTGGAAAAATCTTCACCGCGTGGGCGAATTCGTTTGATAAAAGCAGTCGCCGATGGGGATCTCGAAATTACCCAAGGGTTCGTAGACGAAATGCACTTTTGTCTTGACTGTCAGGCGTGTGAAACGGCATGTCCTGCCGGCGTGAAGTACGGCTCCCTTGTTGAGTTTGCCCGCGCGCAAATATACCGGCAACAAAAAGTATCTTGGTTGGAAAAAGGCCTCAAATGGTTCTTTTTCGAAAAAGTTCTCTCGTCAAAGAGGAATTTGAAACGTGCAGCTAAAGCGTTGCGGATGTACCAGCGCGGAGGAGTGGAACGAATTTTGAACAAAACGGGCATTTTGAAAATGCTTGCGCCGAAAATGGCAAAGCTCCAACATCTTTCTCCCCGCATCAATGAAAAGTTTTTCGACGAATCATTTCCCGAAGTGGTACGACCGGTTGGGAACGCTCAACACCGCGTCGCATTTCTTTCCGGTTGCATCATGAACGTTGCATTTGCCGATGTGAACCGGGACACGATTGAGGTATTGTTGCATAATGGCTGCGAGGTCGTTGTACCGAGGATGCAGGAATGCTGCGGTTCGCTGCAGGCACATAACGGAGATTTTGAGACCGCGAGAAAGCTCGCACGGCACAATATTGATGTCTTTCTTCAGCATGATTTCGAGGCGATTGTCATAAACTCAGCCGGATGCGGGGCATTCATGAAGGAATACGGTCACTACCTCGCAGACGATCGCCAGTATTCGGAAAGAGCCTCTCTGCTATCGCGAAAGGTCAAGGATCTGACAGAATTCTTGGTGTCGATCGATTTCAAAAAGCCGGGCCATCCATTCAACAAGCGCGTTGCCTATCACGATGCGTGCCATTTGGCGCATGCACAGCGAATTACGACCGAGCCGCGCGCGATCCTCGAGGCAATTCCCGGCATTGACCTGGTCGATCTACCCGAAGCGAGTTGGTGCTGTGGCAGCGCCGGCATATACAACGTCGTTCACTATGAAGATTCCATGCAACTATTGAGCCGCAAGATGAAAAACGTTGAATCAACTCACGCGGAGCTGATCGTTGCGAGCAATCCCGGATGCATAGCGCAGATGAAATATGGGCTCGATCTCTTTGAGTGTACTGGAGAAATTATTCATCTGGCAACTTTGTTAAATAGGGCATACGCATCTCATGATTAGTACGGGAAAGGTTTTTTTGCTTTCACATTTTTCCACACAATCAGACGGCTGTGGACGGAGATTTTCACATCTCTTCGCCGTTCTCGCTCCTCTGCTCCTATTGTACTGCGGGATATTTTTCCCGATCGACTCGTACGCGCAAACTCCGGCAAATGATGAGTGCTCCGGTGCGACCCCAATTCCGTCGCTCCCATATTCCGTAAGTCAGGACACGCGCTTAGCAACAGCGAATCCGAACGATCCTGTTATTATCTGCAATGACGGAACCGGCATCGGTAAGACCGTGTGGTTTAAGTACGCTGCAGATACAACTCGCAACGTCATCTTTAGTACCATAGGAAGCACTCCTTCCGATTACGATATCATGCTCGGCATTTTCACAGGCTCATGCGGGAATCTCGAAGCGGTGGCATGCAATGATGACATTGATCCAGGTTTGATACGAGAATCAGAATTGTCGGTCCAGTTACAAGCGGGAACGACATATTACATTCTCATAGGCGAATGGAACAACGGCGGGCCTGGCGGAGGAATTCCGACAGGGGGTGACCTGGTCTTGAAAGCGTTTGTTGGGCCGCCCCCGATCATCGTGAAAGGGCCGAAGGCAGGTTCTGTTGATGGTGGAGCCATCATCTCGACCGGCAATTTCGCTGCCGCAGAGACAGTTCCGACTGTAGGGAAGGCGTTGGAGAGTTTCGAGATAAATAAGACTGTAGAAAAACTTCCAACACCCTCGAACGTCGTTCCGCCAACGGGACCTGAAGGCTCGAACTATATCGAAGATCTACCCATTCCGATGTCGAAACGTGCCGGCGGAACTCCCCGGCCGGTTCTGCAGAAGAGCTTCGAAGGTATCCCGCAAACCAGCTATATTCCCCCCGACCCTATTCTTGCAGCCGGCCCGAATCATATTATGACGGCTGTCAATTCGACGTTTCGAATCTTTGATAAAAATGGGACGGTCTTGAAAACCATCAACTCAAATGCATGGTTTGGGACAGTCCTCCCCGGAGCGAATGTGTCTGATCCAATCGTAATGTTCGATCATTTTGCCAATCGATGGATCTTCACATCAATCCATGTCGACGACAGCAAAAAGAAATCGTATGTATTTCTATCGGTCTCGGACGACGCCAATCCTCTCGGCACATGGTACAATTGGGCGCTTCCTGCAGATCAGCTTGGAGATTCGGCGGTTTCGAATTGGACGGATTATGACAGAGTCGGATTCGACAGTTTGGCTATTTACATCACGGGAAATCAATTCGATTACACTACCTTTGGATTTCGATACTGCAAAGTCCGCGTGATTGACAAATCAAAACTCTATGCCAATACAGCAGGAAAGGTCACCTGGCATGATTTTTGGGATTTTCACGAGCCCAGGAATTTTACTCTTGTCTTCGGGCTAAAGCCATCGATAATTTTTGGAAATCCTGGCGCTGCTTTCCTCGTGAACGAGTCGCCTTTTTCAATAGGAACATTTTTTACCGTGTGGACTGTCAAAAACCCTCTCAGCAATCCAACGATCACGGGTGTCGACGTACCTGTCGTTCAGTATTCTTCTCCTCCTGATCCCAATCAACTGGGGGGCGGCAACCTTCTGTTTGACGCGGCAGGCAGCGACATACACAATGAGCCCGTCTACCGCGACAGCTCACTCTGGGTGGTCCATTCCATCGCCAGTGGGCTAAAGAACGCTTACTCGGCCATTCGCTACGTGAGAATCGATCCTTTTCAGGGAAAGACCCTTGAAGATGTGGCAATGGGCTTGACTGGCTACTGGCACATCTATCCGGCAATTATGCCGGACAAAGATAGAAATGTGCTCATCACTTTCTGTCGCTCGAATCGTTTTGAATACATGGGGGCGTTTATTTCAGGCAGGAGGGCCATAGATCCGGCAGGGCTTTCTCCGAGTGTTACTATTCAGGCGGGACTCGGGAATTACGTAAAAGATTTTGGAACGGGGCGAAATAGATGGGGAGATTACAATGGCATTGCACTCGACCCGATCGATGGAAGCGCCGTGTGGACGCACACCGAATATGTTTCCGCAAAAGATACTTGGGGAACGTGGGTCGCTAAAGTGAATATGGGGCCAATACCGGGAGCTCTCCTGAATCTAGACCGGCACGCGATCAATTTTGGAAATAGAGAAGTCGAAACCGCAAGCGATACGGTTGCGGTAACAATAACAAACGATGGACAAGACACTCTCGTTATTTCGAGTTTTTCTACACTCAGCCAGCATTTTACTCACATCTCGCCCCCGAGCACTCCACGAAAAATTGAAAGCCTCGGATCTCTTATTCTGAATTTGGTTTTCACGCCGCATGCGAATGGAGATATGATCGATTCACTTGTTGTCAATAGCAACGATCCGAATCACCCGAACACCTCTATTGCCTTGTCTGGAAAAGGATTCAGTTTAGTGAATGCGCAGCTTGGGACGATTTACGCGACGTCGGGGACCTCCGACGGAGGAAGAATATTTTCTGTGAGCCCGTCGTTGGGCGCTGCAACGCTGATCGGCCCCACGACCGCCAATCAAATTACGAGCTTGCGCGTTCATCCAACAACAAAAGAGCTGATCGGCATCGATTCGACAGGATCTTCGACGAATGCGGTAATCTATCGCGTCAGCAGCGCAGGATCCCTTGTCCGTCAGGTTGCCACAATTTCAATATCAGATCTCAAAGGGATGTCGTTCAACAATGATACAATGATGTATGTCGGATCATCGAACGGAACAATCTACCGCGTGAATTATCTGACTGGTGCGGCGGTTCCCCTCGTAAATACTGGCTTGAACATTGGTGGTCTTGCGATAAATCCGTTCAGCGGAGAACTCTGGGCTTCCATAAAGCCCCCGACCGGAACGGCAGATGCGATTTACAAAGTGAATCTATCAACAGGCGCTACTACGCTTGTCGGGAAAACCGGATTCGGCACCCAAATCGTTGACATTCTCTTCGACAAAAACGGTAAGCTCTACGGACTAACAGACATTGGAATTAATCAGAATAATCTTATAACCATCGACACTACCACTGCAGTTGGCACTGTGATCGGTCCGATGGGTTACTCCGGAATGCAAGCCATTGCAATGAGTCCCGACGCTGTCGCGGGAGTGAATAGACCGCTGACGAGCGCTCTCCCGACAGCGTTCTCGCTGGAACAAAATTTTCCCAATCCTTTCAATCCGACGACAACTATTCAATTCAGCATTCCGCAGACGTCAAAAGTTGATCTAGTAGTGTATGACGCCCTGGGCAAAGAAATAGTCTCCTTGGTGCGAGGAACTCGTCAACCTGGCACTTACCTGATATTACTCGATGCTTCCCGATTGGCGACCGGGATCTACTACTACAAACTGACAGCGGGAAGTTTCATCGACATCAAAAGGATGGTTCTCATTAAATAAGTAGCAGTCGGACTCCCCTCAGCCGACGCTTGAAGGTTATCCATCAACAGCGGAGAAAAATATTATGAACCTTACACTGTCACGCCGCCATTTCCTGAAAGCCGCAACCCTGGCCGGAGTCGGCTCTGTGCTCTTTCCGCGAGAGGGGATGTCATATGCGAGTTCTCAAACTGAAAAGACCTCTAAAGCCTTGGCTATCTCAAGTGCAAACGGAATTCGGGCAACCGAGAAAGCGATGCAATTGATGCGGGACGGGAAAGATGCTTTGGATGCCGTCATAGCCGGCGTCAATATTGTCGAAGACGATCCTAACGATATGAGCGTTGGGCTTGGCGGATTGCCAAACGCTGATGGCGATGTTGAACTCGACGCTTCCGTGATGCACGGTCCGTCGCACAGAGCGGGAGCAGTAGCAGCTTTGCGGAATATCAAAAACCCATCTAAAGTCGCAAGGGCCGTAATGGAGCGAACCGACCATGTTCTTTTGGTGGGGGAAGGCGCCCTGCGGTTCGCAAAGATGCATGGGTTTGTTGAAGAGAATCTCCTTACCGATGAATCAAGGGAGGAGTGGGTGAAATGGAAAGAGAGTCTGAGCAAAGAAGATGATTATCTTCCGCCACATTCAATCGATGACCTGAATATCGGAGAAAGGATCAAGAAAGCTCTTCAGACATATGGAACTATTAATTGTCTGGGATTGGACTTACAGGGAAATATTTCAGGCGTTACTACCACGAGCGGCTTGGCTTACAAGATACCCGGACGTGTGGGGGACTCACCCATTATCGGTGCCGGCCTCTATGTGGACAATGCTGTAGGTGCCGCCGGTTCCACCGGACGCGGCGAAGCAAACCTTGCGAACTGCAGCAGCGTCATGATAGTCGAATACATGAGACAGGGTAAGTCTCCCGAAGAGGCGTGCCTCTTGGCGTGTAGGAGAATAGTGGAGCACACGAAGGAAAAAAGGCTGCTCGATGGTTCCGGACGTCCGAATTTTGATGTGAAATTTTACGCGATCAGCCGCAAAGGAGAACATGGGAGCGCCTCCATATGGAGCAATGGGAAGTACGTAGTGAACGATGGCGGAGGAAGTCGTTTGCTGGATTGCGCATTCTTATACGAAAGGCCCTCAAAAAAATGAACATCGGATCTTGGAATCTCGTCATGGCTCACGGTATCGTCTTTCTTCTTCTCTCTGTTGGAGCGACAGCCCAACTGAGAGAGGAGAGGCCAAATTATCCCGATGAGATTGTGCCCATCAGGGGAAAACCATTTAGGGGAAAGATTCTTAAATTCGAAGGCACAACTCTTTATTTAGAAGTAACTAAGCATAAAATTGCTCAGATCATAACTATTGATGTAGATTCGCTCCTTGAAGTCACAAAAGACTTTGGCCCCACGAAGATAACAATTTGGCAGCGAAAACCGAGGGCCGAACAGCGTCGCACCGCAGGGAATGTCCCGACAATAAAATTACCAAAGAACTTCGGCGTCTCCACCAAGAGAGACTCAGTTGCTGCCCTTGCAGTAGAGCGCGATTCAATTTACGTCGGAGCAGTTGATAGGAAGGACACCGCCGCGGCCCAGAGCGCGCTTGTTGATCAAAAGCCGGTTCCGTTGGTTCGGGCAAACACTGAATATCCTCCCGGAGCAGCGTCAAGACGTCTGGAAGGTGCGGTGATTTTGAGATTGTGGATTGATAAGGATGGATTACCCAAAAAACATCAAGTTGTTCAAAGCTCTGATCCTATCTTCGTGGAAAGCTCAGTAGCTTCGGTGATGAATTGGGAATTCTCGCCGGCGACAGTCAAAGGAACACCAATCGGCGTTTGGGCATCGGTCACATTTGAGTACAAAATTCAAAGGTGATTACTAGAAAAAATTTCATTGTTTCATGGTAATGCTGTTTGACCTTGCAGCTTAGACCAATCACCATGAACACGAAAGAAGGTGCCGGTACGGTTAGGAGCTATCCGATTGCTCTCAGCAATCGGATAGCTTGTTCGTGACATCGTTCCTACGCCGAGAATGGAAGCTACGTCGAAAAGCTTACTATCACCCGAAAAACTCTTGCCTTGCCAGACTAAGTTGCTTATATTATGATACGAATAAGCCAAAGTGGCGGAATTGGTAGACGCGCTGGACTCAAAATCCAGTCTGGCTTACCCCAGGTGTCGGTTCGAGTCCGACCTTTGGTACTGTAAAAGTCATCAAGCATGCTGCCAGATGACTTTTTTTCAAAACAACTCTTTCTGCATTTTTTTGGAGGTCGGGCGTCCCGTTTTTACGATGTAGGTTTGACTATTTAGTATTGTCTTCCTTGAGACCGACTTCCGACATACGTACTACCCTATTCTTACTAGCTCTCATCTTTGCCTTCCGCTTGGGAGCAGCTTACGCTCAACCTCTCCAGCAAATCACCCAAACATTCGACCATTTCCGCATCTCTAGACCCGATACTTCGATCCAGCTCTCCCACGATCTCATAATTCCAAATTCGGAATCTCTGCATCTCGACTCCTTAAAGCTCAATCGAGGGGTGGACTATGTCATCGAAAATTCCACTGGGAGGGTTACCATAAATCTGAAAAGAGACATAGATTTTAAAGACAGAGAAGTCAATATCTACCTACAATACAATTTCTTACCGTTTTCATTTCAATCTCCTTATTGGCATAAAAACTATACTGTCCGTCGAGACAGCATTAATCATCGCGCCACAATCGTGACAACGAATGTGTCTCCGCTCAGTGATATCTTCGGAAATGAACTTCAAAAAAGTGGCAGCATTTTTAGAGGATTCAGTGTCGGCTCCAACAGAGATTTGACTCTCAATTCTGGTTTTCGACTTCAATTTGCAGGAAAACTCTCTTCCGACGTTGAGATTCTTGCCGCTCTCACAGATGAGAATACGCCCATACAGCCGGAGGGAAACACACAGACCCTACAAGAACTGGACAAAGTGTTTGTGGAAGTAAAAAGCACTAATTACGAAGCGACCCTAGGAGATTTCTACATCGATCTTGTGGGGAGTGACTTTGGGCGCTTGAGTCGAAAGCTACAAGGAGCAAAGGGGACCGCATATTATTCGACAGGGGCCATTTCCAACTCAGGGACGGTGATCGGTGCGACCTCGAGGGGAAAGTTCAATATAAATCAATTTGCAGGGATTGAAGGAGTGCAAGGGCCCTATCGCTTGTTCGGAAAGAACAATGAGCGCAATATCATAGTCATCGCCGGAACAGAGAAAGTTTACGTCGATGGCAACTTAATGTTAAGGGGCGAAACTAACGATTACGCGATTGATTATGCCAGCTCTGAAATAGTCTTTTCCTCCAAGAGGTTAATTACGAGTGCTTCACGCATTGTGGTGGACTTTCAATACACAGACCGCGCCTACACGAGAAACTTCTTCGCTGCGCAAACTATGTCTCAGACGATTCACGACGACGTGAAACTTTCCATCGTCTACGCGAGGGAGGGAGACGATCCCAACGCTCCAATTGATCTATCTTTGAGCGACAGTGACAAGAAAATTTTACAACAAAGTGGGAGCACTACGGCGACAAAATCTGGGGTAGACTCGGTTGGTGTCGATTCTTCGAACCTCGGAAAAGGGCAGTATATTGCTGTAGATACCGCACTGCAAGGAGCGAATGTCAGGTTGTACAGATTCTCACCTGGAACACCCGAAGCGCAGTTTAACGTCGCGTTCTCTTTTGTCGGAGGAGGGCAGGGTGACTATATTCGAGAGTCTTTGGGGCGCTACCGTTACGTGGGATCTCACAATGGACAATATTTACCGATTGTGATCTTGCCCTCCCCGCAACTTCAGCAGCTAGCGGATGTGAAGACAACTATCCAAGTTATGAAGAATTTTTCGATAGCAGGCGAATATGCCGGGAGCAGTTACAATGCAAATAGGTTTTCAGTCGGCGACGATAAAACTGGCGGGGCAATGAAATTATTGGCCCATTATACTCCTGCAAACGTGAAAATAGGCGGGAACGACATCGGTTCATTCGATTTTTCGCTGTCCGACAGATATGTGAACAAGAATTTTATTTCCATTGACCGCTCCGACGACGTGGAGTTCGGGAGGAAGTGGAGTTTGGACAGCACGGTGACCGTGCAGCCCGCATCGGAAGAGATTCGTGAAGCTCGCATGGCGTACAATCCACTGCAGACTGTTTCCATCGGGGGCTCGCTTGGGAGTAATAGACGGGGAAATCAATTCTCTGCAGACAGAATAGACGCATTCATTCAAATGAATGCCGATTCACTCCCCAATGGCGACTACACTATTGAGCAGATCACCAGCTCGCAAAAGGCATCTGTCGGGAAGAATGTCTGGCTACGGCAAAGAGGTACGATTTCCTACACCCTAAGCACAATCACGCCGAGCTTTCGTTTTGAAACTGAAAAAAGAACGCTTGAAACTGGAGCAACCGATTCGTTGAACCCTGCGAGTTTCGGCTTTACGACCGTCGCACCGAAAGTCTCTGCAACGGGGATTTATAGTATGAATGTCTCCGCCGAATTTGAGATGCGAGACGACAGAGCGCCCATCGAGGGGAGACTTCATCCGCAATCTCGCTCCTTGACGCAAGCGTATAATTGGTCGCTCCCTGAGATCGCGAATTTTTCATCCGGGGCAAACGTTATTCTTCGGGAAAAAATGTACAATGGTACGTTTCGACTCACAAACGGCGACGTTCAGACGATTTTGCTTCGATCTCAATCGCGCTACGCGCCCCTCCGGCGAAGTATCGACGCCGACGTCTTCTATGAGGTTTCAACCCAACGCTCTGCCAAGCTCGAAAGAATATTCTACCAAGTCCGGAAGGGAGACGGACAATACGTCTGGACAGACGGCATTCGCAACGGCAGGGTCGACGTTGCTGATGAAAGAGATTTCCGTCTCAGCAGGTTTGACGGCGACTATATTGTCATCACAATACCCAGTGACGAGCTGTATCCCGTTATCGACTTGAAGACGTCAATCCGGCTCCGATTCACGCCAACCCGATTTATTAATTCTCCATCCTCGTGGTCGGAGAAAGCGCTCGCCGTCGTTTCAACTGAAAGTTATGTCCGTATCGAAGAGAAAAGTTCAGAGACTGACACAAGGAAAATCTACCTTTTGGATTTCAGCAGATTTCTTCAGCCGGCGACAACTATTCTCGGCAGCCAGCTTCTCCAGCAAGATATTTTTCTCTTTGAGAATAGGTCCGATTTTTCATTTCGCTTCCGTTATCAACAACGAAGAGGATTGGGACAATACAGCTCCGGGCTGGAGCAAAGCTACTCTCGCGAGCGATCGATTCGAGTCCGATTGCAATTGGTCACCGAGATTTCTAACCAACTTGAGTACATCAACAAGCAAGACAACGTTAGGGCATCGGTGAACAGCGCCCGTTCAAGGATGATCGCGTCCGATGGTCTAAGTTCCGATTATTCGTACCGCCCCGAGCAAAACGTGGAAGTCGGATTCAAAATCGAAGTGTCAAGGTCTGAAGATGCCTACCCGTCCGCTCTGGTAGCAGCGAACTTCAACAGCCAATCGCTCCGGACGGCCGTCTCGTTCCGGAATGCAGGTCAGGTGCGCATAGATTTTTCTCGCGAGGAAATTCTACTGGAAAACGCGCCGGCGGGTTTGTTGATCCCGTTTGAGCTCACTGGCGGAAGAGGAGACGGGAAAACTTTCCTCTGGGGCGTTACGTTTGACTATCGCCTCAGCGGCAATCTTCAATCATCGCTGCAATACATGGGGCGGTCCGAACAATTTCGCGCACCGATTCATACCGCCAGGGCGGAAGTGCGTGCCTTTTTCTAGCGCTCGATTTCATGAACATTTCTCTTGCTTCTAAGCCTAGCGTTGGGTATATTATATGCGCCGCAATGTAAAGTCCCGCCTCAAGCGGGACTTTTTTTTGACGGTGGAAGAGACCATGAAAACAGAGCTTTTTGAGCAGATTTCAAGATTCACGACGCCGATTCTTGAGCCGATAAAGGGTTATCTCGTCGATCTGAACATGCGGGGCGAAGCCGGCACCACAGTCCTCGAAGTATTTGTTGATACGGACAACGGCATCACGGCGGATGAATGCGCCGAGGTCAGCCGGAGGATTTCCCCGGAGATTGAAAGCCAAAGTATTTTCACTGGAAGATACAGAATAGAGGTCTCCTCACCGGGATTAGAGCGCCCGCTGAAACTCGAACGGCAGTTTCGCAAGAATATTGGACGCCAGTTGAGGATAATTTCGAACGCAAACAGTGAACCACTAACTGGAATATTGGAAGAAGTCACTGAGACGTCGTTGACGTTGTCGACAGGAGAGAAGCATTCAGTTCCGGTGGCGCTGAAGGATATCCGTGAAACATATGTTCTTCCGAGATTCAAATAGTGTGTAAGTAGATGAATTACAATTTTCACTTTGGAGGCTTCAATGAATTATGAGATTGTCGAATCATTTTCATCACTGGTTCGCGAAAAATCAATTGACAAGGATATTCTTGTAGGAATTGTCGAGGATATTTTTGGCATGATGGTGAGAAAGAAGTTCGGGCAAGAGGCCAAGTTCGACGTCGTTGTCAATATGGAAAAAGGAGATATTGAAATCTATCTCGAAAAGCAGGTCGTTGAGACGGTGATCGACCCGGTAACGCAAATTGATGTCGAATCTGCACGAAAGAAATCCGGCGAACCCTTGGACGTCGGTGAAGACTTTGTGGAAATTGTGAACCTGGCTGATTTTGGCCGCCGATTGATCATCACGGCAAAACAGAATCTCAATCAGAGGATTAAGGAACTCGAGAAGGAACTCATCTATAACGAATACAGCAATACCATCGGCGAAATACTTGTCGGCGAGGTGTATCAGATTCGGAAAAATGAAATTCTCGTCATGCATAACAAGAACGAAGTCGTCTTGCCGAAGAGCGAGCAGATTCAGAAAGAACGCTACAAGAAGGGCGACACGATTCGTGCGGTTATCAAGGAAGTCCGAAAGAATTCCGGAAACCCAACCGTTATCGTCTCCCGGTCCGACACGAAGTTCCTTGCACGGTTGTTCGAAATTGAAATTCCGGAAATCTACGACGGCATTATCGAGATCAAAGGCATTGCGCGCGAGCCGGGTGACCGGGCCAAAGTGGCCGTTGAATCGCACGACGACCGCATTGATGCCGTCGGCGCATGCGTTGGAATGAAGGGTGTGCGCATTCACGCAATCGTTCGCGAGTTGAACAATGAAAATATCGACGTCATCAACTACAGCGAAGAACCGCTTATCATGATCACGCGGGCGCTCGCTCCTGCGAAATTGAAAAAGGTCGAACTCGATCTCGAAACGAAGAAAGCGACTATCCTTGTTGCAGAAGACCAGGTATCGCTTGCCATCGGAAAAGGAGGACAGAATATCCGGCTTGCGGGCAAACTTTCCGGATTCGACCTCCAACTCGTAAAAGAGGGTGCGGAGTACGACATAGAGTTGATTGAATTCCGCGATGAAATCGGTCAGGAGATCTATGATAAGTTTATTGAAAACGGCTACGATACGGCACAGCAAGTTATCGACGCCGACATCGAAGACTTGGTTGACGAACTTCAACTGGACGAAGAGAAGATCAAAGAAATTGTCGCTCTTGTGAAGAAGGAATTTGAAGAGGCTGAAGTAGACGATGAAGATGGCGATGAGGAAAAAGGAAAAGAGACGGTAGCCAAAGAGGCAAGGCCAGCTGACGAAAAGCAGAAAGAAGAGACTGTCTCCCACGAACAGACCGAGTCTCCCAAAGAAGAAAATGCAGAGACACTATAATCCGCAAAGTGCGGACTCACTCCCTGTTTCCTTTTACTGAAGGATTTTGAATGACGGAAACTGCAGAAAAGAAAATCAAAATATTTAATCTTGCCAAGGAACTAAACCTGGCGAGCGGTACTATTATTGAATTCCTCACGAAGAAAGGGTACAAGCTTAAAGGGCCGATGTCTGTCGTTGAAAACGACATGATGAAGGACATCATGTCCCATTTCAAAAAGGACAAAGATGTCGCGGAGCGTCATCAGCGAAAAATCGCAGAAATAAAGGAAACAAAAAGGAAGACCGCTGAAAAGAAAAAAGAAGCTGAAGAAGAAACCAAGGAACCTGCTCCAAAAAAGAAAGGGGCAGAAGAAGCTCCCGCAACGCTTGTACAGAAAGTTGAAGAAGTTCCAGCCGATCAGGAAGAAGGGAGAAGAGAGCCGATACTCCAGCAAGACGAGAAGCTCCAGACGAAAGAAGAGGGTCCTGCGGCAAAGATTAAGGTTGAGCCCGACGCAGCGCCTGCGGGCAAAGAAGTGAAACAAGAATCGGTAGATCGGAAAAAGAAAGGTGAGAGGTCTTACAGGTCACCGCTCGATCAGGTGAGCGCGCGGCGACGGGGATTGACCATCAAAGGAAAAATTGAGTTGAAGGAGGCCGCTGAGACTCCGGAAAAGGAGCCGGGAGCAGCCACGCCGGAATCGGAGGATCTGCACAAGAGGAAAAAGAAAAAGAAGAAGGTCAAAGACGAGAAGCTGAAGGAAATCACCGAAAGCGACATCGAGGAGCTTGCGAAGAAGAAGAAAAAGAAGAAGAAGCTCCGTGTCCATGAAGTCGACGATATGCAGGTGAACGAGGCCATTAAACGGACGCTCGCCGAGATGGATGAAAATGTAGTCAGCCTGCGGGCAGTCAACAGAAAAAAAAGAAAGCGAGAGCGTGAAGAAGAGCAAGCTCGATTATTAGAAGCAGCGCAAAGTGAAGAGGGAAAGCTCCGTGTGACAGAATATGTTACCGTCGGAGAGCTTGCCAATCTTATGAATGCATCTGTCGCAGACGTCATCGCCAAATGCATCGGATTGGGATTGATGGTTTCGATCAACCAGCGGCTAGATAAAGACAATATCACTCTTCTCGCAGATGAATTCGGCTTGCAGGTGGAGTTCCACGAAGAGTTCACGATCGACTCTCTTGAAGACAAGCCCGATGCTCCCGAGACTTTGGTGTCTCGCTCCCCCGTCGTAACCATCATGGGGCATGTCGATCACGGAAAGACATCGTTGCTGGATTACATCCGCCGCACGAACGTCGTTGCGGGCGAAGCCGGCGGAATTACACAGCACATCGGAGCCTACGAGCTAAGTCTGGAAAGCGGGAAGAAGATTACTTTTCTCGACACGCCGGGCCACGAAGCCTTTACAGCAATGCGTGCGCGCGGTGCTCAACTGACCGATATTGTTGTGCTTGTGGTTGCAGCCGAGGACAACGTTATGCCGCAGACACTTGAGGCTATTAGTCATGCACGCGCAGCAAATGTTCCGATTATTATAGCGATCAATAAAATTGACAAGACCGAGGCCAATCCCGACCGCATTCGCCAGCAACTTGCCGATAAAGGCATTTTGGTTGAAGAATGGGGTGGAAAATATCAGTGTGTCGAAGTCTCGGCGAAAAAGGGTTTGAAGGTGGATCTCCTGCTGGAAAAGATTTTACTTGAAGCGGAGGTTCTCGATTTGAAAGCAAACCCGATCCGCAACGCACGGGGAGCGGTTGTCGAAGCTCAGATCGACAAGGGAAAGGGAATTCTCACAACAATTTTGGTCCAGAAAGGAACGCTTCGGGTCGGAGATCCTTTCGTCGGAGGTATTTACAGCGGCAAAGTGAAAGCGATGTTTGACGAGCGCGGCCGCCGTACGGAGGTCGCCGGACCATCTACGCCTGTGCAACTTCTGGGCTTCGACGGCATTCCCCAAGCCGGAGATCAATTCATCGCTGTCGATTCAGACCGCGTGGCCCGCGAAATAAGCCTGAAGCGTCAGCAATTGAAGCGCGAACAGGATTTCAGGCAAATTCACTTTGTTACGCTCGACGAAATCTCCGAACAAATTCAGGCTGGTCAACAAGTCCGCGAACTGTCGATGGTTGTTAAAGGAGACGTTGACGGATCCGTGGAAGCTCTTGCAGATTCGCTGGCGAAGCTTTCCACGGCAGAGGTTAAAATACGCGTCATTCATAAAGGCGTTGGCGGGATATCGGAGAGCGACGTGTTGCTCGCCGCCGCTTCGAAAGCTGTCATCGTGGGCTTCCACGTCCGTCCGAATTTGAATGCACGGCGGCTTGCCGAACAAGAAAAAGTCGACATTCGTCTGTACAATATTATTTACGACGCGATCAATGAAGTGCGCAGTGCGCTCGAAGGATTGCTTGCGCCCTCGATTTCCGAGGAAGTGACGGCCACGGTGGAAGTACGCGATACATTCAAGGTGCCGAAAATCGGGACCATCGCTGGTTGCTTTGTCACCGACGGCAAAATCGTTCGCAACAACAAAGTGCGTCTGCTTCGCGAGGGCATCTCGATTTTCGATGGAACCCTCGCTTCACTCCGACGATTCAAGGATGATGTGCGCGAGGTCGAACAGGGATTTGAATGCGGGGTCGGATTTGAAAACTTCAACGATGTGAAAGTCGGAGACGTTATCGAAGCTTATAAGCTTGTCGAAACGAAGCGGACGCTGTAATTCGTTTCGGTGTCCAGTCACCACGGATCAGAAGGAAATGAAATGTCAGTTCGAACGGAGAGAGTCGCGTCGGTTATACGCCACGAAGTTGGGACTATTATCAGCCGAGAATTCAGCGGCGGCGAATTGGGATTTAGCACCGTAACGGAAGTGCGCGTGACTCCTGACCTCAAAATCGCAAAAATATATGTCAGCATTCTGGGAACACCAGCCGTGAAGACGAAGACGCTCGCACGCCTGGAAAGCGAGAAAGCCCACATCCGAGGTCTCCTTGCATCGCATATCAATCTGAAATATACCCCGGCATTGCAGTTCTACCACGACGACACGATGGACCGCGTCGAGAACTTGGAGAACCTGATAAAGAAAATTCATGGAAATGACAACGCACAGTGAGCCGATCACACCGAATTCAAACGTCCGGACGCTCGATTTTGAGAACGGTGAAATCCTATTGATCGATAAGCCGCTTAACTGGACTTCGTTCGACGTTGTTCATCGGGTGCGAGACCTTTTTCACGTTAAAAAGGTCGGCCATGCAGGGACGCTCGATCCGAAAGCCACAGGCCTTTTGATACTCTGCACCGGAAAAAAAACTAAATCGATCGACGGATTTACCGCGCAGGAGAAGGAGTACGAAGGCATTATGCAGCTCGGAGCGACGACCGCAAGCTTCGATTCGGAGACTCCGGAGCAAGATGCGAAGGATTTTTTATCGGTGACTGAAGAGCAGATTCAGAACATGTTTCGCGGGTTCCTCGGGACGCAGTTGCAAACGCCTCCGATGTATTCGGCAGTGAAATATGGCGGAAAGCCCCTGTACAAATATGCGAGAAGAGGCCGAACGGTGGAGCGCCAATCGCGCGAAATCGTTATCTCGAGATTTGATTTGGTAAAGATGGATCTGCCGTTCATTCACTTCCGCGTCGTGTGCTCGAGTGGAACTTACATTCGGGCAATGGTCGACGAATGCGGATCAAAATTAGGATGTGGGGCATATTTAAAGGAACTCCGCCGTACTCGAATCGGTGCACTGTCGCTGCAACAAGCGCTGCACATTGAAGATCTTCATGTTCTCGGCCAGCGCTTCAGCGCGCAGAACGGCTGCTAAGACCATGATCATCGTTCATTCAATCGATGAAGTCCGGCGAAACAAAGATTCTGTCATCACCATAGGAACTTTTGACGGCGTCCATCTCGCACATCAGAAAATAATCGGCGAGGTGCGGCAGCGGGCGAAGGAACGGAACGGACGAAGCGTTGTCGTCACCTTCGATCCTCACCCAAAAGAGATCGTCGGCCGGAAAAAGCCGAACGATGGGGGGGATGAAACGCATGCGGTCGGGCTGCTCACGACTCACGAAGAAAAACTTGAGCTGCTTTCGCAATTGGATATTGATCTGGTCTTCGTGGTTCCGTTTACGTACGAATTTTCGCGCAAGCCGTTTCGCGAGTTCTATTCTGAATATATTATCAACGGCATCGGCGTGAGCGAGGTGATTGAGGGATACGACCACGGTTTCGGCCGCGATCGCGAAGCTGGACTTTCAGAGCTTCTTGCCTTGGGGCGGGAATTCAAGTTTTCGGTTGTTGCCGAGAAGCCGTTCACAGCCGGAGAGGAGGTTGTGAGCAGTTCGCGCATTCGAACCTTCCTCTCAGAGGGCGCTATCGCAAAAGCCAACCGGCTGCTTGGAAGACGGTTCAGTTTTTCAGGAAAAGTGATTGCTGGAGACAAACGAGGTAAGGCTCTTGGATATCCCACGGCAAACATTGCAGTCAGCGATCCGAGAAAAATGCTCCCGCGCAACGGAGTGTATGCCGTAACGGCCGATATCGACGGCAACTCGCATCGCGGACTTATGAGCATCGGCGTAGTGCCGACATTCTATGAAAACCACCCGCGATTGTGTGAAGTGTACATCTTCGATTTTGACAAGGATATCTACGGAAAAAACATCACCGTCGAATGTCTTGAATGGATCCGCGGAGAAAAAAAATTTGCGTCGGCAGATGAGCTGGTGAAAGAAATGGACAAGGACAAGATAGCCGGCAAAAACATTTTCGAAAATATTCAACTATAACTACATTCTTAAGGAGTACGCATGTCGATCTCAAAAACTCAAAAAGTAGATTTCATAAAGAAATACGGAAAGTCCCCGAACGATTCCGGGACCCCCGAAGTGCAAATAGCAATACTCACAGCGAACATTAACGCCCTTTCGTCGCACTTTGAAGGGCATAAGAAGGATAATCATTCACGCGTCGGCTTGCTGCGGATGGTCGGAAAGCGACGCCGTCTTCTCGATTATCTCGTGGTGAAGAATATCGAACGCTATCGAAAGATCATCCAGGAACTTGAGATCCGTAAGTAACGATCAGAAGCACGACACACGCTGAACTAATTCAGCGGTCACACGAATTCATTTACAGCAAAGAGCGCTATGGTAGTCAAAAAAGAAATTCAATTGGGCAACAAGACTCTCTCCTTCGAGACAGGCCGGTTTGCAAAACAAGCGGACGGAGCCGTGATGGCGCGGTACGCAGATACGATGGTCCTCGCAACGGTCGTCGCACCGAAAGAGGCGAAAGATGATTCGGATTATTTTCCTCTTCAGGTCGAATATCGCGAGAAGATGTCTGCGGCCGGAAAAATTCCCGGAGGATTTTTGAAACGCGAAGGAAGGCCTTCCGACAAAGAAGTCCTTTCTGCACGGCTCATAGACCGTCCCATTCGGCCTATGTTTCCCGAGGGATATCACAACGAAACACAGATCATCGTGAGTGTCTATTCATCGGACCAACAGAATGATGCGGACGTGCTCGGCGCGTGTGCCGCCTCCGCCGCACTCATGATCTCGGATTCCCCATTCGACGAACCGATTGCGGAGGTGCGGATCGGCAGGGTGAACGGGACATTGATCATTAATCCCACGTTCGAGGAATTGGATCTCAGCGACATGGATGTGACTCTCGCCGGCACCGACGATTCTATCGTTATGGTAGAAGGTGAATCGCGCGAGATCTCGGAAGCCGACATTTTAGAAGCGCTGAAGTTCGGCCACGGTGCTGTCAAGAAAATATGCGCATTACAGAAAGAGCTTGCCGGGGAAGTGAAAGTGCAGAAGCGTTCCGTTGTGGTCCCGGTAATCAATCCGGAATTGCTCGCGGACGTGAAATCAATTGCGGCGGACAAAATTCGTTCGGCGGTGAATACTGTTCTTACTAAGGACGAACGCTCAAACTCGAATGCTGCAATCGAGACTGAGGTGCTCACAGCGCTCGCCGAAAAGTATCCAGAGCAAGAATCTGTCATCAAACAGATTCTCCACGATATCGAAAAGTATGAGATGCGCGAGATGATCCTTTCCAAGAAAAAGCGATTGGATGGTCGCAGCCTCAAAGACATACGCCCTATTTCGATCGAGTTGGGGCTTTTGCCGCGCACACACGGCTCAGCGCTCTTCACGCGCGGCGAAACGCAGTCGTTGACAACAATGACTCTTGGCACAAAGCTCGACGAACAAATGCTCGACGGGCTCCTCCCAAAGACGACGCGACGCTTTATGCTTCATTATAATTTCCCGCCGTTCAGTGTCGGCGAAGCCGGAAGGCTTGGCACTGGCCGGCGCGAAGTAGGGCACGGAAATTTGGCTGAGCGTGCGCTTAAGAACATCATGCCCGATGAAAAGGATTTTCCCTACACCGTCCGCATTGTCTCCGATATCCTCGAGTCGAACGGTTCGTCCTCTATGGCGACAGTGTGTGCCGGGTCTCTTGCTCTGTTTGATGGCGGTGTTCCGTTGAAGAAATCCGTCGCAGGAATAGCGATGGGTCTCGTAAAAGAAGGGGATCGCGTTGCAGTCCTCAGCGATATTCTCGGGAATGAAGACCATCTCGGCGATATGGATTTCAAGGTTGCCGGAACCCGGGACGGTATCACCGCATTCCAAATGGATATTAAGATCAAAGGTATTTCATTCGCTATCATCGAGACGGCCGTTCAGCAAGCGAAGGAGGGACGCCTTCACAAACTCGAAAAGATGGACGCTGTTATTTCCGCTCCCCGTTCCGACCTGAGTCAATACGCCCCACGGTTGACGACGCTCAAAATCCCTGTCGACATGATCGGTGCGCTTATCGGTCCGGGTGGCAAGAATATTCGAAATATCGTGAAAGAGTCTGGCGCAGAAATAAACGTCGAAGACGACGGCACAATTATTATCGCTGCCACGTCGAAAGATGCAAGTGAGAAGGCGAGACAGATGATTGGTCGAATTACCGAATCCCCTGAAGTCGGAAAAACATATTCGGCGACGGTGAAAAAAATCATGGACTTTGGAGCCTTTGTCGAGATTCTTCCCGGCAAGGAAGGACTAGTTCATGTTTCACAGCTCGACATCAAGCGCATCGAAAAAGTCGCGGACTTTGTAAAGGTCGGCGATGTGATGGTGGTGAAACTGATGGAGATCGATGATAAAGGACGCCTCAACCTCAGCCGGAAAGCGGTTTTGATTGCGGAAAAGAAAAAGGAAGAAGTGCCGCAACACAACTAAGAAACTCGGATGAATCAGCATCCCCGCTGTAAGTATAGGCGAGGATTTTTTATATGGATAAAACGCTCATCACGGCACATCATCTCAGGGGCGAACTAAACGTTCCGGGAGATAAATCTATTTCGCACCGCGCGGTTATGATCGGTTCGATCGGTGAAGGTACTTCGGAGATCGACGGTTTCCTTAACGCTGCCGACCCGCGCAGCACATTGGAGTGCATCAGGGCTTTGGGCATCGAAACGACTCTGACTTCGCAGACACTCCGGATAATCGGCAGAGGGCTTCACGGCTATCATAAGCCTGACGCAATGTTGGATGCAGGTAACTCAGGAACCACAATGCGTCTTCTTTCAGGAATCTTGTCCGGCCAAAGATTTCCCTCACAGATCACCGGTGACCAATATCTGTTGCGCCGACCGATGAAACGCATTATCGACCCACTGACGGAAATGGGAGCACAGATCGTCGGAACGGACAAGTTCACTGCCCCGCTGAAAATATTTCCTTCCGACAGACTTCATGCAATAACATACGAGCTCCCTGTGCCCAGTGCGCAGGTGAAATCCGCGATCCTTTTCGCCGGGCTTTATGCCGAGGGGCTGACACGAGTGGAGGAATCCCAACCGTCCCGCGATCATACGGAGCGAATGCTCGGACTCTCATCGACTTCCTCGCACGGAAAGAAAATCGTTGCGGTAGAAGGGGGAAGGCGCGTTGAGGCGTCTCGTTTTTTCATTCCCGGAGATCCCTCGTCGGCAGCGTTCTTTATCGTTGCCGCGCTCATTGTGCCAAATTCCGAGGTCCTGATAAGAAATGTGGGGCTGAATCCGTCGAGAACAGGATTTCTGGAGACCTTGCGCGCGATGGGCGGAAATATCCGCATGGAAAATGAGCGTTCCATCGGCGGCGAACCCGTAGGAGATATTCTCGTGACAACCTCAGCACTCCATTCGGATATCGTGTTGAAAGGTTCTGTCATCCCAAACATTATCGACGAAATCCCGATCCTTGCCGTCGCGGCAGCGTTTGCGCCTGGAAGATTTGAAGTGCGAGACGCTTTCGAGTTGCGGAACAAGGAATGCGACAGAATCGGCGCTGTGTGCGAAAATCTCTTGCTTATGGGGATTGACGTTGAGGAGTTCGATGACGGATTTGCATTTGAGTCAAATAATAATTTAATTCCTTCGCACTTTGATAGCTTCGGAGATCACCGGATCGCGATGGCGTTCGGCGTTGCAGCGATTGGGCTTCCCGGCGAGTCGACTCTTCGAGAATCAGAGTGCGTGGGTATTTCCTTCCCGACATTCTGGGATGTTCTTCACACGTTGGCAAACTGACGAGGCATACCGTGGCAAGCGTCAAGCTGGAAAATGTCCGAAAAGAATACGACGGCGGCGTGGTTGCCGTCAAAGATGTTAACATTGATATTGCCGACAAAGAATTCGTCGTCCTCGTCGGACCATCGGGTTGCGGAAAATCGACAACACTCCGTATGATTGCCGGGCTGGAGGACATCAGCAGCGGCTCCGTTTCTATCGATGGGAAAGTCGTTAATGATGTCGCGCCGAAAGACCGGGATATCGCGATGGTATTTCAAAATTATGCTCTCTATCCACATATGACGGTGTATGAAAACATGTCATTCGGACTGAGACTCCGCAAATATCCGAAAGCGGAAATCGACAATCGTGTACGCGACGCCGCTGACATTCTCGGTATCGAGGATTATCTTGATCGAAAACCGAAAGCATTGTCCGGAGGACAGCGCCAGCGTGTTGCAGTCGGGAGAGCGATCGTCCGCAAGCCAAAGGTTTTCCTTTTCGATGAACCTTTGAGTAATCTCGACGCGAAGCTGCGCGTGCAAATGCGGACGGAAATATCCAAGCTCCACATGCGCCTTGAGGCCACTATGATCTATGTAACCCACGATCAGACTGAAGCGATGACCATGGGAGACAGGATCGTTGTGATGAAGGATGGACTTGTTCACCAAACGAACACACCGCTGAACCTCTACCATAACCCCGTAAACAAATTTGTTGCAGGATTTATCGGCAGTCCGGCAATGAATTTTATGGACGGAATGATTACCGAAAAGAAAGGTTTGCTCTTTAAGGAGAAGGGAACGGGGCTTTCCTTGAAACTACCAAAGGAACATCACGCCGCTCTGAAGAAGTATCGCGAGAAAGAAGTGTGGCTCGGAATCCGACCCGAACATATCGTGGACGCAAAGAAGACAACAAGCAAGGAACATGCCCGCTGCAGAGTAAAGGTGGACATTGTAGAGCCGATGGGGAATGAGATTTTTGTGTACTTTACGTCCGGCGGCCCGACGCAATACGTCGCGCGTATCGTCACAACCGTAGAACCTGCGGCAGGCAAGGAGATGGACGTTGCCTTCGATATGGCGAAAGCGCACTTCTTCGATAAGGCAACCGAGAAGGTGATATGATCAGCGCGCAAAATCAGAGTTCAATCAGTTGATGCTGAAACCGGTCGATAACGATTTCACCCGCGAGCCACTTTACAAAATCCGGTCCATATTTATTCATGTAATAGACAACGTTGAATTCCCTTTCCTGAAAATTTGAGTTAGGGAAAATATTCAACGCCACTTTTTGTACCTGCTTCACCGTCACATCCTGCCGCCGCTGTTGCGCTTGTTGGGTCTTTTCTTTCAGCACGTTAATTTGTCCCTCAATTCTTGCCAATGTCGAATCGACTGCTCCCGAAAGAGTGGGATCTATTTGTTGAATGCCGAACCGAGATTCAACGACTGCCTCCCTCACACGGCGGTTCAAGCTCTCAAACAACGCCTCAAGCTTGACTTCTGATACCTGTTCTGCGATCCTAATGAGAACGGGGTCGAGGTTTGATATTACTTCGGTGAAGTCCACCTGAAATTTTTCGAGAATATTCTTTACCTTTTCTTCCACGATCGTCACACTTGCGCGCGGGTAGACAACCGGCATCGGGACGCCGAAGAATTCGTACACCGGTTTTAGTTGCGCGAAGTACGCGATTTCCGACGGTCCACAGACATACGCGAGCGTCGGCAAAATCGTATCCTGGCAAATAGGCCGGAGGACGACATTAGAAGAAATCATCTCCGGAGTATTCTCCACGATTGCATTCAACTCCTCCTTAGAGAAGAACTGCCGCGTCCCTTTCAGGCTGTAATCATGTTCTCTTGCTTCGATAAGGTACCGTCCCCCCTTATGGAGCATGAAAAGGTTTAGCGCTTTCGCTTTGATTTGCGCATGATAATGCTCTTCAAGTTCGGCGCTTCTCTCGATCACCATCTGTGACGTCTTCGTTATCGCCGCAATTTCTTTTTGGAAAATGGGTTTCAGAATTTGCTTGAATTCTTTGTTGTCCGGGTTGAGAAAAATCAGTCCAGTCTCCTCAAACAATTGATTCATCAATCCCAGGAAGGCTTTCCCAAGGGTCGAACCAGCGCGATAATGCCCGCGCAGCGAGGCAAATATTTGCGCCTTGAACTCGGTTTCCTGTAAACTCGATTGCACGTCGTCGAAGAACTTATCAATGAAGCCATCGATCAGGAGGTTGCCAACAGGGCCGGGGTTCTTTTCCAGCGGTTTGCCTCCCCACAGATACTCTATTTTCTCGAATTGGCCCCCCGGGTTTATAAGATTGAACTTGTTGACTTCGTCGAAATCATGATCCTCGCCTTCAACCCAAAAAACAGGGACAAAGTTGTGGTCAGGGAATTGCGTGGCTAGTTGCTCCGCCAATTTTATCGCCGTGATTGTTTTGTAGATTGTATACAAAGGACCGCTACAAATCCCAACTTGTTGACCGGTGACGATTGCGACCGTGTTGTCATTTCCGAGGAGGTCAATATTTGCAAGCGTCTTGATCCCGCAATGGTGTTCCTTATTCTGTTCGGTCAGAACGCGAACCAGCGTCGATCGGTCTTTTTGCTTCGAAAGCACGCTCTCAAGAAGCTTCTTCCAGCCTTTTCTATTTCGAAAATCGACGGCAAAATACTGCTCCACTTTTTCGAAGTCATGAAGATAATCCACAAAAAGGGGGGTGATCCCAAGCTCGAAGTTTTGAATTTGTTTGAAATCGATCCAATCCATTTCAATGCTTAATTGGTGAATGAAATTTTGATAAATATACATGCTATTGGCGTAATAATCAATTTATCGGATTGATTTTCGCACGCGCTTGTAATATATTGTTGCTGGAAGGTCAACGGGATGAATCTTACAGGGAAAATAACCCTGATCACAGGCGGCACGGGTGAATTAGGAAGAGTTTTGACGAAGAGATTTATCGCCGCCGGCGCCGAGGTCGTTGTTACATATCGCAGCGACTCCGACGTTCCTCAGTTCATGAAGGACTTTCCTGGCGCAGTAATGCTGAAAGGAGATTTATCAAAAGAGAAAGATGTTCAGGGCGTCTTCGCAACTCTTTTGGATAAGAAAAAGACCGTGCATATAGTCTGCAATCTTGTCGGGGGTTACATGCCGAAGAAAGACATCGCTGATTTGGAAGAGAGAGAATGGGAATTTATGTTTGCTCTGAACTTGAAGACGTGCTTTCTTTGTTCGCAAAGCGCTCTCCGGATAATGCGCAAAAATAAATACGGCAGAATTATCAACGTCTCCGCGATGGCCGGACTTTCTCCCGGAGCGGGAAGGGGAGCATACGGAATTGCGAAAGCTGGAGTTGCTACTTTTACGCACATCGCCGGAGAAGAAGCAAAATCATATCTCGACTCAGACATCACTGTTAATGCAATTGCGCCCAGCATACTCCTGACAGCGGCGAACAGAGAGTCTGCCTCCAAGGAGGAGAGTGCGGCATGGGTCACACTCGATGAGGCGGCGAACGTAGTCCTATTTCTGGCCTCTGACCAAGCATCGGCAATTAATGGTCAGACCGTACGAATATACGGCGGCGTCTAAAAAGAAACGTATTAGGAAAGACGGTATCATGGCACTTGCACAAAAAATAAATGATGACTTGAAGGCAGCAATGAAAGCCGGGGATAAAACCCGGCTCGAAACGCTCCGCATGGTGCGCGCACAAATTATAGAATTCGAGAAAAAGGGGCTGGACCGTCCGATGAATGAGGACGATGAAATGTCAATCCTTGTTTCTGCTGTAAAAAAACGGAATGAGTCAATTGAGCAATTCAAGGCCGCCGGAAGGACAGAGCTGGTCGAGCAGGAGACAAAGGAACTCAAAATCATCTTCGAGTACTTGCCGAAACAATTGTCCCAAGAGGAGGCGGAGGCGATCATAGTGAAGGTTATACAAGAGTCGGGAGCCTCTTCTTTGAAAGAGATGGGTAAAGTTATGCCGTTGGCGATGAAGGAACTAAAGGGCAAGATCGATTCAAAAATAATCTCGGAAATTGTAAAACAAAAGCTCGAAAAATACAATGGGTAGCTTCGATATTATTCTGGCGCTCGTACTCTCCGTCTTCATGTTCGCCGGCTGGCGCAAGGGATTACTGCGGAAGCTTATTGCTCTCATTTGTCTCGCACTTTCCCTCGTGGTCGCAACAAAGTTCGCCTCGACGGTCAGCGATGAGATCTCCGGACCGCTCGGACTTTCCCCCGGCACCGGCACAACGCTCTCGTTCATCGTCATCGTATGTGTAATCATGATCTCGCAGGCAATCTTTTACAGGCTCGTCATCAAGAAACTGGGCGAGGGGCTGTGGAATAAGATCGGAGGGCTTCTGATGGGATTGCTTGAGGGGGGACTGTTGGTAAGCGTAACAGTCATTTTTCTCAGCATCTATTTTCATTATCCATCCGATGAAACTCGTTCCGAATCCCTTCTCTATAAACCTCTTAAGAATTTTGCGCCGCGTCTATTTGACAGCATTAATACTTTCTTGCCCGAGTCTGAGGACTTTTATCAGGAAATAATGAAATCGGTGAAGAAAAAGGCCAATCCCTAGGAGCAGCCATTTCCTCAATGATCCAATTCCAATCTGCAGTCGAAAAACTTGAGTTTAATAAAATACTCATCCGACTGCAATCGTATGTCACGTCCGAATTGGGAAAGCGAGCGGCGGAGCATTTGTCGCCCATCTCTGTTTTGGACGAGGTAGCAAGGGAATTGACTCTGGTCGATGAGCTGAAAAGGATTTTGGAAAGTGACGGCCCTTTTCCGATCGATGGCCTCCACGATAACCGAGAAGCGCTGCAGAGGTCAGGAATAGAAAACAGCATTCTCAAGCCGTCAGACCTCCTCGCAATAGCTCAGACACTCCAAACTTCAAGAAACCTTAAGACCTTCATCCAAAAAGGAAGTGATGGGTATCTTGAATTGTCTTCTTTCTGTGAAGGTATCGCTACCAATAAAGTACTTGAGTACAACATCATTCAAGCCATTGATGAAAATGGGTTAGTGCGAGACAACGCAAGTAAAGAATTGAAGACGATTCGAAATGACATCGTTTCAATGTACGAGTCGCTTCGCAAACAACTCGAGCGGATCCTAAGAAGTGTCTCTGAAAAAGGCTTTGCACAAGACGAGATCATTACCACGAGGGACGGAAGGATGGTAATTCCTGTCAAGGTGGAGGAGAAGCACCATGTACCGGGCTTTATTCACAGTTCGTCCGCAACGGGGTCGACTGTATTTATTGAACCGGCCGAGACTTTGGCTCTCAATAACGAAATTCGCGAGCTTCATTTTAAGGAATTGCGAGAAATCGAAAAGATCCTCCGGGTATTGACATCTCAGGTTCGCGAAGTGCATCTAGATTTGTTGAGGGACTTAGATATCCTGGCTCACCTAGATTTGATTTATGCCAAAGCAAGGTATTCCATTGAGATTAAAGGGAATAAACCCTTTCTAAAAGAATCCGGCCCTCTCAAGATTTGCCAGGCGCGGCATCCGATTCTCCTGTTGCATCATCCTCGCGAGAAGGTAATCCCCCTCTCGATCGAAATTGGTAACGGCTTTACGACATTGTTGATTACAGGACCGAATGCTGGCGGCAAAAGTGTCGCCATGAAAACTGTTGGGATATTGGTCATGATGGTGCAGTCAGGAATTCATATCCCATCGTCGCCTGACTCTGAATTTCCGATTTTTACTCAATTGCATGTCGATATCGGTGATGATCAGTCAATCGAAAATGATCTCAGCACTTTCACTTCCCACATCGCCAGACTGAAAGAGATTCTCTCAACAGCCGATGGTCGAAGCCTGGTCTTGGTGGACGAGATAGGAGCAGGGACAGATCCCGTAGAAGGTGGGGCACTTGCTGCGGCAATTCTTCGCCAGCTCACAAAGGCGGGAGCATTTACTATTGCTACAACACACCAGGTTGCACTAAAGGCGTTTGCACACGAGACTGAAGGGATGGAAAACGGGGCGATGGAATTCGACCAAAGATCTCTTTTACCGACATACAATTTCCGAGTGGGTGTGCCAGGTAGCAGCTACGCTCTGGAGATTGCGAAGCGTCTCGGGATTTCAAGTTCACTAATTTCCGAAGCCGAGGCGATGGCTGGAGAGCAGAAATCCCATCTCGAAAAACTAATTCTTGATTTGGAAAATCGTTCGCAAGCGCTCTCGAAACAGTTAGAGGCAATCGACCGGGAAAAGATACAGTTAAATGAATTAGTGACCGAGTATGAAACAAAATTAAAGTCACTCCAACGAGAATTGAAACTCATAAAATCGAAAGCAGTAGAAGAAGCAAAGGCGATCATAAGCAAGGCGAACTCAGTAATTGAGCGCTCGGTGAAGGAGATAAGGCAGAGTCAGGCGGAGAAATCCGTCATTCGGGAATCAAAGGCAGAAGT
Organism: Bacteroidota bacterium; assembly: GCA_020052095.1. Classification (GTDB taxonomy): domain Bacteria; phylum Bacteroidota; class Ignavibacteria; order UBA10030; family UBA8401; genus JAGVPT01. The sequence goes on along the minus strand of JAGVPT010000185.1, from coordinate 45,819 downwards.
GCATGAGCTGGAGGCTGAGATTCATCGTATTGAGAGATCTTTGGGCGAACTTGAGCTTCATTCAACTGATAGCAGCTCCATTGTCGCAAAAGGGAGTCTTGTTCGACTCAAATCAAATTCGCAGGTAGGCGAAGTGGTGCAGGTCTCCGATTCCAATGGCCTGCTTCAAGTCGCATTTGACAGCCTGAAGATGAAGGTGCACATCAGCGACGTAGTTCCTTTGACAGGCCAGTCCGCCGCTCCGCGAGCGTCTGCACCAATTTTTCTGGAAGGGAAGCCTCAGCGTGAACTTGACGTTAGGGGATTCTATGGAGACGACGCTATTGAGGCGGTTGACAAATTCATTGACAGCGCCACTGTTAGTGGATTACATCGAATCGATATTATTCACGGAAAGGGGACTGGGGTCCTGCGAAAGAGAATAAATTCATATCTCCAGTCAGACAAAAGGATCAAATCCCATCGTCTTGGAGAATGGAACGAAGGTGGCGCCGGAGTCACTGTTGTCGAGCTGAAGGACTAATGAAACCGAAGGTCATAAAGAAAATCCTGATTGCAAACCGGGGAGAGATTGCTCTTCGAATTCACCGCTCTGCCTCCGAGATGGGGATTCAAACGGTGGCGATATTTTCGGACGCGGACAGGCGTGCTCCGCACGTTCTTCAAGCGAACGAAGCGTATTCTCTCAACGGAAATTTATCAAAAGATACTTATCTTGATATCAAAAAAATAATAGATATAGCTCATGCAAGCCATTGTGACGCTATTCACCCCGGTTACGGATTCCTCTCCGAGAACCCAGATTTCGTCGACGCAACGACATCGGCCGGCTTAATTTTCATTGGCCCTTCAAGTGCGGCCATGAGATCCATGGGGGGTAAGACAGGTGCCCGCGAATTGATGGCGAAAGCAAATGTTCCAATAATCCCGGGAACTACATATCCATTAAAGGATTTTACTGAGGCGGCTAAAGTTGCCAAGAGTATTGGATATCCAATTCTGATCAAAGCCGTACACGGAGGTGGGGGAAAAGGAATGCGGAAGGTCGATGAAGTGGGAGAACTTGAGCAGTCATTTAGTCAGGCAAAGTCTGAATCGAAGAGTTCTTTCGGAAGCGAGAGCGTGTTCATTGAAAAGTACCTCCAAAATCCCAGGCATATTGAGATACAAATACTCGCAGACATGCATGGAAATGTGATTTACCTGGGAGAAAGGGAATGCTCCGTTCAGCGTCGACATCAGAAGGTCGTGGAGGAATGTCCGAGCTCTTTATTGACTCCTGATATCCGAAAGAGGATGGGAGAAGCTGCCGTCAATGCGGTGCAAAAGTGTGGCTACGTAAATGCCGGAACTGTTGAGTTCTTGATGGACTCGGACAAGTCATTCTATTTTCTCGAGATGAATACAAGACTCCAAGTCGAACATCCGGTTACTGAGATGGTGTTCGGCCTGGATCTCGTGAAAGCTCAGATTCGAATTGCGCAAGGCGAAGAGTTGTCTCTTACGCAAGAGCAGGTCGTTCCTCGCGGACATGCGATCGAATGCAGGATATATGCGGAGGATCCCCTGGAAGGATTTATTCCGTCAACCGGAAGAGTGGAAGATTACATGCCGAGCGAGGGCTACGGAATCCGTCATGACTCCGGAATCATGCGCGGTTCTGAGATCGTTCATTTTTATGATCCTCTGCTTTCAAAATTAGTGGTTTGGGGCGCCGATCGATCAGAATCCATTCGAAAGATGAAACGTGCACTCGAGGAATTTAAGATCTCGGGCGTGTCGACAACTATTCCGTTCTGTGCATTCGTCATCTCCCATCCCAAGTTCATCGAGGGCGAATACGATATTCATTTTGTAGAAAAATATTACCATCCTGACAAATTAATCCGGAGCGAAGAGGAAGAACTCATTGCCTCTCTAGCCGCCGCATCGATGCACAATTGGGATAGTGGCAAAGGGAAAGAGATGAGGGAGCACAGCATCTCCTCCGGAAATTGGAAGAATAAGCGGTTTGACGAATGAGCGTGGCTACAATAATTTCGACCATAGGAACCAGAAAATTCCACTGGCGATTTGATGACGACGGTACAGTGTCTCTTGCCGGAGAAAAGATTCCCGTAGAAGTAACAAAAATTTCCCCCAACGGAGTTTCAATACTCTTTAAAGGAAAGTCCTACTTCGTTATGGTCACTAAAAATGACTTGAACTATGATATCATAATCAATGGAAACTTCATTAGAGTAAGTACTGAAGACTCAACAAAACAATTGGCTTCGAAGGTTCTCGGTGGAACAAGGCGGACCGCCATTGACACCGAAGTTCGTTCGCCGATGCCCGGCATGGTGGTTCGATGCGAGGTTCAGGAGGGGACTAAGGTCAAACCGGGAGATGGGTTGCTCATACTTGAAGCGATGAAAATGGAAAATGAGATTCGAGCCAACACAGGAGGTGTGATCAAGAGGATGCTCGTGAAAGAGAGACAAGTTGTCGAAAAGGGAGAGCTCCTCATGACGATAGCATGACTCATTCGAGGCAAGTCGTATGAAAATCTTCACTTGGTCGCTCGAGAACCAAATAATCTTAGATCTTCTTCGTTCTTAGGACTTTGTGTCCGAAGGCCTGTCAGAGTGGTAGCCAATAACTTAGAAAGCGGATATTGAAGAATATGATAAGTCCGAACAGAGCCGAACCGGAAGTCACCCGAGAGCTTGCTCTTCACCACGGGCTCACTGACGAAGAATACGACAAGGTCCTGAGCATTCTTGGGCGTACTCCAACGTACACCGAACTGGGGATTTATAGCGTCATGTGGAGCGAGCATTGCAGCTACAAGAACTCAATTGCTCTGCTCAAGACGCTTCCTCGTTCAGGCGGACGATTACTCGTCAGCGCAGGTGAGGAGAATGCCGGGCTTGTTGATATCGGTGACGGACTGGCCGTTGCATTCAAGATTGAAAGCCACAATCATCCGTCGGCGGTGGAGCCGTATCAAGGGGCCGCAACTGGAGTGGGGGGGATCATGCGCGATATCTTTACCATGGGAGCACGGCCAATCGCAGCGCTCAATTCATTGCGATTCGGTGAGCTGAGTGATTCACGTGCCCGTCAATTGTTCAGAGGCGTGGTGAAAGGGATCGGAGATTACGGCAACAGTTTCGGCGTCCCGACAGTTGCCGGCGAAGTGTACTTCAATAAATTCTATCAAGGAAACCCACTTGTTAATGCGATGGCAGTGGGAGTCGTGAAACATTCTGACGTTGCGTCTGCCACCGCGCATGGAGTTGGCAATTCGGTCATGATTGTAGGTTCGGCGACCGGACGAGATGGAATCCACGGTGCGACATTCGCTTCCGAAGAAATTTCTGAAAAGTCAGAAAGCAAGCGCCCTTCCGTGCAAGTGGGCGACCCTTTTACTGAAAAATTGTTGCTCGAAGCTACACTTGAAGTAATTCGGGCGGGCTATCTTATCGGAATACAAGATATGGGCGCTGCTGGAATCACTTGTTCAACAATGGAAATGAGTGCAAAAGGGAAGTCCGGTATGAGAGTAGACCTTGACAAGGTCCCGGTCCGAGAATCAGAAATGTCCGCATATGAGATTATGTTGTCCGAGTCGCAGGAGAGGATGCTGCTCGTCGTAAAAAAAGGTTGTGAGGAACAGGTTAAATCAATTTTCGACAAATGGGATCTTCATTCCGTTGTCATCGGCGAGGTCACGAATGACGGCATCGTGCGGGTATTTAAAGGGGGAGAATTGAAAGCAGAAGTCCCTGCTGAATCGCTCGTGCTCGGCGGTGGAGCTCCTGTGTACATTCGCAATGCGGCTGAACCGGCATACATCAGGGATCGCAAAGCGATGGATTTTCAATCGCTTCGGTCGATTCCGGATTACGGCCGGAGCATCAAGACATTGTTGGCGTCACCGAACATCGCCAGCAAGCGTTGGGTTTTTGAGCAGTACGACTCCATGGTCAGAACCAACACAAGCGTACTTCCCGGGTCGGATGCGGCAGTCGTTCGAATCAAAGGAACTGAAAAATTTCTTGCGATGACAACCGATTGCAATGGTCGTTATGTATACTTAAGTCCACGGAAGGGGGCAGAAATTGCAGTTGCCGAAGCTGCCCGAAACGTTGTCTGCTCGGGAGCTACACCGATTGGAATAACAAACTGCTTGAACTTTGGAAACCCTTATAAACCGGAGTCGTTCTGGCAATTCAAGGAAGCGGTTGCGGGGATTGGATACGCGTGTCGCGTTTTCAACACGCCCGTCACCGGGGGAAACGTCAGCTTCTACAACGAAAGTCCTGAAAGCTCGATTTATCCAACTCCGGTAATCGGCATGGTCGGGTTGATAGAGAACAGATTCCACATCACCACAGCTGCATTCAAAAATCCTGGTGATGACATTATTCTGTTGGGCAAAAACCGTGGCGATATCAACGGCAGCGAGTACCTTCAGCAACTCTTTGGATTCGCGGGCACTGATGCTCCGCATTTCGACATTGAGGAGGAACGGAGAATCCAGGAGTGCTGTCTTAAACTAATCCAAAGGAACCTTGTTGCTTCTGCACACGACGTTTCCGATGGAGGTATAGCAATCGCCATCGCCGAAGCGGCCATTTTCAGCTCGTTCGGATGTGCAGTGCAAATCCCAAATGAAAAATCCTTAAGGAATGATTTCTTGCTATTCGGAGAAGAACAGTCTAGAATAATCATTACGTGTCCAAGGGACAATCAAAGGGAGGTAACGACATTGATCAGGCAGTCCAATGTGGATTATTGTCTCTTGGGAGTTGTCACTCAGGAGGACAAAGTCTCGATCAATGAAATTGCAATTCTGGATGGAGAGGAGCTTCGTGAGGTATATTCAGATTCACTAGGGAAGAGAATGAGTTCGTGACTTGTTTGCGGGTGTAATTCTCAAGAAATGTAACTTTACATAACACATATTATATCGCTAATTAGCATATTGAATTTCGTCTGTTTCTTCCCTCTAATTACCTTATGGGACGATCACCCTCAATGATCGTGGCTTCAAGTCAATTGCGATTTCACGATTGTCGAGCCCGACAACCTCTCCGTCCACATGAACCGGCAAGTCGTCATCGCCTTTGACGTTAAATTTAGCTGACCGCCCGAATTCTATCTTGTCAAAGCGGCCATGCTTTCCTTTGAGAACGAACGGGAAGATCTTCAGCGTCTCCAAAACAGAAATATCTTTTGCCAGGCAGATGTCCAGTAATCCGTCGTCGAGAATTGCGTCGGGCGTCAGATAGAAGCCGCCGCCAGCACTTTTCCCATTGCCAATTGCTATCAGCAAGTGCTTTCCGTGGCTCTCGCGTAAGCCAAAACTCACGTGCGCGATGGCGGGACGGTAAGAAAATATACTCTTCATTGCTGAGACAACGTACTTTGCAAGCCCACGCAACATCTGCAACTTGCGTGCTTCATAGGCGACTTTTGCATCAAGTCCGATTCCAACTGAGTTTACAAAATATTTTTCGATCTTCTCCAACCTGCTGTTTATAGCAGTAATATGTCCGAGATCAATGAGCTTAGTCTTCTGTTTGGCAATAACTTGGAGGATTCTATTTGTGCCATGGGGAAGCTGCAGCATTTTGGAGAAATCGTTTCCGGACCCCGTCGGTAGAACACCTAGGATGTTCGAAGGTCCCATCCCATTAACCAACTCGTTGATCGTCCCGTCCCCTCCCACCGCCACAAGAACGGGAAATTTGTCAGACATTTCACGAGCTACAGCAGTTGCATCGTTTGCCTTCTTTGTCAGGTAGATTTCGAATGGAACGGCCGCTTCCTCGAAGTGCTGCCGGATGAGAGGAATGGTCCTTGCGACGTTTCCGTTTCCGGAATGGGGATTGACAATAAAAAAAGTCGGGAGCACTATGCTTGGTCGACTATGGTGTGTGAGGAGGGATTATAGCGGATTGCTCCGGCGAACGTAACGTGAGCACTTCCTAAGAGTGAGACTTCCTCATAAACAGACATGCCTCGATTCTGAAAGTCGACCTGGAGTGATTCCCCGCTTTGCGTCTGGACAACTACAGGCGCACGGACTCCACCAATTTGATTTGCCAAGATCGCCGAGGCGACCGATCCTGTTCCACAAGCCAGAGTTTCCGCTTCAACACCTCGCTCATAAGTTCTTATGCGTATGGTATTTGAATCGACACCTTCGACAAAATTCACGTTCGTTCCGTTTGGAGAAAATGATTTGTGATAGCGAATAGTTTTTCCTATTCCATACACATCCAAGTCGCGAAGAGTTCCAAGGATATCTTTATTCTGATCTAGAAAAATGACACAATGCGGAGATCCGGTATCGATGTAATGAGAGATTAGATTGAGCCCGTCCATCGGGAGCATCTCGTTTGATCGTATGTCGGAGGGATTTTTCATCGTCAATTTTACATCGTCTTTCAAAATCTGTGCTCGATAGACATGATCAAGGGCGTCGAATTTCATCTGTTCCGATGCAACTATTTCTTTGAGGTAGGCGAATCGGCTGATGCACCGACCACCATTCCCACACATGCCGCCGTAACTTCCGTCGGCATTGTAATACTTCATTTGAAAATCTGACCTATTGCTATTCTCAAGCAGAAGCAGTCCGTCAGCACCCACTCCCCTGCGTCGATCGCATACGACGCGGGCAAATGCAACTGGCTCCGTGACGGTTCCCCGGCGATTGTCAATTACGACAAAGTCGTTTCCAGCTCCCGACATTTTCAAAAAGTCGATTTGCTCGATCTTTTCCTTCTCCATTCGAATGGCAGTAGTGGTGAGGCGTAAAACGTCGTGGAGGTGCGGGGATTCGAACCCCGGTCCGAAGTGACGACCATTAGACCTTCTCCATACTCAGTTCATCTCGTGCGATTTCGCCCGGAGCCGGCAGGATGAACTCGCCATGCTCAAAGCTATCTGGGATTTGCTCTCGCCAATATCGCACCAGCATGGATATTAGCACGCCTGGCTGAAGTCGACACCTTACAAGAAACCCGCCAGGCGGGGTCTCAAGAAGATGCGCCACTTAATGTTTAATTAAGCAGCGAGTGCGTAGTTGTAGTCTGCACTTGTATTGTTTCCGCTTTATTTACGTGCAACTCGGAGAGCACGGTATGCTTATGTCCAACCATCTTCGACCTCGTCGAAACCATTCACCCCCTTATTCCAATTTAAAGATTCATGTTCAGAATATCAATACACTGTAGAAAAGTCTGAACGTTCGCAGGCTGATTTTGCTTCTCAAAAACCAAAATCAAATTTCTAATCATCCGTTCAAGAATTTGCTTATTACTGACTGGGTCAAGGTATTCACTACTAAAGGTATATCCCATTCGAACTAAATAATTTTTGCAGTCTTCAAGAGACAAAATTTTTCCAGCATGAAAAGGATCTGCCAGTATGTGTTTGCTCCCAAATTCATATCTGATGATGAAATGTCCCGGCATTCCGATCCCTTTTACGGGCAGATTTAACCTCTTCAAGACCAATAAATAGATTACAGAGAGCGAAATAGGCACTCCCTTTTTCGTTTCAATTACTTTGTTGATGTAATGGTAATCACCGTCGTAGTAATCTATTTCGCTTCCGCTGAAGCCCTTCTCTTCGGAAAAGTACTTTCCGACCTTTATTGCAATCTCCTCCGGTGGGTCCGCAAAATCAAGTCGCCCCTGTAACTCCGAAGCGAAGAAGTTAAGCAGATCAGAAAACGTGCGCATATCGATCTGGGGATATCCATATTTTGCGATGAGGAGCACCCCCTCCTCCAGGTTCATTTCCTCCTTGTATTTTTCACGGTACGCGCGTATCTGTTCCTTCAGTATTGCAGAAGTAATGACTTTGTAGGCCTCCTTAACGCGCTCTTGAAGAACTGGCTCGTTGGCTTGAAGGTGACTTTCAAGAAGTGGAAGCGCCAGTTCACCCATTGATATCAAATGATCGCGTGCAATAATATAAATAGAATTATCTTCATCATCAAGTAGATTAATCAATGATTTAACACGAGTTATATCACTTTCATTAAAGCGATTAATAGGTGTCAAAATGGTCTTTCTGGATAGTTAAGGGTCAAGCCGTTTTTGAGAAACGCGAATGCTTCTCGCGGAGAATCTGCAAACTTAAATAGCTGGGAGTCTTCTCGACTAATCATCCCTAGTTCTTCCAATCTTGGGAGATTTATTATCTGCTCCCAAAAGGTGCGGCCGTACAGGATCACAGTCATCTTCTTCTTAATCTTGCCTGTCTGGAGCAGGGTAAGCAGCTCCATCAGTTCATCGAGAGTGCCAAAGCCCCCGGGGAACGCCACCAGCGCTTTCCCAAGATACATAAACCAATATTTTCGCATAAAAAAATAGTGGAATTCCAAATTCAGTTCTGGTGTAATATACTCATTAGAACTCTGTTCAAAAGGCAAACCTATGTTCAATCCAATAGACTTCCCTTTCGCCAAAAGAGCGCCCCTATTGGCAGCTTCCATTATTCCAGGGCCACCCCCCGAACATACCACAAACCTGTGCTTGTCCTTTAAAGACTTTGACCACTTCGTTAGGAGACGAGCCAGGTCGACTGCCTCCTCATAGTACCTCGACATTGAGAGCGCAATTTCAGCGCTTTTAAGATCTCTCTCCAATTCGGGGCTTTTTCTCTTGGAGCTTCGAATCGTCCGCCGCACTTGCGCTAGTTGCTTTTTGCAAACCGCCCGCGATTTGATCCTCGCCGAGCCGAAGAACACAATGATGTCCTTTATTCCATAGTATTTGAACCTGCTCAGAGGTTCCAGAAATTCTGACAGAATCCGAATCGGCCTTGCATCTTTGCTGTTAAGAAATCCGAGGTTTTTATAGGCTCGTATTGGGCCAGCATTCCTTTTGGGCGTTTTCATCGTGACGTATTAACTTGACTGATCAGAATTTTTCGCTCACGATCTCTGCGATTTTTTCCAGGTACGTTCGATCAGTTTCATCAAACGAGTCACGCTCATAGCTATCGACGTCAATAACACCGCAAAGATACATCCCTCGAACCATTGGGACGACGATTTCCGAGCGTGAGTCTGAATCGCAGGCAATGTGCCCCGGAAATTCTGTCACATCCTGGACAACAACTGTCTCCCTTCGCATGGCTGCAGTACCACATACTCCTTTGCCCAATGCAATGCGAACGCATGCGACTTTCCCTTGAAATGGGCCTAGCACCAGTTCATCATTCTTCAGAAGATAAAAGCCCACCCATGAATAATGACTAAATGCCGTTTTCAGCGCTGCGCTCACATTCGCCAAATTGGCAATGAGATCGCTTTCATCAGCGAGGAGGGCCGATATCTGTGGAAGCAATTCCTCGTATCGCTCCTTTTTGGACTCGGTAGTAATTGTGATTGTTTCCATTCACGTTACCGTACGTTCTCAGCAAAGTCTTCAATAGTCAAAACAGAACCATGACGGTCAAGAAGAAATCGCGCTCCGGCGCTTGCGAAAACACTCTTCACCATCGCAAGTCCCATTGAACCAGATTCTCCTCCGATGTTCGGGACGTGGCTCGTTAGACTCCCTGCCTCCTTATCGTCTGCAAAAAACCGATATTCTCTGTTCGAAGGGAGAATCTTATCAATATGAACACGGCATAATTTCTTCTGCACTTTTTTGTAGGTATCAAGTCGAGCTATTACTTCTTGACCGATGTAACATCCTTTTGCAAAGCTCATTTGTCCCCTCAAACCCAATTCAAGAGGATTGTACTCAGCGATGATTTCCTTACCGTACGCTGAGATCCCCTTGCGAATGCGGAACAATTCATAGGCCTCGTTTCCAACTTGAACCAGTGCCGCGGATTCGACCACGGCCCTAATCGATGAGGCAACCTCGCCAATATAGAATGTGCTGTCAAGGTCAAAATACTTCGTTCTGAAGGTATAGAGCTTCGCTCCATTTGATACCGGGGCATGATGTCCATGGTGTGGCGTGCAATGGAAGAAAAGAAGATGACGACCCGTCTCATTGGACAGTTTTACATCCTCCATAATTATGAATTTCTCAATCCATTGCGCAACGTGTTGATGTGCACCGCGGCTTGTAATCACCAGAAGATGATCGTTCCGATGAAGGATGACGATAGAATCGACGAGCCGCCCTTTTTCACTCAACAGAACTGTTTGCACAGCGCTGCCTTCTTTAAAGCTGCGAAAATCATTCGTGGATATCCGATGAAGTAAGTCGACTGCGTCGTTCCCCTCCATTCTAAGGAATCCGTGGTCAGAAAAATCGATGTACCCCCTTCCATCTTCGAGCAGCGCCACTTCTTCACCGAGGTCCCGGAATTTACGCGGCAAAAGCCAACCATCGTATTCCATGAATGGAACGCCCAGTTCTTCGTACCGGGGGTGGAGCGTTAATCGGTGCAATTCCGTCCCGACATATGACTCAACTGTTTCCATACTCATCTTATTCAACAGAACAAACGAGAAAATAACTTCACATAGAAAAAGAAAGAGCACCTTTCCCAAGGTGCTCTTTCTTTGTAGACATAACGCACACGAATCACTGAAGCTGCTCTTCCTTAGCCTCTTCTCCCGTTCCCTCTGCTGCCGGGGCCGCGGCCAGAGACGCGCCGCCAGACTTCATATACGTCCGCACCATTCGTGTAATTCGCCGGCGTGCCTTCAATTCGTCGTCCGGAGAGACGCTCTTCATAGATGTCAGCCGGTCTTCCAAAATAATTCTCGACTTTGACGGCAGGACGGAGAAGAAGCGTTCACTGATTTCCTTCGGCGCATTCTTCAGAGCGATTGCCATCTCATCCCCAGAGATATCTTTCACAATCTGACGGAGAAGTCTTTCATCCAACTGATTGATTGCACTAAAGGAAACGCGCTGACTCGTTATTTCCCGATACAAATCAAGATTAACCACCTTAATGAATTCGATGATTGACGACTCTGCCGTTTCGTCAATATTGTCAAAGATGTCGAGCAAGAGATCAGTCCCCTGCACTTGAACGTTGTTGATCACCGGAATGGTCGCTGCCTTCCCCGCGAGCTGCTTTGCGACGGAAACGTACGTATCCGAGGTCAGGCGACGCAGTTTGCCCAATTCCAACGCGACCTCTCCCTGCTGCATTGACGGGAGGTTCTTAAGCATAGAGCTTGCGATCGGCGTACTGAGCTGCGACAAGATGATTGCAATGATTCCGGGCGGTTCGTCTTTCATTAACAGATATAGCTGCGGTTCCGAAAGTTTTTCAAGGAATGCAAATGGATTTTGCTTTGTGTTTCGGGCCTGGGAGAATCGCTTTATCGCAAGCTGGTTCTGGAATGATGCGAGCGCCTCCCGGATTTCCATCGGCGTTTTTTCCTGCTTTTCAAGGGATAACTCCTGAAGCACTTTCATCTCGTCGATGGAAAAATAGTCTCTCATGACCTGCAGAAGACTATTCCCAAGTTGCGATATCACCAACATGAGTCGTTCTTTCTGAGTGGCATCCGCGATCATGTCTCGGATGACGTTCGACGTTAAGTCGGATTCGCCGGCGCATGTCGCAATGAGATTATGACGCACCTTATCGACTTCCATCGCTTCTTGGAATTCTGTATTCTGTTCGATCACGGCTTGCTGAAGACCTGATTGCCCCTGGCCTTCCGCCCCCTGAATTCCCTGCTGCGCTGGCATCATCTGCGCCGGCGGTTGTTGTGCTTCCGGGGTACTTTGCTTCCTTCCCCGTGCCAGCAGTACGACGATAATAATCAGCAATAACAGACCAAGACCCAATAACAACATTGTTGTGGGGCTCAGAAAACTTTCAGGTTGTTTCGCCGGCGTGAGCTGATCTGGTTGGGCCTTTTGTTGTTGGGCCGCGCGGAGATCGGCATCCTGTTTCGCCTTCTCCAGTTCCTGAATGCGCTTTTCCTGTTCTGCTCTCTGTTGCTCCCGCTGGACCTGCAGCGTGCTTGCCGGAAAAGACATTTCCTGGATATCAACTCTGTCTCCTCGAACCTTATTGAGCTTGCCGGTATAGAACGTGATGTTTGTGAGCAAGTCCTTTTCTTCCATCGTCCTATTCTTGTCAATCAACAATTTGATGACGATGGATTCAATACCGATTTGAGGTTTTGCCGATTCCTCCGAACGTTGAGTCTCGGCCTGAAAACCGGAAACTCCGGGAAGGAGAAAATCCTTATTGTCGCCTCTGTCTTTCTTCACAGGAGGAGTTAAATCGACAAGAGTTACTTCGGCAGTGACAAGGAAATTAAGATCTGAAAAATAACGGCGGATTTCCGTGGAAGTGCGATCTTCGAGATCCCGCTCCATCTTTTTCTTTTCGAGTTCGAGGTCCACGGCAAAGAGCTGTGCCTGAAAGACTACCACAAGGAGAAGAACCACACTTCCGAATCGAGTTTTCATAATTTTCCCGAGAATGTTTTTGATAACAATTTCATCCGCTAGACCTCACGATGGTAGTAGATCCGAATAACCACGCGCCGATTATCGTTGCGCGCCCGATCCGTAAATTGGCCTGTTGCCGGGTCTTTCTCCCTAGTTTGCGGGCGTGCATCGGAAAACCCGGTGCTCGAAAGCCGCTTCCCCTCGATCATGACAGTATCCTGCAAATAGTGAACGACCTCTGTTGCCCGGGTCGAGGACAATTCCCAGTTGGAGCGAAATTCAGTCGTTGTCCTAAGGGGTGTGTCGTCCGTATGTCCCTCGACGGCGATAAACGCGTTACGCGCCTTGACGAAATAGCCGAGTATTTTGCCGATGCTGTAGATCGCGTCATAGCCTTCCGCACGCAATGCCGCTTTGCCCGGCGGGAAAAGCAAATTGCTTCCGAAGCGAAGTTCGATGCCTGCATCGGTCATGACGACGTTGATCTGCCCTTTGAGCGAAGCGTTCTTTTCTATCGTCGCCATCAACTCCTTCGATAGACTCCCCAGGTTCGCTTGTTGTTTCGCGGCCTCCGAGACTGAAGACGCCAAACTGTCCAATTTGGATTGATCAGGAACTGACAACGAGAGGAGCAGCGTAAATGTCGCAAGCAATGCAGTGAGCAAATCGATGTAGCTTACTTGCCAGTGCTGTTCTTCCTGCTTTTTTTGTCGTGGCGCCCTCATTGTTCTTAGCCTCCGCCTTCAGTCGAAAGTTGCGTCACCGCCGGAACAGCCAGTGCCCGGCTTTGGGGAACATATGATCCTAATTTATCTTGGATGAATATAGGATGCTTCTTGTCGACTATGAGGCATAATCCTTCGATGATCATGGTCTTCAGGAGAGCCTCTTCGTCCGTCCGTTTCTCGATCTTATCGGCGAATGGTGCAAAAATAAAATTGGAAAGTAACAATCCGTAGAGTGTTGTCGTGAAGGCCACCGCCAAAGCCTGCAGGATCGGTCCAAATCCTGCAGCGGCATCGATCTTCGTTGAAAACATCTGGATCAAACCGACTGTTGTTCCCAACATGCCATAGCCCGGTGAGTAGCGTGCCGCAGCTTTAAAGATATTCACATCGGTCAGCTCTCGTTGCGCTTCATTCTCAATGCGTGAGACGAGAATCTCCTTCACCTCTTCCTTCTTATAGCCGTTCACGAGCATGAGAACCCCGTCTCGAAGGAATGGATACTTGATTTGGTTCGCATATTCCTCGAGCGATTCGATGTCGTGCGTGTTGGAGTACTGAGCGATATCCTTGATCGCGTCCAGATAGATAGAAAAATTGATTTTGTTCTTGATGTACACGAAATACAAGGCTCGAGCGGCTCCGATCAACTCTCTGAAATTGTAGCTGATGAGCATCGATGAGCTTACTCCCAGAACGACAAAGATAATTCCCGGGATATGAATGTAATTGATCATGGACTCTGGAACATATCCTTTTTGTAATGCCTCGACCGTCGCCGTGTCCTGACCGATAATCAGGAGGATGTAAGCACCGATCCCGAAAAGAATATATCCGATAAAGGTTGAATTCATTGTGGACCTTTCAATTAATTACATTCGATAGAGAATTGCTCTCACATTGTCCATTGATGGGTCAAGCTCGAGCGCCTTTTCCCAACTTGATTTCGCTTCTTGAAATTGCCTCAACATATAATAAATGGATCCGCGCACTGCATAAGCCAACGCCATGTTCGGGGCCGAATCGACGGACTTATTTATTTCCACAAGAGCCTGCGGGTAACGCCGTTCCGAGAAAAGTTTCTGAGCTTCTTGAAGGTTGAAGAGCGCTTTATTATAGTCAGCGTCCTCCTTTGTATAGGTCCCCTGCTTCGCTTGCTTCTTTCTTGCCCTTGACGTGTCGACAATATCTTGGATATCGGTGGAAAGGTCCTCTTCACGCGGTTTCAACAGATCTTCGGTCACTTCTGCTGCCCGCTTCTTCTGTTTAGCCGTCTGAGGTTTTCCCTCCTCACCCTCTCCCGCCGTACCTTGTCTGGGCTGCTTCAAGGCTTGACCCGAATAGTCAATCGTAAAATCGATGTCTTTGTTGTAGAGGTCGAGCAACACGTCCATGTTAAGCGTAGGCGTATTCAACTTCACCGATGCCGGGGCCGATGGCGTGCCACTCTCTCTCTGCTGATAACTTTCTTTCTGTTGTTGCGTGTTGGAGGGCTTTGCTTCCGATCGAACGGTTGTGTCTGTCGCCGCCGCGTTATCCTGCGATAAACAGTACGTTGACATCAACCCGCCAACGACCAGAATACCTAACAATCTATTCATTGTGTAATCCTGATCTCTGTTATAAAACGAAGTTCACTTGCATTCCGTACACCGGACCACCTAAGTCATAACTGTCGAAGCTATCCTTGATTGCAATGCCGTTATAGAATCCTGTTATCCCGACGTTTCTGCTCAAACGCAACGATAATCCCCCGTAGTAGGATTCGGCAATTCCCCCATTCTTGAACGAGAGGTCGAAGCCACCTCCAAGGTCAAGCATTAATATCCCCGGACCGATTTGTTCATCGCCGATGATTTCGAAAGAAAATCCCGGCTGTACAATTATTCCCATAAGCCCAAGTTTCGAGGTGCCGATCAATCGTGAATCGATATAGAATTTGAGAAAATCCAAAATGGTCGCCATTTCGTTGAGGCGATATCCTACCGAATAAAAGCCGACACTCCCCGCAGAATCTTTTTGACCCAACCTGTAGGGTGTCCCAAGTTGGAATCCAACAGTTAAATAATTTTCGATCAATCCGGTTTTTCTTTTCAGCGCATATTGGTTGGCAAGTTCCGCTGCGGGATCGGTGGGGAGAACCCGGTATTCCGCTTTCAATTCCTTGCTCCATACCGTCACACCATTCAGATCATTGATGCTAACAAACATTAGGATCTGATTCGAAGAAATCAAAACATCTGCAGACACAATGCCGTCGACACTATGGGCTCTTGCATAGTTGCGGATTTCATCTTCTGAGTACGTATTCTTCACTTGAAGAGAACTGTCGGTCGCTTTAAATGAAAGGGTCTTTAGATCCTGTGCCCCCACTGCTGCAAATCTCCGATCGCGGGTGAGAGCATTCTTCAACTTCTGTTCAAAGTAGCTGGAGAGGAACTGAATTTCCGAATACCGCAATTCCTCCTTAAACGGCCATCGCACTTTCAATTTGTACACCAACAAGGTTCTGATGCTAGGGCTGACTTCCCGGGCTGCTTGTGACATTGATGCGAGTGCAGTATCGACCGCTATTTCAAATTTTGGGAATATTGAGATAAGGGCGGAGTTCTCCGTAACAGGAATTTTTGTTGCGAGTGCTGCTTGATCTTGGGGTTGCTGCTGGGCTCCGGCTACAACGGGGAGTAAAACACTGGAAATGACGATGAAACCAATTACAAAAAGATAATTGGACCGGGAGTGCATAATGTTTGTCTGCGCATTGTGAGTGTATGAGTTTTTAGAATACCCTGCGGCACAATCCCAAAAACCAGCATTACGTTCTAGAAGAAATTACCGCAAACAACTTAAATACTGCTTGCATACTATCGTGTAATTGGCAGTAATATAACAGAATTTTTAGATTTGTCAAGAAGAAAACAGCCAATTAGCGAGAAAAACGGTCAATCCGGCAAAAAAGACTAGTCGATGGGTGAATTATCGGCCTATTTATAAAAAAAGTCCGCTTTTGCGGACATTTTTCTGTGCACCCACCAGGACTCGAACCTGGAACCCACTGATTAAGAGTCAGTTGCTCTACCAATTGAGCCATGGGTGCTTGGACAACCTAAGGCCTATTTTTGGGGCGAATTTGTGGGCGATGGTTGAGTTTGCGGTGGCAATTGTGCCGGCGGCACAGTTGTCTGGCCGCTCTGGATCACGCTTTCCTTGGATGAAGCACCTTTTCCAGGTAAGTAGAAGATGTTGATGATCAAAGCCAGGGCTATGAACGTTGTTGCCAGTATTGTTGTAGCACGTGTCAGAAAATCTGCGGTGCGTCGCACACCAAATACTGTCCCAAAATTTCCGCCTCCCAAAGAACCTGCCAGACCTCCCCCCTTACTGTTTTGCATCAGAATTACTATTATTAGAAGAATACTGACAATGATCTCAATTGCTAACAGGAACGAATACATAATATCTTACTCCTCTCAAACCAAAAAAGCCCGTGTCTTTGGGCGTCTGAACTGAAACAAAAATAGCAAAACCGTCCCCGAAAATCAAGGATTATTTTCGGGATCGGAATTATAGGTTTCGTCGGGTTGTTATTCAATAGAATCAATGAAATCGGTGATTCTTCATAGAGGGCAGCGGTACAGTTTCGAGCTATCCGATTGCTCTCAGCAATCGGACAGTTTCTTGCCCGCTGCAAATGCGGCATTACCTTATAGAGATGAATGCATCAAATTTCTGGGAAAATCGTTATATTATACAATCCCTTTTGCAAAAGAACGTCAATCTATTCAAAGTCCCCCGCTCTAAGATCATACGTATTCTCGCAGGGATTTATGGGGCATTCACCAACATCGGATATCGATGAACCGAACGACGGGATTTTTCATTTTTCAAATATTGGTTACACTAATTCAATGGTATTTGCACAAGCGCTCCCTTTCGTCGATCAAGAGCAATGGAAAAATCCCTCCGTGGACTTCGCGCCTTGTGTCGTTTCTTTTCCTTCTGTTCAACGCGCCGCTCCTGGTTCTCCTCTTTCATCGCGTCTTCTTGACTGAGTTCTCGAAGCCTTTTCTCTACGCGGCCGTTTTGCCTTTTTATGTGTGGCATGGTGCGACTTTTTTTATTTTTTTGGCGCTGGGAATTCTGAGAATTCTCAAACTTCCCTTTGACATGATCTATCAGCTAGGAAAACTCAATCATCCACTTCAGCGAAAAATTATTGCAATGAAATCGACACCGGGATACGAACATTTTGACAAGTCGCGTCGTGTCTTCTTGAAAACAGGCGCAGTGGCGTTGTCTGCATATTCCTTTATCGGCGCTGCAAAAGGAGTAATCGACCGAGACGAATATGACATCATTGAAAAGACCGTGCAAATCGCTAATCTGCCGGATGAATTCAAGGGATTCACTGTTGGATTGATGAGCGACATTCATTCCAGCGTGTTCATGACAAAGCCGGAGATGGATGACTATGTTGCCGCCCTCAATAATCTGAAAACCGATATAATTTTCGTACCGGGGGATTTCGTCAACAGTCAGACTGAGGAAGTCTATCCATTCGCGGAAGCGTTTTCCGCCCTACGTGCGCCGTACGGAATCTACGGCTGTCTTGGCAACCACGATTACTTTGCCGATGTGGATGTTGTGGCAAAAGAAGTCGATGCTTGCGGCGTCAAGCTTTTGCGGGACGGTGCAGTCAAGATTCACAAAGGAAATTCATTCATTAACGTGATTGGGGTCGACGATATTCCGATGAGCGGCAAACCCGAAACATATCTTGCCCGCGCGCTATCATCGGTCCAGAATTCCAACCCAAAGATCCTACTCTGCCACAAACCGTACTTTCTCGAGACGATCGCCGGACATAACATCGACCTAACCCTCGCCGGACATACACACGGTGGGCAGGTTGTTTTTGCGAAGATCGGCAACACGTACATCTCGCCGGCGACGTTATTTTCCAAATACGTTTGGGGACTCTATAAATTTAACAATGCCCAAATGTATGTTACACGGGGGATCGGAACCGTCGGTGTCCCCTTCCGTGTGAATTGCCCGCCGGAAATCACAAAAATTACACTACAGTAAGCTTGCCGATGGGAGCCAACAATGAAGCTCTCCGTGTCCCAAGGAAAGTGAGACACTTCTAGCGGGATTGTTTGCCACCACCCCTGGCGCTTCCGCCAAAAAGACGGCGGACAGGTCCGCCAAAAAGACGGTCGAAGACTCCCTACGGTCGACGACTCGACTCGTTGAGCTCTACCGACCCTTAGGGTCGTAGACGACTCGTTGAGCGGACAGGCCGGGCCTGCCCTTCCTCATTGAGGAGGAGACTAAGGGGTGGTGCTTAACGAGAAAATGGAGTTCACCAACGAGACTCTCCCTCTTCAAGGACAACAGAGACACAACACATCGAACGCCTTCCTTGGCAGTGGTGCAGTTTCGAGCTATCCGATTGCTCGCAGCAATCGGATAGCTGGTTCACTGCTGCAAGTCCTCCAAGATGAGGCACCAGCCTTCCCTTGCTTTTCCGAGTCCATTTTTCTATATTTTTCACGGAAATCACCGTCAATATCACCAGAATCCACTCCCCTTAATGGAAACAACCCTTCATTCCAACCCGAAAAACACAGGATGGATCGAAGTCATCGCCGGATGTATGTTCAGCGGCAAGACTGAGGAATTAATTCGCCGGATGCGGCGCGCACAGATCGCCCGACAGAAAGTGATAATCTTCAAACCCCGCATAGACAATCGGTACAGCTCGAATCACATAGTCTCGCATAGCGAACAATCGCTCATTTCTACAGTCGTTGAAACAGCCGAAGAGATTCTAGCGCTTTCCTCCGAAGCGCAGGTCATCGGCGTGGATGAAGGACAATTCTTCAGTGCGAAAATTGTTGACGTCTGCGAGCAACTGGCGAATGAAGGTAAGCGAGTTATCGTCGCGGGGCTTGACCAAGATTATCGAGGCAAGCCTTTCGAGCCAATGCCGCAGCTTCTTGCCGTTGCCGAGTACATCACCAAGACGCTCGCCATCTGTGTCGTATGTGGAAACCCGGCAGACCGTACCCAGCGAACATCCGATTCTCACGAACGCGTCGTGGTCGGCGCGAAAGATCTCTACGAGGCGCGCTGCCGTCTCTGTTTCAGACCTCCCAAAGAATAGCTCGTAGCTTTTTCACTAAATGAAGAAGAGATAAACGATGGATATGATCTCCGTGCTTCGTGGAATTCTAGGAATCATCCTGCTGATTGGAATCGCCTTTCTTTTTTCGAACAATAAGAGGAGAGTAAATTGGCGTCTGGTGGCCACCGGCTTGGGTATACAGCTCGGTTTTGCCATCCTGATCATTCATAGCGAGACGCTTCGTTCATGGTTCTTTCCGCTTGGATGGTTGAAGGACAGCGTGGACTGGCTTGGCGGCGCTGTAGTAAGCCTGCTCGGATTCACGACGAAGGGGTCGGAGTTCGTTTTTGGGAAACTCGCGATCAATTCTGGTCCCGATAGCATTGGCTTCTTTTTTGCATTTCAAGTCCTCCCCACAATCATTTTCGTATCGTCACTTACTTCGATTCTGTACTATCTGGGGATACTTCAATTGGTTGTGAAGGGTATGGCATGGGTCATGGCAAAGTCGATGGGAACGAGCGGAGCTGAATCCCTTTCCAATACGGCAAATATCTTCGTCGGACAGACGGAAGCACCGTTGTTCATTCGTCCGTATATAGGGAAAATGACAAATTCAGAAATCCTCACCATTATGGTCGGTGGAATGGCAACGATCGCCGGCGGCGTCATGGCAGGGTACATTCAAATGCTGGGACAGTCGTTTGCCGAGGCGCACCATATTCCATTGGCGGAGGCACAATTAAAATTTGCGGTGCAGTTACTCGCCGCAAGCACGATGGCGGCTCCCGCCTCGCTTGCGATTTCAAAAATAATTTATCCCGAGGTAGGCGAGCCGGTTACGAGGGGGACCGTGAAACTCGACATTCCAAAAAATGCATCCAACGTGATTGAGGCCGCTGCAACCGGCGCAGGAGATGGACTGCAATTGTCGCTCAACGTCGCCGGCATGCTTCTCGCCTTCATCGCGCTCATTGCCCTCTTCAATTACCTCTTTCTTGCCGTCGGCGACCTTCTTCACGTGAACGGAATGTTACAGGCGAATTATGGAGCGCCCCTTTCACTGCAACTCATTTTCGGACTTGTCTTGCGATATCTTGCGGTTGGCATCGGCGTTCCATGGGCGGATGCCATGCACTTCGGCAGCTTGTTCGGAACAAAGATTGTCCTTAATGAATTCGTCGCATATCTCGATCTCGCTTCCCTTCTAAAAGCAAATGCAATGAGTGAAAAGGGAGTGATGATGGCAACCTATGCTCTTTGCGGTTTTGCGAATTTTTCCTCCATCGCGATTCAGATCGGCGGAATCGGCCCCCTCGCGCCTGAGCGGAAGAAAGACATCGCCTCCCTCGGACTCCGCGCCGTGCTTGGTGGGAGTTTGGCCACTTTAATGACCGCAACTATTGCCGGCATCTTGGTAGGCTCATAAGATGAACGTCGATTATCAATCGCATATCAACGCTTCCGTCGAATACATCAAATCAAAAATATCGACGCAGCCTACAATCAGCGTTGTGCTTGGTTCGGGCCTCGGGGATTTCGGCAACCAACTCATCGGCAAGATTTCGATCGACACAAAAAACATTCCGCATTACCCAATTTCATCAGTTGAAGGTCATGCCGGTAAGATTCTCTTCGGCAAAATCCGATCGGGGAGTGGCACATCGGCCGATCTGATGGTGTTTCAAGGTCGGATTCATTTGTATGAAAGTAACGACAACGATATCGTCGTCTATCCCATCGAAGTCGCACATCGTATCGGCATCAAAACAATCATTGTGACTAACGCCGCCGGGGGAATTAACCCACAGCTTTCGCCTGGCGATTTGATGTTCATAAAAGATTACATCAATGCAACATTTGAAAGTCCTCTCATCGGAAGGAAAACGAACGAGACCGGTAGAGGGCGATCCCCATTCAGTCATGAATTGCTTTTAAAGGCACAATCGATTGCGCTCGAAAACAACATTCCGTTTAAGGAAGGAGTCTATTGTTGGACGAAGGGGCCGATGTACGAATCGGCAGCGGAGATCCGCATGATGGCAAACTTCGGCGCAGATGCCGTCGGTATGTCCACCGTTCCCGAGGTAATCGTCGCCGCGAATTATGGAATGGAGGTGCTTGGAATTTCCTGCGTCACCAATTTGGCGACCGGATTAAGCAGTAACAAGCTAAACCATGCCGAGGTCACTGAAGTCGCCAACAGAGTGAAGCACAATTTTACAAGACTATTGACGGAAATTGTATTGCATATCGGTTAACCGGCCGGATCTCTCCGGCGCCATCACCGCTCGTACAATACAAAGGCTGATCCCGACCACGTCGGGACCAGCCTTTTTCATTTCCGGCCCCTCAGTCCACCTAAGTCTGTTCTTCACAGATGATACAGCATCACATATACTGTCACTCCTGTCACCGACACGTAAAGCCAAATTGGGAGCGTCCAGCGAGCGAGTTTTTTGTGTTTGTCAAATCGGGATGACAATGCGCGAGATAGCGTGACGATTGCCATGGGCACAATTACTGCCGCAAGAATCGAATGTGAGACGAGAATTGTAAAGTAAACGGGACGCGCCACGCCTGTTCCTTTGAAGGGGATGGATCCGACGTGAGCGTGATAGTAAAGGTAGGAGATTAAGAACAAGATTGAGGTTGAGAAAGCAGTCAGCATCACTCTTTTGTGTATGGATCGGTTCCCTTTTCGAATAAAAAAATAACCAACTAACAGCAATGCGCCGGTCAGTCCATTCAAGAAAGCGTTCACGGTTGGCAGAAAAGACAAGTCCATCACCACTCTCAGCGATTCGGATGGAGTAGTTGACTATAAGCTATTTCAAAATCATTCCAATCAATCCTTCCCTACGGGTCTACGACCCATCGGGTCGTGGACGATGCGTTCGCTTCGCTCACCTCAGGATGAACACGGAACCTGTTCACCCTGAGCAATCCTCGACGAGTCGTCTATCTACGATTCTACGAATCGTAGATTCGTAGAACGACCCGACGGGTCGATAGACCTCGACGAGTCGAGTCGTCGACCGACGAACTCGGGAGCGTCGAAGGGCGGATGACAGAGCGTTTTTGAGATAGTCTTCAATTCTTTTCAGATGCCAATCCGCGGGCATCTGCGACAATCTTCTCGAGCGCGTTTTCGTCAGTTGAGTCGTAATATCCACGGATGACTCCCTGCTTATCGACCAGAACAAATAGCGTACTGTGAACGAT
The DNA here is from genome assembly GCA_020052095.1 of Bacteroidota bacterium. GTDB lineage: Bacteria > Bacteroidota > Ignavibacteria > UBA10030 > UBA8401 > JAGVPT01. The sequence continues at coordinate 23,341 of JAGVPT010000185.1, read as the reverse complement.
TGGTTCGACGGTCGATCCGGAATCAGCTGCAACGGCAAGATGAAAGCAATCGCGCGTCAGGTAATTCAGTTTCTTCTTCTCCCCTGTCAGGAAGAGCCATCGAGAAGGAGACGCCTTGTAGAGTTCCGCATATTCGCTGAGGGCTTGAGGAGAATCGCGTTCAGGATCGACGGTGAACGAAACAAGAACAATATTGTTCACATTCTTAATCTGTTCTTGAAAGCTCGCCATTGTGCTGGTCATGATGGGGCAACTGCCGCCGCAGTTTGTGAAGATGAAATCGGCGATCCACACCTTCCCTTTCAGATCGGAGAGCGGGAGTTTCCGGCCGCTACGCTCTGTAAGAGTGATTTCTGGAACTATTCCAGTACGCGGCAGAGAGCTTTTGGCGGGAGATATTATCTCGGTGTAGAGAAAGGAAAATATGGTGGCAGCAATCACAAACCCGAGTAATCCCCAAAGAAAAAAAGTGCGGAACGAAATATGACCGGTCGATAACTTCATATTGATTTCTTTCTTACGGAGAGCATTGACCCGATAAATACAATAGCACAAAATGAGAGAATGACGCACACTGAAAAAATGAACCCCGGGTGTTCGATGCGAGCCTGATGATATAACATCAGCCTTGTGGCAGAAACGGAATAGGTAAGGGGATTGATAGACATAATTCCTCGCAGCCATCCCGGGGCCCCTTCCATCGGAAACAAGGAACCCGAAAGCAACCAGAGCGGGATCAGAAACAAATTCATGATAGCGTGAAACCCCTGTGTCGACTCCATCCGCCAGGCGATCAGGAAGCCGAGGCCGGTTAGTCCGAAGGCGATAACGAAAAGCAACACGATAAGGGAAAGGAATTCCAGAACGCTAAATTGAAAGCCGATGAGGGGCGCGAAGGCAAGAAAAATAATCGCTTGAATGACCGCGAGAGTTGTGCCGCCAAATATCTTCCCTAGTGCAATTCCGGCGCCGGAAATCGGCGCCACCAGAACCGATTGCAGGAAGCCCTCTTTCCTATCTTCAATGATCGAGATCGTCGAGAAAATCGCAGTGAACAGCATAATGAGGAGGAGCGTGCCCGGGAAAAAGTATTCAAGATAACTTGTATCTCCCTTCGGCGAACTCATCCGAAAAGAACTCCCCAGCCCGGAACCGATGAAGAACCAGAACAATATCGGCGAACCAATCACGCCAATCATCCTGCTCCTCTGACGAAAAAAGCGGATCAACTCCCTCATCCAGAGCGAGTATGTCGGCAATACGATTTCTGTGGTGATGTTCATTGGTTTCTATTTCGGATTAATGGGTTGCTGTTGGATATTTGATTAATACTTTTCTCTTTCCAGGCTCCCCGTTGCTAGTACCGCGACAATTAAACAATCTTGCATTCTTATCATGGTGCTCATCCTGAGCAAAGCCGCGACGGCCTCCTTCCCGACGGGTCGACGACCCATCGGGTCGTTGACGACGCGCTCTGCTTGCTCAGGATGACCGTCGCGGCTGCGTCGAAGGATGACAAGACATTTCAAAGCACAATATTTATTTTTCGGAGCAGCACTACGTATCCACCCCGCTCGATTCTTCATTTCGCATTCTGTGTCCTGTGTGATGAATGAAGACGTCTTCGAGCGTCGGTTTTCCCACAGAGATGGCTTCGATTTTACCCGGGAAGGCCTCCACAATCTTCGGAACAAATTGATGCCCGTTGTTCTTTTCGACGCGAATTGTGTTCTCCACGATTGTCGATGCCAGCTTGAATTTCCTTTTCAGCAAGATGCGCGCCTCAGCAGGATCTTTCGCTACAATTGAAATGACCTCGCCGCCGACCTCTCGTTTCAACTTATCCGGCGTTCCGATAGCGACAAGTTTTCCTTTGTCGAGAATCACGAGGCGGTCGCAATGTTCGGCTTCATCCAATATATGAGAAGTGACGACAACCGTAACCCCGGTCTCCTTGCGGAGCTGAAGCAGATAGTCCCACAGATCTCGCCGCGCCCCCGGGTCGAGTCCCGTGCTCGGTTCATCAAGAATGAGAACATCAGGACGATGAAGCAAGCCTTTTCCAATTTCGACTCGCCGTTGCAAGCCCCCGGAAAGCATCTCCACGGTATCATGCGCTCGGTCGACGAGCTTCAGATGGATCAGCACGTCGTCAATTCTTTGCGAGGCCGTCGTTCCATGCAATCCGTGAAGAAGTCCGTGAAATCGCAGATTCTCCCTCACAGTCAACTTGACATCGAGGCTCGGCGATTGAAACACGACGCCAATATGCCTTCGCACTTCGGATGAACGTTTGACAACATCGTACCCGCACACTTCAGCGCGGCCGCTTGTCGGCGTTATCGCAGTGGAGAGTATCTTGAACATTGTCGTCTTCCCACCGCCATTTGGCCCGAGGAAACCGAAAATCTCATTTTTGGCGATAGCGAGGGAGACGTTATCCAGGGCGCGGCGTTCCGCGTAGTCGTGTGTTAAATCCGAAACGATGACTATAGATTCATTCATAGAGAAAATGAGAGAAAATCATATACAATATACGAAAAGATAGCGCTGCTAACAATTCGTAGCTATCCGATTGCTGATAGCAATCGGATAGCTTTTTCGCAACCTATCTCTTGTCGATCACCATTAGGAAGAGAATCACGGGAAGGTAAACCAGCGAAGCGAAAAAAAGGCGGCGGGCAAAAAAGTTCGTCCGCGCGAGCTTGTCGCCCTCTGTCGAGAAGAATGAAACCGCGAACATGATTCCAAAAAACAAAAAGGCGATCCCCGCTACCAATGTGCCTATGAAGTACACGGTGGAAGTCATTCCGAGTACGGACGGAATCAGGCTAATCGGGATAAGCGCCGCACAATTCGCCAGAATGTGGCGCGATGTTTTTGTGCCGGACTCATCCTCGACGGTCAGCAATTTGTAGCCGGCGCGCGCGTAATCTTTCTTGTACAACCACGCCAATGAAAAAAAGTGGGGCATTTGCCACAAAAAGAGAATCGCGAAAAATACAATCACTTCGTATGAAATTCCATTTCGCGCGGCCGCCCACCCCATCATCGGCGGCAATGCTCCAGGAATCCCGCCGATGGTCGTCGCGATCGGCGAAATCCGCTTCAACGGAGTATACAGAAATAAATAGGTCGTCAAAGTGACAACGGCAAGAAATCCGGTGAGACCATTCACGAGAAACGTCAACTCCACAAGGCCTGCACTCGAAATGAAAATTCCGAAAAAGAGGACAGCTTCCGGAGTCAGCCTGCCGGAAGGGAGCGGCCGTTTCTCGGTTCTTTTCATCATTCCATCATATTTTCGTTCAAGGTATTGATTGAGAGCACCAGCGCCCCCGCCGACGAGGGTTGTTCCGAGAGCGAGGTTCGTCACTAACCAGGTATCTATTGAACTCCAGATCCCGGTGTGAGCGACATAAAACGCACAGAGCGCCGTCAATACGGAAAGCGATGTCAATTCCGGCTTCATCAATTCTATGTAATCCGCGATAGATTTCCAGGTGGACCGTGGATAAGGAAAAGCTGCTACGGCTACGGCTTCGGCATCACCAATCATGCAATCGCTCTTTCAGTGGAATAAACAAATGAGAACTTCTTAAAGCGGACTTGATAAACTCTTACAAGATGTAGAAAAACGAGAAGACAGGTTGCCAAGATAAGAGCGCCGGTCGCAACGTGGGCTGTGGTGACCTCAACTGCTTTCCGCGATAGAACTGTGTATGCTCCGAGTGTAATCTGAATGATCAACAAAAAAGGAAGAGCATAAGCAAAACGTTTAATCCGAGAAGTCAGGTTCGATGGCCTTAACAGATTTGCTGACAGCGCGACAATCAGAACGGCAACCACAACCGCCCAAATCCGATGTAGCATGTGGATGACAATTTGGGACGATGTCACCGCGCCATCGGCAAAAAGCCGAATATCAGAATAGATGAGGTCGTGATTATACCGGGCGAGTGATTCGGCGCCAAGAGATGGAAAAAGCTGTCCGTACGCCATCGGAAAATCGGGAACCACGAGGCCTGAGCCTGTATGGCGCATCAGCGCTCCAAAGATCAATTGAACGAAGACTGCAAGGGTCGTTAAGAATGAAAGCCGGAGCGTCGCCAAGCTGCCTTCTGATGCCAATCTGGGATAGTCCGATTGCCACCATCGCGATGTGAATAGCGCAATCGACGCGACAATCGCAAAAAAAGTCTGTGCAAGAGTCGCATGTGACACCGAAATTGCAGTCGGAAGCAGGAAAACAACCGTGAGGCCGCCAAGCAATCCTTGTGTGATAACCGCACCGAGGGCAACGATGCCAAGAATTTTCAACCAGCGACGCTCTTCCTTCTTCCATAGCCAAACCGAAAGGACAATCGTCAACAACCCGACAAACGTTGCGAGCATCCTGTGCCCATGCTCATACAAAATACCTCCGACCATCGGAGGCATGATCATGCCATACGCAAGAGGCCAATCGGGAACCGCCAGACTCGATCCTGTGCTCGTAACCAGTCCGCCCGCAATGATGAGGAGGAAGGTACACGCAACCGTGATGAACGAAAATCGATGTAATCCTTTGTTGTACTTCAAAGTTGTATTCTCCAGAAAATCATTTTACCGCCGCGACCGGATCCTGCGGTAATTGGGATACCTGGTCCGCCATCCACGCATCGTACGCTTCCTTCGTGTCAACGCTCAGGTAGCCGCGCATGCGGTAATGTCCAAGACCGCACAACTGGGCGCACGCGATTTCAGTAGTGACGTTGGGAGCGGCCAGGACTTGCGTAACGCCGGCATCAAGAAGTGATTTCACGACATCCTGGCTGAACACGTCCCCTTTCTTCAAAACCACCGTGCTGTCTTTTGCGATGAAATCTTTCAATGCGATGTATTCAAATAGTTTTGGCGAGGTCCCTTCCGGCTTCAACTGAAATTGCTCAGCCATTTCTGCAACGAGCTGGTCCGTTGTCAATGTCGGCGTGAACCAAAGCGGGATAACCTGGCCGGGAATAGCATCCTGCTTCACCCGCATTGTCGGCACACCGAAACTGTGAATGACATCTTTTGATGACAATCGGACAATCACCGGCTTGTTCACAGGCACGTGCATCTGATTGACCGTGGCGATATCGTCCTTGGCGTTCGGATCGGTGCGATCCAATCCGAGCGGATTGTCATCCGTGATCAACGAAATCGATGTCCTTCCAAATATCCCATCGGCGCCCGGATAGTGAATATTCCAGGAATATTGCTCAGCCACCACGCGGACAATCGTGGCGTCCTTCTCCGCCGGGAATTCGTTGACACGTTTTGCCCAGAGTGGCACTGCGAAACCGATAAGAAGCACCGCTTCGAAGACCGCGACGGCAATTTCTAAATAACTCGAGAGATGACTCTTAACACCGGCATAATTGGCGACAGGATTTTTCTTCTTACGAAACCGGATGAGTGTGTAGATGAAAAAAGCTCCCCATCCGAGAAAAAGGATCAGCATGAGCCAGTGAATCGCGGCAAGCATGTTATCGATTGCCAATCCGTGTGCAGAGCCATCAAGAGGAAGATGTAATAGTTCCTTCATTTATTGGATGCCTCCCTTTTCGTTACTCATTTCGTGATCATCGATAGTCGCGAGATTCAGTCTGGCGCGTTTGCGCAAGTACAAAAAGAAGGATGTCAACGCAGCAAGAACGCTACCCGTAATCCCGAGCATACTGAGGATAGCAAAGTTCATCCCGTTTGTTGCAGGCGTATCTGCTGCACCATAACAGCTCCCGCACGCGAGAGCGGATGCCGGATTGAAAAGCGCGATGAGAGCAACAACGAATGCGACGGTGGCGAATGTTTCGGCAATTTTCATAAGTAACTCACATTTTTGAATTTGCGAAGAAATCGTAATTCATAGACAACGAGGGCGGATCCCAAAAGAATAAAAAATAGTCCGACCAGAATCCCGACCGAGTTCGAACCGGTGACGAACGATTGAATTCCCCATCCTCCCACGGTCAAACACAAAAGAATCGAGATGGAGATGAAAAAAACATGGAATGCTTTGAGTGACATAATTAGTGTATCCTATCCGACATTGCAAGAAGTGGGATGAAAATCAACGCGAGGAAAAAGACCACCGTCAAAATGAGCGCCGCGAAAATCAACTTCTTTTCAGAGATCAAATGCATGAAGTAGCTCGCAACGAGCGACCCCTTGATTGAGGCAATGATCAACGCGACGATGATCGCAGGCACGACGCTGAGATTGAGATACGAAATTGTCACGGTCACAATCGTCAAGGCAAGTAGGGCAACGAAAACAGTGACATAAACACGGACATGCTTTTTAACATCTTCGGCATGGGTTAGTTCCATAGATTCTCCTAAAGTAGGTACAATACTGGGAAGAGAAATATCCACACCAAATCGACGAAGTGCCAATAGAGTCCGGCAACTTCGATGCGATTCGTAAAACGCTCAGGTTCCGTTTTCCACATCTTGCTTCCAGGACCCCAGAAATACGAATTCACGATCATCCCGCCGATTACGTGCAGTCCGTGAAGGCCGGTCATCGTAAAATAGATTGCAAAGAATGTGCTGTGGCTCGGTAATTCTCCGCTGTGAAAATGGTGCGTGTACTCAAAGTACTTTATGATAAGGAAGCCGAACCCGAGAAGAACAGTTGCTCCCATGTAGAGTCTGTATTTCTTGAAATCCTTCATCATCAGCGACGCCCAGGACATCACCATTGTGATACTCGAGGTGATGAGCACCGCAGTGTTCACGGTGGCAAGAGGAACATCAAGCACATGGTGCGGCCATTCAACGGATCCGATTCTCAGCAGGATATACGAAGAAAACAGCGCTCCGAATAACATTACCTCCGAGGCCAGAAACAACCATATCCCGAGCTTGGCGTTAAAAAGACCGGTGTCGGGCCGCGCTTTAATTGTGTAGGGAATTTCCATTTCGGTTTACGCCTCCATCGGTTGATTCTGCGGAATAAAATCTTTCTTGTGTCCGGGAACGCTGTATTCGTACGGCGCACGGTAGACTTCCGGAGTTGTAAGAAAATTTCCATGAGGCGGAGGCGAAGGTGCTGCCCATTCCAGGGTTGTCGCCTCCCAGTGGTTCTCTTCGACCTTCTTGCCTTTCCAAATGCTCCAGAAGATATTCATAATGAAGGGAATTTGGAAAATTCCAAGCGTCCAGGCCCCCATGGACATGAATTCATTCCAATGCAATACCGGCTGAGCATGTGCATATTGCGCGCCGCCATCCCACAATCGACGCGAGACGCCCGCGAGACCGACGATGAACATCGGCATGAAGATCGCGTTCATGCAAACCAGTGAGCCGAAGAAATGAATCCTGCCGAGGACTTCGTTCATTTTTCTCCCCGTCATTTTAGGGAACCAATAATAAATGCCGGCAAAGAGCGCGAAGATTGTTCCCGGGGCAACCACATAATGGAAATGCCCTATCACATAATATGTGTCGTGAAGAGGAATATCTGTCGCCGATAATCCAAGCGGCAATCCGGTCAGTCCCCCGATGCCGAACATCGGAAGAAATGCGAGGGCGAAGAGCATCGGCGTCGTGAATCGAATTGACCCGCCCCAGAGAGAAATGAAGAGTGCGGTGAGAATTACGATCGAAGGGATCGAAATAATCATCGTTGTGGTCTGGAAGAATGTGCTGATGATTGTTCCCATCCCCGTCATGAACATATGATGGGCCCAAACGATGAATGACATAAACCCGAGAAAGATCACCGCGTACACCATCGATTTGTATCCCCACAATGGTTTGCGTGTATTGTTCGCGATTATTTCTCCAACAATTCCCATCGCAGGCAAGATTAGGACATAGACCTCAGGATGCGCGAGAAACCAGAAAAGGTGTTGCCACAGCAGCGGGCTGCCGCCGCCGCTCACGTTCAGCGCCTGACCCGTCACTACGAGCCCGCTCGGCATGAAGAAACTCGATCCGGCGAGACGATCCATCAACTGCAAGACGCCAGCCGCTTCGAGCGGCGGAAACGCGAGCAATAGGAGGAATGAGGTCACGAATTGCGCCCAGACAAAGAATGGCAAGCGCATGAATGTGAGGCCCTTTGCGCGCAACTGGATTATCGTGACGATAAAATTCACCGAGCCGAGCAACGAGGAGGTAATAAGAAAAACCATCCCGATGAGCCAGAAGGTCTGCCCTGTCGTCGCAATGACAGAAAGGGGCGGATACGATGTCCAACCTGAATTTGCCGCACCGCCGGGCATGAGAAAGCTCGCGAGCATCGTAACTCCTCCCACGAAGTAGACCCAGTAACTCGACATGTTGAGTTTCGGAAACGCCATGTCCGGCGCGCCGATTTGCAGAGGCACGATGTAGTTCCCAAATGCACCAACCGCGAGGGGAACTACTCCGAGGAACACCATGATCGTTCCGTGCATCGCGCCCAGTTGATTGTAGAATTCCGGCAGCATTATTCCCTCCGGCGCACGATCTTCACCAAACCAAGTCCCGATAAATGGAATGGGCTGGCCTGGATAGGCGAGCTGCCAGCGCATCACAATCATCAACCCAAATCCGAAAAGGAGAAACAGAAGACTCGTAAATCCGTACTGAATTCCGATCACCTTGTGGTCCTGTGAAAAAATATATTTTCGCCAGAATCCAAGATCATGATCGTGCGAATGGTTGCCCTCCATTGTGACTTCCTTTTGGTTACTGTATGATGATTAGAGTGAGCCGAATGACACGTGAGTTCTGTTTGAGATGGACCGTAGTCGATCCACCATCTCAATTACTTGCCTGCGTATTTGAAATCTGCTGCCGCGCCCTTATCGCTCACAGTAACTTTCAATTGCTGTGTTCCGTACTTTTCGTGCCATGCTTCGACAGTATATGTTCCTGCCGGAAGTCCCTTGATCGTGAATGTTCCTTTGTCGTCGGAGACTGCGTAGAACGGATTATCCACTACGCCCGCGTAACAATTCATCCAGTTGTGGACTTCACACTTGAACTTTACCATGATCTCCGGCTTGTCGAACTTCTTCGTCATCTTCATGCCCTTCAACGGCTGCGCATTGTTGAACTGCGGGCTGTTCTTCGGCAGGGCGTGAATATTGTGGAGCAGCGGGTCGCTGTTGCGAATTTCGATTGACTGTCCGGCCTGTACGCCGAACACGTGAGGCGTGTACTGGCAGCCATGCTGGTCGAGAACGACCGGAGTCGTCGGCACGTCGAACTTCTTGTTCAATCCGTCCTTCACGTACACAAAGACGTTTTTCAGCGTGCCGTTTCCATTGACGACAACTTCTTCCGAGTTGACTGGATTTGGGTGCATGGACAAGCATTGTTTATCCGCATTCATTTTGATCTGCGAAACTGCGGGCGCCTTCCCATCGAAAGAAATCTTTCCGGCTATATCTCCAGCGTACATTGTCACTGTACTAATGGATAACACTGCAAATGACATCAACGCGCTATTAAATATCTTCATTGTTACTCCTTGTTGTTAAAAATGTGAATTTGAAATTCCTTGTTGTTCTCTTTGCGTCCTTGGCGGTTTCCACGTTGATTTGACTAAAGACTAACCGCAATGGACGCCAACGACACAAAGGGTGTAAATCATTTCTTCTTTCCGAGCGTAAACAGATGATCCCGAATTGCTTCCATCTGCAACTTCGCATCTCCATGCATGACGTCGGGCATCGGCGATTGTCCGTCGGGAAAATACCCCGGCATCATGGTACCCGGTTGGATTGCTTCGGGGTTTTTGAGCCACGAAACTACCCATTCCGGTTTCAATCGGCCTCGCGCAAGTTCAAGATTCGGACCGACGCTCGCCGGGTCGATCTCCGCGCCGCCGAGTTGATGACATTTGATGCACTGAAACTCGGTGAACAGTTTTTTCCCATCCGGCAACAGATGCGGATCCGGAGTAAACGCGGCGTAATCGCGCAATTCGAGATTCATTTTCGATAAACCGAGAAAATATTTTGTCACGGTGTTGATTTCATCTTCCGTCAGCGAAAATGTCGGCATCCGAACTTTCAGCCACGGGCGGATGGGCGACGGCGATTTCAGAAATCCCTGGAGCCAGGGCTCCTGTACTTTTGCTCCCTCAATGGTGATCATCGGCGGACCCTTCGCCGGTTCATCGAGAAGTGCACCGAAGTAACTTCCCCGCTCCTCGAGCTGATGACAGTTGATGCAACCGTATCGGATCGTCAGCTTCTGGCCAGCGTCAATGTCCGTTAACCGTTGTGTGACGAGTTCCTGATACTTCGGCTGGGGATTGTCGACGCGGAAGCTCATCAGTAACATTCTCAGCTGGCTGACTTCTTCATCCGAAAAAGCAAACACCGCCATCTTTTGCACGATGCGCTCCGTCTGGAACACGCGGGAATTCTTCAGCTTGTTCCCGACCCAATCGTACCAGGTGTGGTGCACTTTAGTGTCGCCGAAATCCATCTGCTCCACTTTCTTTCTGCCAAAATCAGAAAGATTAACGCTCACTTTGCTTTCGTTCTCCATCCCTTTGATCTCATGACAACCGAAGCATCCATACTCCCGGATCACTTTTGCTCCCCGCGCGATCTTCTCGTGTGAGGCGATGTCTCCGGTGAAGGTCTCTTTGGGCCGGTCATCCCGCATCGTCATGACGAATGCTGCGATGTCGCGGGCTTCCTGATCGGTGAGACGAAGGCTCGGCATTTTTGTCGTAGGATTATAGTGACGAGGATTCTTAATCCAATCAATAATCCAATCAGGATTTAATTTTCCGGCTGCATGAGTCAGCTCGGGAGCAATATCATAGCTCGACGCACGAGCGTTGCGAACCCGTTCATCGTCGCCCACGACATGGCATCCTTTGCATCCTACAAGCTCAAAAATCTCTCTGCCCCGCGAAGCCGAACCGCCCGCATATGATCCCTTCGGCCGATCCAATTTGAAACTGCTCTCTTGCCCGATGCTGAACAAATATGCCGTGATTGCTTCGGACTCTTCTTCGCTCAGCCTGAAGTTCGGCATGCGCGTACGAGGATTGTATTCTTTCGGATTACGCATCCAACGATAGACCCACTCCGGTTTTACTTTTGCAGGAAGAGTGTTGAGCTGAGGTCCGATCTTCGGGAGGTTTGTAAATCCGTTTATCTCATGACACCCGTAACATCCGGATTCGAGCAGAGTCTGCTTTGCTTTCGAAAAATACGGGACACCTTTCAGTGCCTGACGCATCGAATGGCACGTATTGCACGATGCGTATACATCTTTGCCCCGAAGGACCGGAGTTTCCCAATAATGGTCTGTATCGCCATGTGCGTTACCGGCGGTCAACGCATGCCCCTGCCCGCGATGGCACGGCGTGCATCCGAATTTTTCCGGATTGTGGATCGTCAGCAATTCAGGATTCGAGTGGGTCGTGAACGGCTGCGGTGCGTCGGACATGTTTTTGTCGCTGTAACCGAGATGACACGTCTGGCATCGGTCGACGCGCGCCTTGACTTCTCCGAAATTCGACTTGTCGAAATCGTTCAACAGGACTTGACGGATATCGATCGAACTTTTCTTGATCCCTTCAAACTTCGATTTAAGTTTGTGCGCATCGGCGTACAATGCCTTCAGGGCAACGTCAAGACTATCCGCTGTGTTTTTATAACCGCCGAGGATCGCGTTCACGAACTGGAGCTGTGTACTAATGTCTGCCATCTCCTTTGCATATCCGGCGATTTCATTATCGAGGTCATCCAATTTCTTTTTCAAATTCTCGCTCGGATGTCCCTCATGCACCGTTGTCTTGTACTCGTAGTATGCCGCGTCTGAATTGCTGCGCGCAAAGCTCCATCGGCGCGTCGCATTCGCAAGCGCGAGTTGAAGATCATCAGCCTTCTTCACAGCGTCTTTATACTCTTTGCTCTCGAGCCTCTGGTTCGCTTCGGCAAGTTGGCTTGACAACTCAGCGGCTGCACTACTGTCAACCGCTGCCATGGCCTCTCTGTACTGTTCGCGGATTTTTTCCGCGCTTAAGGAGTAATACTCGCCCTGGTACGTTTTCCATGGCCGGCGGACTGCAACTTCATCGACCACAGCCCACAGAGTCGAAAGAAACAATAAACCGCTGAAGATCAGATAGAACTTCGAGTAGTTTCTATTTTCAATGGGGGTCTCTGCTCGCTTCTGCAACATTGACCGGAACTCCTTAGGGGATTAAGAAAACAATTTCGTAGGGACACCTCACGGAGGTGTCCTTACACATTAAACCACGGAGTTACCCAAATATATTTCACCGGGTAACCTCCGAAAATCGGAGGAGCGAGACGCAATAATATTTTCAAAACAACAAACATCATCGTCAGAAAAAGGCCAAGGACGAGGGCGTAGCGTCCGAGTCCGAGCTTCTTTACAACGTCGGAGTTCTTGTATTTCATGTAATGCCAGCCACCAAGGGAGAGATAGAATGCAGCAATAACCAGAAATCCAAACGCTGATGCCGCAATGTTGAGACTGTTATCCGGAAAGTGAGAAGGCATCCCGAAATATTCGGATAGGTCAACGTTGTTCAAGACGACAACTTTATGAGTGTCCCAATCTTGCCAGGGCAGGAAGAAATTCCAACCAGGCCCCCGCATGAATGTTCCGAGCACGATCAACGAAACCCACAGGATTAGAAATCCAAAACAAAATGTCAGTATCGAAAACTTTCTCTCCTTGAATGTGTAGTACCCATTTCCTTTTTCGTTGATATCCACATAGGGGATGATCATTAAGCCGACAATAATAATAGAGGGGAGCACGACGCCGGCAATCCATGGATCGAAATAGACGAGCAACTCCTGCAATCCCAAAAAATACCATGGTGCTTTCGAGGGATTTGGTGTCAGAGCCGGATTGGCCGGTTCTTCCAGGGGCGCGTTGATGAACACCGACCAGACGACGAGTATGAGGAGCACGACGAGCATCGCAAGGAACTCAACGCGAACTAGGTACGGCCATACTTGCACTTTGTCGTCGAGCCGTGCCTCGTCTGGAAGCTGTTGAGAGTCGTTCTTCCTCGCCTTCGTCCACGCAAGCCACGAATAGAAAATTACGAGCAGCAATAATCCGACAATCGGAATATTGTCCGGCTTCGTTACCAATTCTAAAAGATGGTTCATGAGTTCTTGGTGTTGACTAGTGGATTAAAAGTTCTTCTTGCCCGTGTCCGGTCCAGAGATCCCTCCGTCTTTTCGGATGCGCCAAAAATGCACCACCATAAAAATCGTTGCGATGAGCGGAAGAAAGATGCAATGACCGACATAGAATCGCAGCAATGTCGGCGGGCCGACTTGTGTTCCTCCCAGCAAGACGAAACGAACGTCAGCATCCGGGCGCATGCCTAGTTGAGGTCCGAATGGACCTTCATGCCCAAGTAACGGCGTTGCGCGCGCCATGTTTGTTCCGACCGTGACGGCCCAGATCGATAATTGATCCCAGGGTAACAAATAACCCGAAAAGCTGAGAAGAAAAGTCAGCAGAAGCAGAACGACACCAACGACCCAGTTGAATTGGCGCGGCGGCTTGTATGAACCGGTGAGGAAAACGCGAAACATGTGGAGCATAACCGTTATAACCATTGCATGAGCCCCCCAGCGATGCATATTCCGGATGAGCGGACCGAACGGAACATCATGCATCAAGTACTTCATATCTTCGTACGCATACTGCGCCGTCGGCCGATAATAGAACATCAGAATCACGCCCGTCAACGTCAGGACGAGAAAAAGAAGAAACGTGATGCCTCCCATCCCCCACGTGTATCCAATATTTGTCGCATGACGCGGAACCCGCACCGGATGAAGATGAAGGAAGACGTTGTCGACAATCTGGAGTGCCCGATTTCGAGGCGTGTCCTCATACTTATGTCGAAAGATGGACTTGTACACTTCCGTCTTCCGAAGTTTCTCCATCGGACTTATCATGAGACTATCCTTTCAAAAAAAAATCAACCGACATATTTCAGAAACGATCCCGCTTTTCCCCATTCGCCAAGCTCATACCGAAACTTGATGCTCTTATCAATTACAATTTCTCCGTCGTCGTTCACCGTGATTTGCGCGCGCTCCAATGGCCGTGGCGTCGGCCCTTCAAAATTTACCCCGTCCTTGTAATATCCGCTTCCGTGGCAAGGACACTTGAATTTATTCTCGGCAGTCAGCCAGCGAGGGGTGCATCCCAAATGCGTGCAAATAGCGATGAGCGCGTAGAAACCCTCTCGCTCGCGCACTATCCAAATACGCTGCTCTTCCGTGTATTTTTCATTAACCTCGCCAATAACGTAGTCGCCGGGGAGTCCCGCCTTGAACTTGCTCGGCGGCTCAAAAAGGACTCGAGGAAACATGAATCGAAGCGCACCAACTGTGGAAATTCCGATGAAACCGAGAAACGAAAGCCACCCTGCGAAAGAGAGAAAGCTCTTCCGTCCCATCCTCCAGATGCCGGGGTCGTTTTCGGGCGCGCGATCCTGTTTGGGTTTTTTCGGAATCGGTGTCGCGGAAATCTGTGATTCTTGCGATAACGCCTGCGGTCGCTGTGGCGGTACTGTCTGTGAAGAAGAGGTTATATCATCAGCCATCAACTGACTCTTTCTGACAAAATGAAAATTCAGTAGAATAGATATTCAGGGTTTGAAGAAGAAAAACAATTATGCCGCTGCGGCAACAGCGGTATCTTCTTCGCGCTTAACCATATCAATCACTTCCCATGGACAATACTTTGCGCAGAGTTTGCAGCCGATGCAAACCTCTTCGTCAACGATAACGATTCCGTTGACATTATTGCTGTAATGTTCACCAGGATTTTCGGGGCCGGGTACTTTGTAGAGACAATCGACAGGACAAAATTCGATGCAAACTTCACAGCCTGTGCATCCTTCCGGATGGACAATCGCTACCAGTGGCGACTTTTTCTTCTTCTTCGGCGTCGCGACCTTTGGCAAGGCAGTTACGTTTTCAGACATACTATGGAGAATCGTAGAATTTTTCTGGGTGTAGTATCAAGGACCTCGATGTTCGGCAATCCATCAAGGCTTTTTCTCATCCCACTGTATGGTGCATCAACTTTGTGCAAAAAATATAGCAAAATATGTTACGTTTGTCAATAAGAAAATTGTTCTTGCAATGCAATTAAAGAATTCTTTTCAACGAATGTATACACGATACGATGTAAATGTTGAATATGTCAACGACAACTCGTATCATTAGTCAGTTCTCGACTCACCATCAGCAGATTCTTTGCCGTGTTGAAAAAAATCTCTCGTCCTAATCATGTTCCAGGTCACTATATAGAGGATCTTCCCGATGAAACGCTGCCTGTTCCTCCTTCTCCTTCCGTCAGTCCTACTTTCACAGGTCGAAAAGGAAACACATCTGACGAATGTCAAACAGATCACCTTTGGCGGCTTGAACGCCGAGGCCTATTTTTCTTTCGACGGAACGAAGCTCATCTATCAATCAGCCAAAGGCGGCTATAGGTGCGACAGAATTTTTACAATGAATGTTGACGGAACTGGGGACACGCTAGTAAGCACAGGAACTGGCAGAACAACTTGCGGATATTTCTTCCCAGACGGCAAGCGGATTATTTACGCATCGACTCATTTGGGAAGCAGCGATTGTCTTTCTGACGCCGACCGATCGAAAGGCTATGTCTGGGCGGTCTACAAGAGTTATGACATTTTCTCCGCAAATGCAGACGGCTCAGACCTTCGGCGCCTTACCGACACGGATGGCTACGACGCCGAGGGAACAATCTCGCCGGACGGCAAATCGATCGTGTTCACCTCCGCAAGGGACGGAGATCTGGAGATCTATACGATGAACATCGATGGCACGAACCAAAAGAGGCTTACCTTCGATAAAGGCTACGACGGCGGCGCCTTCTACTCGCCCAACGGGAAGCAAATTGTCTACCGCGCGCATCACCCGACGAGACCGGAAGACCGGAAAGAGGGAGAGGAATTGCTTGCCCAACAATTGGTCAAGCCTACGAACATGGAGATCTTCGTGATGAATGCGGAAGGCTCAAATAAACGACAGATCACGCACAACGGCGCTGCGAATTTCGCCCCTTTTTTTACCCTCGATGGAATGCGAATAATTTTCTCCTCAAACGTTTACGATAGCAAGGGCTGGAATTTTGACGTCTTCCTGATCGATGTCGACGGAAAGAATCTCGAGCAGGTCACATATTCCGAGTCATTCGACGGTTTCCCGATGTTCAGTCCTGATGGAAAAAAGCTCGTCTTCGCCTCCGGACGCAATGCAACGCAGCGGAGAGAGTTCAATATTTTTGTCGCAGACTGGAAATAGCTTGAAGCTCACCAACAAAGTTGCGGTCATCAGCGGAGCATCGCGAGGGATCGGCAAAGCCCTTTCGAAGCGATTCGCGTCGGAAGGGGCTGTTGTTTGTATGTGCGCACGCCATGTCGACCAGTTACGCACGGCGAGCCTGGAGATCATGTCTTCAGGCGGAAAGTCATTCTTCGAACAGACAGATATTTCCGACGAGGGACAAGTGCGGGATTTCCTTGCCTTATGTTCATCGAACTTCGGACCGATAGACATCCTCGTGAACAATGCTGGCATTCTCGGCCCACGCGTTCCGCTCTCAGGATATTTGTCGCAGGAATGGACGAAAGTGCTTTCCGTAAACCTGAACGGCCTTTTTTATATGACGAGGAACGCTCTCCCCTTCTTCGCTCCCGCCGGAGGATCCATCATTAACGTATCGTCATCAGTCGGCAAAATTGCGCAGCCCAATTGGGGGGCGTACGGGGTTTCGAAATTTGCCGCGGAAGGATTTTCGCAGGCGTTGTCAATAGAGCTTCGCTCGAAAGGCATTCGAGTAAATTCGGTGAGCCCGGGCGCAGTTGCAACAGAGATGAGACACCAAGCGTATCCGCAGGAAGACCAGCGCGACCTGCGCAAGCCAGAGGAGATCCTGGACGTTTTTGTTTATCTCGCCTCGGACGAATCAAAACACGTCACGGGAAAATCATTCGACGCACAACACTTTACGAAAGGCTGAGTTTATGAGAAAAGTCTTTGCCGTCTTGACCATTTTCCTCACATGCAGAGTCTTCGCCCTCGACGACTCGACCTCTGTGTATCTGCGGCATCATATCGAATACCTGGCATCCGATGGGATGGAAGGAAGAAAATCGGGGAGCAAAGGAGCAGAGCTGGCTGCCGATTACATCGCGAAACAATTTGCGTCGTGTGGGCTGGTTCCTGTCGGCGACAACGGAAATTATCTCCAGACCTTTATCTTCACGGCTGGCGTGAAGCTCGGAGAGAAAAACTCCCTGATGACGCTCAAAGAAAAAAACAAGACGTGGTACCAACTGGACAAAGATTTCCGTCCCCTCGCCTTCTCGTCAAACGCTGAAGCTGCCGGCTCGATCGTTTTCGCCGGCTACGGTATCAGCTCAATGGACCTAAAATATGATGACTATGAGAATGTCGATGTCAAAGATAAAATCGTGATCGCGATGCGCTACTCGCCTGCGGGAGATAATCCACATTCAGATTTCAGTAAATATTTGCCGTTGCGGTACAAAACCCTCACAGCACGGGAGAAAGGCGCCAAAGCTCTTATCGTTGTCACCGGCTCTGCGGATGACTCGTCCGATCAACTCATTAGATTGCGGTACGACAATTCTTTCAGCAGCAGCGGAATTCCGGTATTTAGTGTAACGCGAAACGTCATCAATGGATGGCTCAAACAATCACGCACAAATCTTGACTCGCTTCAGTCAAGAATCAATGCCACCAAACAACCGACGTCGTTTGAAATCCCAGGCATCACTCTTTCCCTCTCCTCCGACATCATCGAACTCAAAGACACAACGGCAAATGTCATCGGACTTCTTCGGGTCGCGGACACGACGAATGCGGAACATTTGATCATCGGGGCCCATTACGATCATCTCGGCTTTGGAGGCGAGGGCTCACTCGCACCCGACAAGGTGGAAATCCATAACGGTGCCGATGACAACGCTTCGGGGACGAGCGGCATAATTGAACTTGCGCGTTTGCTCTCGTCGCGCAAAACGTCTTTGAAACGCAACGTGGTGTTCATCTCGTTTTCCGGCGAAGAAGAAGGATTGCTCGGCTCGCAATACTACGTGAAACATCCCGTGATGTCATTGGGAAATGCGATCATGATGATCAATCTCGACATGGTCGGACGCCTGAAGGACAGAACGTTGACCGTGCAGGGAACAGGCACGTCGTCCAAGTGGGATTCCCTCCTTTCGAAATACAACGCTGATTCGACGTTTGTATTGAAAACCGTAAAGGATGGATTCGGTCCGAGCGACCACGCATCATTCTATGGAGCGAATATGCCGATTCTTTTCTTCTTCACCGGCGTTCACGACGACTACCACAAGCCGTCGGATGACGCCGATAAAATAAACTATGGAGGCCAATCGCTCGTTGTAGACTATATCAGAAAAATTGCGGCGGACGTTGATAATTTTCCGACGCGCCCCGAATATCTCAAGACGCAGACGATGGCCTCTACTGGTGGAGAATCTCGCGGCTTTCGCGTCTACGTTGGCACCGTTCCCGACTATTCGGATCAGTCGGCGGGTATGAAAATTACAGCCGTCCGCGACGACAGTCCCGCCGCGAAAGGCGGACTGGCCGGCGGCGACATCATCCTGAAATTCGGCAAGTTTGACATCAAGAACGTGTACGATTACACGTATGCGCTGCAAGAGTATAAACCTGGGGATGAAGTAGAAGTGATTGTGCAGCGGAGAACTGAAAAATTGACGAAAAAAGTAAAACTGGAAAAAAGGAACTAAGTTAGAACAAACTCATGCCATGACTTGAAGTCATGGCATGAGTACGTCATTGGGGGGAAAATGCAATAGAAAAAGGCAGATTCTATCATCTCTACAATCGAACGAACAATAACGAACTTCTTTTTCCCTTAGGGGAAAATTACCGCTACTTTCTTCAAAAATTCGAAACCCACCTCCGTCCCCACTGCGCTGTTTTTGCGTACTGTCTAATGCCGACGCATTTTCATTTCTTAGTACGCATTGAGTGCGATAATTCACTTCTGATCAGCAAGAAAATCGCGATCCTTTTGCGTTCTTACACACGGGCTGTTAACAAACGATTTTATCGGCATGGAAATCTCTTTCGCAAAATACAAAGGCAAAATATATTGATGATGAAACGTAACTACTCAGCTTGAGGGGCGACCACCCCCTGCCCCCTCCTTATGTAAGGAGGGGGATTGCATGTGACTTTTTGAGAAAACGCAATGAAAGTCTTGCGTCGTCGTAAAAGCGATCCGTCCCCTCCTCTTTGAGGAGGGGATAAAGGGGTGGTGTTTGGGCTTTCTGGCAAATCACGTCCTATATTTCGCTGAGTAATTACGATGAATCTTATCGACTCACCCTGATGAATTACATTCATCAGAATCCGGTAAGAGCAGGATTAACTAAAAGATTGGCTGATTGGGAATATTCCAGCTATCGCGATTACGCTGGAATGCGAAACGGGACATTACCTGAGAGAACATTCCTGGCGCACTATTTTCGGAGTTCAGAAGAGTTTGTTCGTTACTCGGAGGAGATCGTCGAGTCCGTGAGGAAGGATTATTGGATTTAGCTAGTCATGCCACGACTCTGAGTCATGGCATGACTTTTCTTTTATAGCATTCTCTGCGCAACTTCGCGCAACTCTTCTTTGGTGAGGAACCTCTTCACCAACGGAAAAAGGATTTGATTCTCTTTGTGGATGTGGTTGACCATCAACTGGACGATCGATTCCGCGGCCTCACCCAATTCCTGCCGCGCGACCTTATCTTCGTGGTTTTCCTTCAGCGCGCCGATGCTGTAATGAAGTTTCTTGTAAATCTTCGCCATCTTGACGTGGTCCTCCCGCATGACATTTGTCGGACCGTCGACGTATCGTTCCACAAGCGGGAATAGCGCTTTTTCCTCCTTCGCGTTATGGACACGCACTTCCTCATCAACAAACTCAGTCGCCTTCAGCAATGTCTTGAATGTCTTCTCTGAATAGCCTTTTTTCTTAATCTCGGCAGCCGATTTCTTTAGCACGAGCAATTGCTCGAGGGCTGCGTCATGTTCTTTCATAAAGACGGCTATTGGGTCACGAATTGCCATAAGCTTCCTGGTTCACGAGATGGTTAGATAAAGAGCAGCTCTGCTTACAGGCTCTCTATGTATGTTGTATACTTTGCTTTTCCATTTTTCATGTACGCCGAAAGCTTTTCGCTGATGCTGTCCGCCGCCTGGTCTTCACTTTCCTTGAACTGTGCATAGGCCTCCTCGGACTCCGCGATGTACATTTCAGCGAACGCATTTTTCTTCCCCTTCTGTTCGCACACAAGATACGAAATATGGGGGTTCGCCTTATAGTGAGATTGGAGTTCCTTCACGGTCCCCAAGAACTCCTCCCTCTTCTTCTCATCAATCTCATACTGCATCGTTAGTATAACTTTAGCCATCGAGCGTTCCTTTCAAGTTTGAATACTTGTTTATTGCCACTACGGCTCAAAGTCACAAAGAGAAAAATAAAATCATTAGTCCTTCGTGTCTTGGTGTCTTCGTGGCAAATAAAATCCTTCTTAGATTTAATTCTCTCTCACCACGTTTCCATCGCCTTCCGAATCTGTGCTTCATTCATTCCGAAGTAATGCCCGATTTCGTGGCACAAGACTTCGTACACTTTCTTCCGTATCTCTCCGTCCGATGCACAAACGCTTTCAATATTTTTTTGATAGAGCGAGATTCTATCCGGAAGGACGGGGGACATCCCGTACCATGTTCCTCGTTTCGTCAGAGGAACTCCGTGGTACAATCCGAGGAGCATCGAATTCTTTCCTGATGACGCCGGAGAATCCTCGACAACGATCTCCACATTTTCGATCTTCTTCTTGAAAAGGGCCGGCAAATGGTTGTACACATCCTCGGCGATGTCTTCAAACTGGGAACGATCCATTGGCAGCCATTCATTTCAAATAACAAGTATCGCAAACAATCGATACGTCGCAACGGAAAAGAGCAGCGCTGAAAGAACGCTGACGCTGGCCGATTTCCAGGTCGAAATTTTGTGTGCCACGCAAAATCCGACTCTTGCCAAATTTATCGTCCACAATACGGCGAATCCATCCAAACCAAGAAGAACGATATAGACGACAGGCTTCACATCCATCGGCGAAGGATTAGTGGAAAACAACCGCAACCCGATCGATGCAAGTTCAATCGGCAATACAATAGAAACTGAGAGCATGATCGGCATAAGTGACCACCCGAGAACGCCGTAGGTGTTTTTCAGCGTTCCCTTGCCTCCAAATAGCCGAAGCATCCAATGGACGGTGACCGTGAGCAACAAGCCGATCGGCAGCGCGATTCCAAGACCGATGACGAACCCGAGTAGGATCAGGTAGATCAAATTATCAAATTCATTCCCCGCATGGCGCGCCCACAGTAATCCGAACGACGTCGCAATTCCAAGAAACATCATCAGCAGCAATACATAATTCTTGTGTTCCGCAATGGTGATTTTATGGAATGCCTCCTTCGGAGACTCGACAAGCCGCCACATCGTCGCAAAGAAGTCAAGGTTTGGAACACGATCCTGAATGTAACTTCCGCAGGATGAACAAATCGTTTGCAAATCATCATTCGCGTGTGCACAGACTGAACACACTATCATCGCAAGCCCATAGAAGACGGATTTCTTGAATGGTTCCGGCTCCTGAAAAAGTCACCATACGCGAAATCTTTAACGTCGTAAACGGTGCGCACTTCTTCCTTTTCGATTATCAGGAAAAGTAAAATACGAAGTTTTGGCTTGTATTGCAATGAATTTAGGTGACAGTGCATTTTTGACTACAAGCCGAGTGATGCCATGACTTTCTTCCTTAAAGCTGGAAGAATTCCGGGATAAATAATTCTGATATAGCGGGAGTCATGGCGTCACTTTTCAAACTGATGAGAATGGAGTAAGAACGTCAACTCACAGTGGCTGAAACCGAGCGGTAAAATGGCGCAGTTGTGGCGCTTCGTACGTGATCGCATAGCCAGAGAGATTTTTTCGGGCGGAATACATTTCCGCGACACATTCGACGACGTAATCGATGTGGCTTTGTGTATACACTCTTCGCGGGATTGCCAGGCGGACCAATTCCATAGGAGGCGCGATGTGGTTCCCCGCCGAATCATACTTCCCGAACATCACGCTGCCGATCTCGACGGAGCGGATTCCGCCGACTTTGTAGAGCTCACAGACGATTGATTGGCCAGGATACTGGTTGGGCGGAATATTTGGCAAAAATCTCTTTGCATCGATGTAAATCGCATGACCGCCTGGAGGCAGAAGGATCGGGACTCCGATTTCTGTCAGCTTATTGCCGAGGTATTCGACGGAACGGAGCCGGTATGTCAAATAGTGTTCGTCCAGAACTTCGTCAAGCCCTTGCGCGATGGCTTCCAGATCACGCCCCGCAAGTCCGCCGTATGTCGGAAATCCTTCCGTGACGATCAAAAGATTGCGAGCGCTCCTCGCAAGATTTTCGTCGTTCATCGCAAGAAATCCCCCCATGTTGACGATGGCATCCTTCTTAGCGCTCATCGTGCAACCGTCGGCGTACGAAAACATTTCCTGCGCGATTTCTCTTGCCGACCTGTTGGCATATTCTTTTTCTCTCTTCTTAATAAAGAAAGAATTTTCCGCAAACCGGCACGCGTCCAGGAACAACGGAATGCCGTACTTAATCAAAACCTCTTTCGTCTCACGAATATTCTGCATTGAAACCGGCTGGCCTCCCCCGGAATTATTCGTAACCGTTATCATGCACAAGGGAATATTCTCCGCGCCTTTTTCTTTGATAAATTTTTCCAGGGCCGGCACATTCATGTTGCCCTTGAAATCGGCGATGACCTCCGGACGGGTTCCTTCCTCCGTCGGCAGATCTTGCGCAACCGCTCCCGAAAATTCGACGTTTGCCCGCGTCGTATCGAAATGGGAGTTGTTTGGGATAAATTTCCCTTTTCCCCCGACGATCGAGAAGAGGATCTTTTCTGCGGCGCGACCCTGGTGCGTGGGGATAATGAACTTGAACCCAGTCAAATTCTGGACAACCTTTTCAAACCGAAAGAAGCTCCGGGCGCCCGCGTATGATTCATCACCGTCCATCATGCCCGCCCATTGTTTGGCGCTCATCGCTGCGGTACCGCTGTCGGTCAGAAGGTCGATGAGCACGTCTTCGGCATGGATGAAAAACGGATTGTACCCGGCTTCACGAAGTATTTCCTTTCGCTCCTCCAC
>JAGVPT010000160.1 GCA_020052095.1 Bacteroidota bacterium | reverse complement strand
GCTCGTCCCGCCGATGGCGGGATCAGCTCCACAGGCACAGTGAACATTTTTAGGATGGCTCGTCCCGCCGATGGCGGGATCAGCTCCACGATACAATGATCAATAATCAATGAGTAATGATAAATGTTCTTTCTTCATCGATCATTACTCATTGTTCGTTCCTCATTGAAGAGGTCAAGCCCTGTACAACCGTAAGTCGCCCAATCCCGCCAGGTCCGGAAGGAAGCAACGGCCCGCTACTGAAAGTGTGATACAGTAAGCTTGACCTTTTTATTTTCTTTCCGCAGCGGCACCGCACTAGCACTCACGCTCCGCGTGGGTGCTATGCGTTTAAGAGCTATCCGATTGCTGAGAGCAATCGGATAGCTTGCTCGTCACCTAGGTCCAAAAACGTACAACCACCCCTCTAATAAAGAGCTTGCAAGCCTCCCATATTTTTCGTACTTTTAAAAGAATTTGATAAAAAATGCCTTAAAATGGCTTTTTCTGTCGCAACAAAAGCAAGTTTCCGGACGAACCAGATTGTCAGTGTCCGAACCAGTGACGGGGTCGAGCTGCTTGCTATGAGGAGAGGGATCTGCGGCTGTTGGGAATTCATTAAATAAGAAATAATAGCAAGGAAAGTGCGCCATTCCGCTATTCGAATGTTAAGTGCCAAAAGGGGACTTACGTTTATTTTATCTGGCGCAACACAAGGAATTTAGTTTCATGAAAAAAGAAATAATAATTAACTCCACTGCGAATGAGATTCGCATTGCAATTACCGAAGAGAGTAAGCTCGCCGAGCTCTTTGTTGAGACTCCGGAGAAAGAAAGACTGGTCGGTGATATTTATGTAGGAAAAGTCGCGAAGGTCATGCCCGGTATCCAGGCGTCCTTCATCAATGTTGGATTGCCGCAAGACGCGTTTCTCCATTTCTCCGACATCGGGGCTTCGCTGGGACAGTACAACGCCATGCTCGGCGATGATTCTGAAGTCGATACCGAAGCGGATGACGACGAAGGTGAACAGCGGCAGTCTGCTCCACCCTCAACTCCTCCCTCCGGCGATGGCGGCACAGCGCTAGCCGTGGTCGAAGCTCCTCCGGCCAGACCGGCCGACCGGAACGACCACAGACCCCGGTATGATAGACAGCGCCGCCATGTCAATCTCAACAGGGGACAAGACATCATCGTTCAAGTAACGAAGGAACCTGTCGGAAAGAAGGGCGTCCGTGTTACGACCGAGGTCTCCCTCCCGGGCCGTTTTTTGGTTTTGTTGCCATTCGACGGTAAGGTCGGAATTTCAAAAAAGATCAACAGTTTCAAAGAGAAACGTCGATTGCGGAAATTAGTGCGGAGCATTTTGCCCCCGTCGTTTGGCGTTATTGTCCGCACCAACGCAGAAAATCAGGATGAAAAGGTTTTCCTTCAGGACCTCGAGGCTCTGCTGACGACGTGGCGCGAGATCGAGAAAACCGTAAAAGAAGAGAGCTCGCCGGCGTTGCTCTATAAAGACATGGCGACGACCTCGAGCGTGATCCGTGACCTTTTCAGTGAAGATGTGCAGCGGGTTGTCATCGACAACAAGAAGCTGTTCAAGGAAATAAAGACGTACGTGAAATTGGTTTCTCCGCAGATGGTGGAAAAGATCGAATATTACGGAAAGAGGGAGCCGATTTTTGACGTCTACGGCGTCGAGAAGGAAATAGCCACAACGCTGGCCAGAAAAGTCTGGTTGAAGAGCGGGGGCTACATCATCCTCGACCACACCGAAGCGATGACCGTCATCGACGTGAACAGCGGGCGCTATGCCGCAAAGCAGGATCAGGAACTGAATTCCCTGAAGACTGACCTGGAAGCGGCGCGCGAAATATGCCGCCAGCTCCGATTGCGCGACCTCGGTGGAATCATCGTCATCGATTTTATCGACATCGCGGAAGAGAAGAACAAGAAGAAAGTTTACGACGAACTGAGGAAAGAATTCCGCAAAGACCGAGCGAAAGTCACCGTGCTGCCGCTGACGGAATTCTGCCTGGTGCAAATTACGCGGCAGAGAATTCGACAGAGCATCATTCACAGCTTCACCGAGCCGTGTCCGGTTTGCGGCGGCAGCGGGTTGGTTCAATCCAAAACAACCATCGTCAGCCAGATCGAACGATGGATCCGCCGTTTCAAATCGGAGTCGAGGGAATTCCGGCTCATCCTGCGCGTTCACCCAAGTATCGCCCAGCATCTGAAGGACGGCACGATCAGTCGCCTCACAAAAATCAAGCTGCGGTTTTTTGTCCAGATCAAGCTTGAAGAAGACAAAGCGCTCGCGATCGACGAATTCCGGTTTATTTCCCGCCGGCAGGACAAAGACATTACTGCTGAATTTAAGACGTAACTCAGTTATCGCAAAACGCAAATATGATTGCCACGAAGTCACAAAGTCACCAAGAAAAACCACCATTTTTATTTGTGGATACTGCAAAACCGAGCTTTGCTCAAGAAGTCTTTGTGTCTTAGTGACTTCGTGGCAAGTCTTTTAAACTCTGCGTAACATCAGGACGTAAGGAGAACATTGGATGAAATTTTTTATTGACACTGCAAGCATCGCCGAGATTAAGGAAGCAAATGACCTCGGCGTGCTGGACGGCGTCACAACAAACCCGAGCCTTGTCGCAAAAGAAGGAAAAGAATTCATACCGCTGCTGAAAGAGATTTGCGCAATCGTTCACGGCCCGATCAGCGCGGAAGTTGTTTCCACCGAATTTGACGGGATGATGAAGGAAGGGCGGGAGCTTGCGAAGATTCATGAGAATATTGTCGTTAAGGTTCCGCTTATTAAAGACGGATTGAAGGCTGTGAAGGCATTGAAGGCGGAAGGCATTCGCACGAATGTGACACTCTGCTTTTCCGCTAACCAGGCGCTGCTTGCAGCAAAAGCCGGCGCATATTTCATCAGCCCCTTCATAGGCAGGCTCGATGACATCAGCCAGAACGGAATGGAGTTGGTCGGACAGATTGTGACGATCTACCACAATTACGGGTACGACACGCAGGTGCTCGTGGCGAGCGTGCGTCATCCGCTCCACGTTATTGATGCGGCGATGATGGGCGCCGATATCTGCACGATGCCGTTCAAAGTGATTGACCAGTTGATCAAACATCCGTTGACGGACATCGGCATCGAACGATTTCTTTCCGATTGGAAGAAAGGTCAAAAGAAGTGAAGCGGACTCCCTTCTATGAAATCCATCGGCAGCTCGGAGCGAAGATCGTGCCGTTCGGTGGATTCGAAATGCCCGTCCAGTATTCCAGTATAATCGAAGAACATAAGGCAGTTCGGTCGGGCGTCGGCGTATTCGACGTCTCGCACATGGGGGAGTTTACTGTCAAAGGGAAAAACGCCCTCGCTTTCCTTCAACGGGTAACGGTGAACGACGTCGCGAAGCTGATTCCGGGCCAGGCGCAATACTCCGCAATGTGCTACGACAATGCCGGCATCGTCGATGACCTTCTCGTCTACAAAATTGCCAACAATCATTTCATGGTTGTCGTGAACGCATCGAATATCGACAAAGATTTTCAATGGATGAAAGGCCACTTGATGCCGGATGTGGAACTTCGCGATGACAGCGACAGTATCGCACTCCTTGCGATTCAAGGTCCTAAATCGCAATCGACGCTCCAAAAGCTGACCCCCGTGAATTTGAGCTCGCTCCAATATTATCATTTCACACAAGGCAGCGTCGGCGGCGTTGAGATGATCATCTCGCGGACCGGCTACACCGGCGAGCTTGGATTCGAGATCTATTTTCCCGTTGCGCATGCGGAAAAGATTTGGAAGGCAGTGTTCGAAGCCGGCAAGGAATTCGGCATCGCTCCGGTGGGACTCGGCGCGCGCGACACGCTCCGGCTTGAAATGGGATTCTGTCTGTATGGCAATGACATTGATCAGACCACAAACACTCTCGAAGCCGGCCTCGGCTGGATCACCAAGATCAACAAAGGCGATTTTATCGGCAAACCGGTGTTGGAGAAGGCGAAAGCGGAAGGATTGGGGAGAAAGCTGGTGGGTATTGTGATTGAGGAAAAAGCCTTTCCACGACACGGATACACGATTCAATCAAATGGAACAAGCATCGGATCAGTTACCAGTGGAACATTTTCACCGTCATTGGAAAAAGGGATTGCGTTAGGGTATGTTACTGCTGCGAGTGCATCAGTCGGATATCCATTGCAGATTGATGTGCGGGGCAAAGCGGTTCCGGGAAAGGTTGCGGCGTTGCCGTTTCTTAAGAAATGAGCCGTAAGCAGTGAGACGTGTGAAAGTTAAGAACCCACGTTATGTACGGAATGAAAACTTTGTGGCAATATTTCCTGCTTTTTGTGCAACATCAGTTAAGAAGTATCGGTCAAGACCCAGGCGCGATTTCGTGCGAGAATGAGTACTCAACCAAGGTAGTGTAAATGAAACTCGAGGTATATTTTTCGCCGGCGCAGGTAGACGAAATGCAGTTGCGCGAAAAGAATGTCATTGTCATCGACGTGCTGCGCGCGAGTACGACCGTCGTCACAGCGTTGAATAACGGGGCGCGCGAAATTATCCCCGTCGGTTCGATTGAGTCGGCGGTAAAAGTCTCCGGCAATCTTTTCGGCGATGTTGTTCTTCGGGGAGGCGAACGAAACGGAAAAATAATCACCGGCTTCAATCTGGGGAATTCTCCGAGCGAATATACCGAGGAAGCGGTGAAAGGAAAGTCGATCATCTTCTGCACGACGAATGGATCTTCCGCGATGGTCAAAGCAAAGTATGCCAAGAGGATGGCGGTCGCCGGTTTCATCAACGTCTCGCTTGCTGCTGAATACATTCGAGCAGCGGGGGAGGATTTTTCTCTCGTTTGTGCGGGCAAGCAGCAGCTCTTCTGTGTTGAAGACGCAGTCTGTGCCGGGATGATTGTCAAGATATTGGCGGAAGACGCCGCGGTCCCTGTGGAGTTGAACGACGCAGCCGTTGCCGCACAAGTTCTCTACAAAACTGTGGGGAAGAATCTTCTGAAAATGGTGAAGAGTTGCGACCATGGTAAATATCTCGTTGAAATCGGCTTTGAAAACGATCTGAAAACCTGTGTTGACGTCGATTCCATTCCGGTGCTGCCTGCCCTCATTGGCAACGTGATCAAACTGAAAAAAGATGAGGGCAAGCATTCTATCACTCTCGACGTTCAAGAAGGCAAGTAACACTTACCATGGACGAAAATTCATTTTCCACTGAACAACCTGCGCCGCGCCGAAAGAAAGCGGACGAGAAAAAGAAATCCCGCCGCAACAAGCAGATAGCGTCCTTCTTCGTGATGGTATGTGGCGTTCTTATTCTTCTCTGCCTTGTTTCTTATTCTCCCGCCGATGAAGCATCCGGCGATGTCCCCTTCTCCCAGCTTTACAAGATCTTTACCAACGATCCGTTGGTTCAGGAAAAAGCCAACAGCACGAACAATTGGCTTGGGCTTGTCGGTGCAATTACGTCGAACTTCCTTATAAACTCGACTATCGGTTACGCCATATTCGTGCTGCCGTTCCTTCTTCTCGCATGGGGATGGACGACGTTACGACAGAGCGATATTCGACGTCTTGTGTATTTCACAAACTATGTCGTCGCTATCGTCGTCCTCTGGTCTATGCTCTGCGGCCTTTTGCGATTGTCGGGGCTGTCGGAGGTGCTTTCGCCGCAGTGGAGCGGAGCGATCGGTGCGTTCCTTTCGACCGTGCTGCGTCAATTGATCGGTATAACAGGCGGCATCATTGTTACGCTATCTCTCCTTTTTGTCGCGGTTACACTAGCCATTGACCTGGACCTCCACGTAACGTCGGAGCGGCTCAAAAATGTTTTCATGGCGACGGCTGCGGCATTCGGAGCGAAGGTCGATCTCTGGAAGGAAAAACGCGCCCTTCACTTAGCGGAGAAGGAAAGAGAGAAGGCAATGATCCAGGTGAAGCGCCCGGATGAGGAGACGCCGCCGAGGTTGGAGAGGTCAACCAAAACAAAATCAGTGGAACCGCGCGAGGAGGTAGAACAGAAATCAGTAAGCAGTATGGAGGAAGAGAACGAAGAAATTCCGGCTGACCGGTTGGGAGACGAACCGGCGCTCGACATCAAAGAAATGGTGCGCGACGAAGAGGTCGAGCTGGACGAACGAGATGTTCAGGATGAAGAGATTGATTACGTCTTTCCTTCCGTCGATCTGTTAAACGCGCAGCGCCAGGCCGAAGCGATCGACGACGCCGAATTGAAAGCAAATGCCGAACTGCTGCGTGCCAAGCTTGCCGATTTTGACGTCGAACTGGCGAACGTAAGCGTTACGCCTGGACCGGTCGTGACGCTCTATGAACTAGTTCCTGCGACAGGCGTAAAGGTTGCCAAAATTGTGAACCTTGCCAACGACCTCGCCCTCGCGATGCAAGCAAAAGGCATTCGCATTGAAGCGCCGATTCCCGGCAAAGGGACGGTCGGTGTGGAAATTCCGAACCGCAAGCCTTCGATGGTGACTATTCGCAGCATCATCAATTCGGCGAAGTTCCGGGATGCGCAGGCGGCTCTCCCGCTTGCGATGGGAAAGACTATCTCCGGCGAGGTGTATGTCGATGATCTGGCGAGGATGCCCCACTTGCTCATCGCCGGTTCCACGGGTTCGGGGAAAAGCGTCGGCATTAATACAATTCTGGTGAGCATCCTCTACCGCTTGCATCCGTCGGAAGTGAAATTCCTCATCATCGATCCGAAGAAAATTGAACTGAGCCTCTACCGGAAACTCGAGCACCACTATCTCGCCGTCTCAAAAGACGTCGACGAGAAAATTATCACCCTGCCGCAGAACGCGGTGCTTGCGTTGAAAGCCGCAGAACTCGAGATGGAGCAGCGTTACAACAAGCTAGCGCATGCGGGCGTCCGCAATATTGCCGATTACAACGAACGCATCAAGTCGGGACGATTGAAAGACGCGGACAATCATAAGCACAGAAAGCTCCCGTACATTATCATCATCATCGATGAACTTGCCGATCTCATGATCACCGCCGCGCGTGAAGTGGAAGAGCCTATCACGCGGCTTGCGCAGCTTGCACGCGCCGTCGGCATTCACCTTGTGCTCGCGACGCAACGTCCTTCGGTCGATGTGATCACGGGCGTGATCAAAGCGAATTTTCCGGCACGCATCGCATATCAAGTTTCATCGAAGACAGACTCGCGGACTATTCTCGATATGAACGGCGCCGAGCAGCTTCTCGGCAATGGCGACATGCTGTACATGCCTTCATCGAGCCCGAAGCCGATCCGTATTCAGAATGCGTTCATCTCGAGCGACGAAGTGGAATCGATCGTCGACCACATCGGCAAACAGAAGGGCTACAGCAAGCCGTTCGAACTCCCTTCCGTGTTGGAGAACCGTCGCGCTTCAATGAGCTCGAGCGGTGGAGACCGCGATGAATTGTTTGAAGAAGCCGCGCGCACGATCGTCCGCCACCAGCAGGGCTCGGTGTCGCTCTTGCAGAGGCGATTGAAAGTGGGCTACTCGCGGGCAGCACGCCTGGTCGATGAACTTGAAGCAGCCGGAATCGTTGGTCCGTTCGACGGCAGCAAGGCGCGGGAGGTCATGATCGAAAGTGATGCGGATCTGGAAATCATTTTAAAAAGTTTGATGTGAGTATGCGAAGGATCATCATTGTCACTATGACTGTGGTATTTGCATTCGGTGCTGCCGAATCGCAATCAACCGGGAAAATAAAACTCACCGCCACGGAAGTGCTTGAAAAAGTAGAGGAGATGTACGCTACCGTAAACGACGCCTCGGCGGAATTTACGCAGACTGTTTCTTTCAAATACGCGAAGGTCGAGCAATCGTTCTCCGGCACAGTGTCGATGAAAAAGAAAAACAAGTATCGCGTAGAGTCGCAGCAACAGACTCTCGTCACAGACGGTGCGATCGTCTGGGCATATTCGCCCGTGAACAACCAAGTCCTTATTGACACCTATAGAGAGAGTCCGAACACTTTCTCTCCTGAAAAATTTCTCGTGGGACTTCCGAAAAATTTCCGTGCGGCGCTCGTCGACGACAACACGCCACAGGGACATGCCGCCACGGTATTGAAGCTTCTCCCGAAATCTGATGTTTCAAAATTTGTGAAATCAATGAAAGTCTGGATCAACGACAACGATTGGAGCGTCCGCAGGGTTGAATACATCGATATGAACGAAACACGCACTGTGTATTCCCTGAAGTCAATCACGTTCAACAGCGGCATTTCCGACGAGAGATTCACATTCAAAGTGCCGGAGAAAGCCGAAATTGTTGACCTCCGCTCCGTCGAACAAAAACTACCCCATCAGTAACCCGACTCATCTCCATGAAGTACGTTAAGGCATCCGCACGATACTTGATAAGCTTCTTTGTCGCCGCCCTCTTCCTGTACCTGGCGTTTCGCGACAAGGATTTTGGCGCCGTGTGGAAGACGCTCTCAAAAGTTCATTGGTCGTGGGTCGTCTACCTGCTGATCGGCGGAGTGTTCAGCCATCTCGCCCGTGCATGGCGGTGGCAGTATCTTCTGATCCCGGTGAAAGAGAACGTCTCGCTCCGTCATTCCTTCTCCGCCGTGATGATCGGATACATGGTCAACAATTTCCTGCCGCGGGTGGGGGAGGTAGTCCGCCCGTATGCGCTTGGGAAACTCGAGTCAATTTCGAAGACTGCTGCGTTCGGCACTGTTATCATCGAACGCATTATCGATATTATCACCTTTTTTTCGATTTTGCTCGCGGTCTTGTTTTTCTATTCTAGTTCGTTTGCAGAGCTGTTTCCTTCCTTTGCTTCAATGGAGCCGCTCTTTCTTGCAGGATCGATCGTTAGTTTCGCGCTCTTTGTGCTCTTCTTCTTCAAAGCGGAATTTTTCTTTTCCTTGTTCCGCCGTGTTCTCGTCTTTCTCCCGGAAAAAATCCGGAACAAGATCGAACATTTGTTCGATTCGTTCCTGAGCGGTTTTGCGATCTCGAAATATCCCGGACAGTTTTTGATGATCATCGTGACGAGCTACATCATCTGGGGCCTCTACCTCCTGCTGATGTATCTCCCGTTCTATGCGTTCGATATGATAGGCTCTAATGCGCTTAATTTTGGTTCGGCCGCGGTCCTCATGGTGGTCTCGACAGTCGCGTTTGCCTTCCCGACGCCGAGCGGATTCGGAACCTATCATTCCTTCACTTCCTTCGCGCTTACCCGGTTGTATCATGTCGACGGAGTAACGGCGTTGAGTTATGCGATTCTGACACATGAGATCGGAGTATTTATGACGACCGTGATCGGATTATACTATTTTTCCAAGGACCACATTCGCGTTACCGAGATGGTGAACGACACGGAATGAGGTCTTTGCATTCGCAATTTCCGGTACTGGGGTCTTTTGATTTTTTCGTCATTGAATGTCCAAGTGATGCCATGACTATCACAAGTGAATTTGCAGAAATTCACAGAATTGCATAACCGAAGTAGTGGAAGTCATGGCATCACTATTCAATTGAACCTGTTACCCAACTTTTAAGGTGTTGAGTATGAAACAACTTTCGCAAGCAATGAAAAAAGGAACGATGCATGTCGAGGAAGTGCCGGAGCCGGCGCTGCGACGGGGCGGCGTTATCGTTCGCAATGAGTACTCCCTTATCAGTGCCGGAACGGAGCGATCCTCCGTTCAGAAACGGAAGGAGGGCCTCCTTTCCAAAGCGAAGTCCAATCCCGACATGGTAAAGCTTGTGCTCAACCAAATGAGGCATCAGGGGGTCTGGAACGTTTACAAGAAAGTAATGGCGAAGCTCGAGGCATTCGGTCCGATGGGATACAGTTCTGCCGGAACCGTCATCGCCGTCGCAAACAACGTCGATGATTTCGCCGTCGGAGACCGGGTTGCGTGCGGCGGGAGTTCCGCGAATCATGCGGAAGTTCTTTTTGTCCCCAAGAATCTTTGCGTGAAGGTGCCGGAGGAAGTTTCCATGCAAGATGCGGCGTACACAACCGTCGGAGCGATTGCGTTGCAGGGTGTTCGTCAAACTGCGCCGACGCTGGGTGAGACAATTGTTGTGATTGGACTTGGATTGGTCGGACAGATCACGATTCAGATATTGAAAGCGGCCGGATGTGCAGTGATCGGGATCGATCTCGATCTGCAAGCAGTCGCCCTCGCAAGAACTCTCGGCGCCGACGCCGCATTTCGCAGATCGGCAGGCGGTCTCCACGCCGATATACAATCTCACACTCGCGGGCATGGAGCTGACGCGGTCATCATTACGGCCGCGACAACAAGCAGTGATCCTGTACAACTCGCCGGCGAAATAGCGCGCGACAAAGCCCGCGTCGTGCTCGTAGGCGACGTCGGCATCACCATCCCACGCGCGCCATACTATATGAAGGAGTTGGATTTCAGACTCTCGCGTTCTTACGGACCCGGACGGTACGATAAAGCCTATGAAGAACAAGGTCACGATTACCCGCTGGGATTCGTGCGCTGGACGGAACGGCGTAACATGGAAGAATTTCTTCGGCTCGTGAGGGAGAAAAAAGTGAATGTCCAGAAATTGACGACGCATACATTTCCGATTGAGAATGCACTCAAAGCCTATGAGATGATTGCGGGCAAAAAGAAGGAACGCTATATCGGTGTCCTGTTGGAATATCCACCCGCTGCGAAATCGGCGCCAAAAATAGTGGCAGTGGCTCCGCCAAGGGAATCGAAGGCGTCGCTCTCCATCGGATTCATCGGCGCCGGAAATTTTGCACAAAGCTCGCTACTTCCGTTCATCGACAAAAAATCGGTTTCGCTGAAAGGCGTGTGCACTTCCAATGGATTGAACGCGAAGAATGTGGCGCGCAAATTCGGGTTTGAATTCGCCGCAACCGACCCCAAGGAAATTTACGCGTCCAAAGATATCGATACGGTCTTCATCGCAACGAGGCATAATCTTCACGCTTCTCTCTGCGTGCAGGCCCTGAAGCACCACAAGCATGTCTTTGTAGAAAAACCGATGGCCCTCAACGAAGACGAGCTTTCGGAGATCATTAAGGCATATCGAGCTTCAAAAAAACACTCACATCTTCGTTTCATGGTCGGTTTTAACCGGCGATTCTCCCCCTCTGTAATTCAAGCGAAGGAATTTTTTGCCGATGCGGCCGAACCGATGATGCTGAACTATCGAATTAATGCAGGCTTCTTGCCGAAAGATCATTGGACGCACGATCCCGTGGAAGGGGGAGGAAGGATTATCGGCGAGGTGTGCCACTTCATCGACACGATTCAATACCTATCGGACGGCGAGCCGACGAGCGTTTTCGCGCAGTCGCTTTCGCTGACCGGGGCAAGAACACAAAGCGATAACGTGGCGCTGACGATTCGCTTCTCGAACGGTTCGGTTGGAGTGATCACGTATCTGGCGAACGGCGACAGCGCGGTGCCGAAGGAACGGATTGAAATTTTTTCGGGAGGGAAGACCGCCGTTGTCGACAATTTCAAGCGCCTCGAAACATATCATGGCGGCTCAAGGAAGGTGTACGAGACGCTTGCGGTCGAAAAAGGACACAAGGCTGAAGTTGAGAAGTTCATCAATTCAATTCACATGGCGAACGACCTCATTGCCTTCGAGAGTCTTGTTGCTACAACTCGTGCGACATTCAGAATTATTGAATCACTTGAGAGTGGGCTGCCTGTTGAGCTATGAGCGTCTCGCCGGAATCCGCAAAACCGTCGTACTCGTCGTCTGCCTTGTTTGCGCCGTACGCCTTTCATATTCGCAGCCACGAACGCTGACGCAGAGCGAACTTCCAAAGGAAAGGGAAAACGCATTCTCTTTGTACGGCGGCATGGGCGTGAAACTTGCAGCCGCCCCGGCCATGGTCGATTACATCAACATGATCGCAAATTCCTCGCAACGCACCAGCGAATTTGCAACCGATGTCGAATTCTTCGGGGGGGCAGAATTCCCCCTGAGTGATGAATGGGGCGGGGCGCTCGAGTATGCGTACCTCTTCAAATCATATACACTGCCGACATCGAATGCAGGAACATACACGCTCTTCTACAATATTCATATGCCCACGGCGATCGCCCAGTATGTTATTCCCGGAAAGGGATATTTTGTGAAATTAGGGGGAGGAGTCGGATATCACGTTGGGTCGGTTGAGCAGAGTAACTCAGTCTACGGAACGAATTCAACGTATACTGCCCGAGGTATCGGGATTAAAGCACACGCTGTCGGGGAAACCGCTTTTGACGAACACCTGTTCGGCTATATCAGCGGCGATATGCGGTGGGAATCTTTTGGAAAATTAAAAAACAGCGGCGGTAACGAGTTGCGAAATCTCGGCCAGACGGCGTCGCTCTCGATGTTTGTCGTAGGGATCGGCTTCGGGCTTATATATTATTTCTAGAAGTACCAAGATTGAATCTCACCGCAAAGACGCAATGTTGTCCGGCAAAGGACTTTCTAGAAGTCATCTCAAAAACAAGTTAAGCGATCCTTCCCGACGGGTCTACGACCCATCGGGTCGTTCTACGAATCCCCACGGGTCTTCGACCCGAAGGATCGTAGACTACGATTCGTAGAATCGTAGATGGACGATGCGTTCGCTTCACTCACTTACTCAGGATGGGCAAGGACTCTGTTCACCCTGAGCAATCCTCGACGAGTCGAGTCGTCGACCGTGGGGAGTTGTCGACCGACGAAGTCGGGGGCGTCGAAGGGCAAACGGCAGGGCATTTTTGAAATAGCTCCCAGTATCATCGTTTGATAATCTCTCTTTGCGCCATGGCGTCTTTGCGGTTCAATCTCTCATTCTCCACATTAATCGAACACAAGGATCATCGTAATGAAACAGCTTATGCTCGTGCTTTGCGCGATTGTTTTGCTCTCTGCCGTTTCGACGGCACAACAGAAGCAACCAACTTCGAAGAAAGGGAAAAAATCGGTGGAAAAGACGATAGAGCCGCATGGTCTCGTAATTATTGAAACCTCGATGGGCGAGATTAGCATTCTCCTGGCGGACGATAAGGCGCCAAAGCACGCAGCAAATTTTCGCAAACTGGCGAAGGAGGGATTGTACACCGGCACAACCTTCCATCGTGTGATCCCGGGGTTTATGATTCAAGGAGGTGACCCGAATTCAAAAGACGACGACCGCTCGAACGACGGATTGGGTGGACCGAATTACAACATTGATGCGGAAATCGGATTGCTGCACGAACGGGGCGTAATCGCCGCAGCGCGTCAAGGCGATCCGGTGAACCCCGAGCGTAAATCGAACGGAAGCCAATTTTACATTACCGTTGCAGCAGCGCATTTTCTGGATGGGCAATACTCCGTCTTCGGAAAAGTGATCAAGGGAATGGAAGTGGTGGACAAGATTGTTGCCGTCCCGCGCGACCGCAACGACAATCCGATCCAAAAAGTTGTTATCAAGAAAGTGTCGATTAAATAACTCACGTTACGCAAAACGCCAATACTATTGCCACCAAGTCACAAAGTCACAAAGAAAAACAAGTTCACAATTCCTTTGATATTCTTAGTGTCTTGGTGTCTTCGTGACAAGGTTTTTAAACTCTGCGTAACACCACTTAAGTAAGTGTTCTTTACCCTATGGCAAAGGGAAGCAAAGAAAAATTATCGGTCGAGATGTTCCTTCCCTCTATTAAGAGAAAAGAGCTTGCGCCGGTCTATTTTTTCTACGGTGAAGAAGATTTTCTCATCGATGAAATTGTTGATGCGATAATCACCGAAGGCGTCGACGCCGGCACGAAGGGATTCAACCTCGACATCGTTCATGGAGGCGAAGTGGACGGGAAGGATATTGTTTCGATCGCATCATCGTTTCCGATGATGGCGCAGCGCCGGGTTGTTGTTGTGAAGGATTTCGACCGTGTTGCGAACAAGGAATTGCTGGAATCGTATCTTGAACATCCCTCATCCTCGACCTCTCTGGTCCTTCTCGCGTCGAAACCGGACATGCGAAAGAGGCCCTATCCATTCCTGAAAAAGAGTTCCGCAGGCGGAGAATTCTCCCGGCTGTATGATAACGAAATCCCCCCCTGGATTCAAAGGCGCGTCAAGCTGTTCAAAAAAAGCATTACGCCGGAGGCTGCAGATTTACTGCAGGCCTACGTCGGCAATTCGTTGCGCGACGTCGTGAATCAGATCGAGAAGCTCCTGATCGCCATCGGTCCAAAATCGACGATTGACTTGCAGGACGTTGAAGCCGTCGTCGGCGTTTCGAAGGAATTCACGGTTTTTGAACTCTCGAAAATGGTCGGTGAAAAGAACATCGCGCGGTCGATGGAGATCGTCGAACGAATGATGGAGACCGGAGAATCCCCGCAGTTCATTATCGTGATGCTCACCCGCCATTACATTATTTTGTCGAAGCTCCATGAACTTCGCTCAATGGGGAAATCCGATTTTGAATTGGCAAGCGCGGTCAGGGTCAGCCCATATTTTGTGAAAGAGTATCTCTCACACCTTCGGAAC
This sequence comes from Bacteroidota bacterium, assembly GCA_020052095.1. Lineage (GTDB taxonomy): Bacteria > Bacteroidota > Ignavibacteria > UBA10030 > UBA8401 > JAGVPT01. The sequence continues at coordinate 21,004 of JAGVPT010000160.1, read as the reverse complement.
TATTCTGCCGTGGCAATCGAAAACGCTTTTCTCGCGCTCGCCCGCGCAGACCGCGAGCTGAAATCTTCCACCACGGACGCCAGACTTGTGATGGATGTGCTACTCTGCGAGATTATGGGTCAAGCTTCCGTCAATGCCGTGCAGCAATTTCGAGGCTCAGTAAAGACCACGGAGTAGCCAGTAGGGAGTATGGAGTAAGCAGTAAGGGACAGTTTCTACCTACCGGTATTGCCTACTGCCTATTGCCTATTGCCTATTGCCTATTGCCTATTGCCTACTTGCCTACTGCCTACTGATTACTAACCACTGACTACTCCATCACCATGCGTCTCTTAGCTTCCCCCTCGAATTCTGAATGGCTGATCTTTTGCCTGATCTTTCTCGGGTTGGGATCGTTCATTGGGATTGCGGAATTCATCAGAAAGAAGTTGAATTGGTCGCCGGAAGTGACGCGAAAGCTTGTTCACATTTCGACCGGCATTCTCATTTTCTTTGCGCCTCGATTGTTCTCTTCCGGAATACCTGCGATTCTCTTGGTACTTGTTTTTTCACTCGTCAATTTCGCGGCAGTGCGATTTGGGTTACTCAAAGGTATCCATGGAACCAACCGGCGATCGTACGGTGCGGTCTATTATCCCCTCTCGTTCCTGATACTCGTACTCCTCTTCTGGGACTCGGTACCGCAGATTATCTCGATCTCCATTCTCGTGCTTGCGTTAAGCGACGCTGCCGCGGCAATTGTGGGCGAAAACCTCGCCGCCCCGCATCTCTACTATCTGACGAGCGACAAGAAATCCATTGAAGGTTCCGCAACCATGTTTGCGACGACATTGTTCGTCGTTCTATTTCTCCTTAACTCTTCTCTTGCCCTTAATTTCGGTACTAGTCTCAATCTTGATTTTCGTTTCACTCTCTTGCTCACCCTCGCGGTTTCTCTCTTCGTCACCGCATGGGAGTCGATTTCCTCAAAAGGATTTGATAACCTTACCATCCCTCTCTCCGCGGCTTTTGTTCTCCATTATTTTCTCGTCCAGCTTCCGCACCATCACCATGAACAATTTCTCCTAGGAATGGCGCTAGCTGCTGCTCTGGCGATCGCATCCTATTACTTTCGTTTTCTCTCGGCAAGCGGAAGCGTGGGGACATTTCTTCTTGCAACGATCATCTTCGGCGTTGGCGGCTGGCAATGGACAATTCCGATTCTGACATTTTTCATATTGTCGAGCCTCCTTTCGAAACTCGGAAAAAGAAAGAAAGAAGAGTTTCGACTAATGTTTGAAAAGACCGACACGCGCGACGCCGGGCAGGTTGCGGCAAACGGCAGTGTTGCCGGTATTGTGATTCTTTGTTGGTATATCTTCCCGGAAAACAACGCGTGGTATTTGGTCTACATTGCTTCGCTGGCCGCGGTCACCGCCGATACGTGGGGGACTGAAGTTGGCCTTTTGGCAAAGGGCTCGCCCCGAGTGATTACTTCTTTGAAAAAAGTAGAAGCCGGAACGAGCGGCGGGGTATCGCTGTCAGGATTTGTTGGCGGGGTACTCGGCGCGTCGCTCCTCGTGCTGAGCGGGAGCTTCTGGTTTCGCGGGAGTGCTCCCACATTAACTTTCATCATTATTATCTGTGCCGGAATATTAGGCGCGCTTGTCGACAGTCTCCTAGGGGCGACGGTGCAAGCTCAGTATCGTTGCACAGTCTGCGGAAAAATCACCGAACGGGCAATCCATTGTGGAAGATCTTCTGTGCTGGTCCGCGGTGTTCGCTGGATCGATAACGATGTCGTGAATTGGGGGTGTGCACTTGCAGGTGGGATATTTCTTTTCTTGATGACGGCTGGAAGCTCAGTGATGCCATGAAGTTCTCGACTAAAAGAGCATGAGCTATGGTTCCACTATTCTAAGGAACCCTTTACGATGCATTTGGCAATATCTAATTGTGAGTAGACTTATTGACTCTCTTCTTTCTCTGATGCCAGAGAAAGAAGCAAAGAGAGCTTTTTGGAATCGGAACCCTTGCGATGCTTGCCGGCGCACTTGCTGAAGAAAACGGCACACACATGCCTTCTCGCAGGCCAGCCGTTTTCTTAACGCACGCATCGTCCCCTTCGCACATCGCCGCCGATTCCGAGCTTATCAACTCAGCATTTGTCGGGTCACGTCGAAATCGTTGGCTGCGCGCCAGGGAAGGATTCAATCGAAGGGGTTCAATTTCGGTGCTTTACCCCAATGCGCGGAATCTCAAAGCCATTGGTGCACCGAAATTGACGGCAGGTGCGGTTGGGATTGAATCCGAGCGTTACGATTTCGACAAGATTTCTTTGGTTACTTTCTTTCTCGGAAAGAAAGTGACATCCTCGGTAAAGATTTGATGGGCCGAGTCACGAGAGTCTCTCTGTCTCAAGCAAACCGGGGCATTGCTCCGTTTTGCCCTTCTTTACTTTCCCTGAAAAGATCGCTATTTTGATACTGAAAACTATGAAAACCGTCACCGTCAATTCCATTCCTATCGGCGGCAACAATCCTCTCGTGTTGATTGCCGGGCCATGCGTCGTTGAAAACCGGAGCATGATTTTTGCGACAGCAGAGAAGATAAAAGAGATCACATCGCGCCTCCATGTTCCGTTTATCTTCAAGTCGTCATACAAGAAAGCAAACAGGACGAGCGTGGGTGGATTTACAAGCATTGGGATGGATGAAGCGCTCAAGATTTTAGCCGAGGCAAAGTCGCAATTCGGAATTCCGATCCTGACCGATGTTCACACGGCCGAAGAAGTTGCGTCGGCTGCACAAGTCGCAGACGTGATTCAAATTCCTGCATTCTTATGCCGACAGACAGATTTGTTGATCGCAGCGGGAAAGACGGGAAAAGTTGTGAACATCAAGAAGGGACAGTTCCTGGCCCCGGAAGACATGAAGCATCCGATTGAGAAAGTCGCGTCAACGAAGAATGAAAAAATTCTCCTTACAGAGCGGGGCGTTTCCTTCGGCTATCACAATCTTATTGTCGATATGCGAGGCCTTACCGTGATGCGCTCGCTCGGTTATCCGGTTGTGCTGGACGCTACGCACGCGGTGCAGCTTCCGAGCGGCGAAGAGGGAAGGAGCGGCGGTCAGCCACAATACATTCTCCCACTTTCCCGGGCCGGCGCTGCTGTTGGAATCGACGGCTTGTTTATCGAGACACATCCCGAACCGTCAAAAGCGCTGAGCGACACGGCAAGTCAACTCCCTCTGGCACGGCTCGAAGAATTGCTCCAACAAGTCGTCGAAATAGATTCCCTCGTAAAAGAGAATGCATGGATGTGAGCGTTATGGCTCAAGAAGGCGGGAGGTCTCCGCACAACGGACAGCAGGCGCTTTTTCCCCGGGCGTTAACTCCATTTGAAAGAGCGACGTTGCTTTGGCTTCTCCCGGAAGACAAACCGGGGTACAATGAGTATCGAAAATATATATCGATGTGGAAGGTTGTCGGAGAAGGACGACGAGGATCGGGAAATTATATTCTGGCGGAACCGAGCACAATTGCCGACGCCGAATCGCCCCTTCCTCAAGTCCTTGCGTATGGGATGATCGAGGCTGACCGGGCGGACATTTCAGTCACGCTTCGGGAGTTATTGGAAAACCAGCTTGAGTTTGAGATTGTGAACGTGAAGGGCGAGACAATTCCAGAGCACTTCACGGAAAAGCGGCGATGGAATTTCTCTCTTTGGACGCCTAAGCAACCGTGCCCGATATGCTGCCGGCCTCCGCGTGAAGTGACCATCAGGCGCGAGATCGGCTCCGACGCAACACTGGCTGTCTGCGTGAGCGATAGACGGTTGTGGATCTGTGATGCACGGGACGGCGTGAATCATCTTATTCCCGTGACAAATTTCCACAACGCGCTGATGCTCTACAAGAACATCCGGGATCCCGAACGGGCTCTTGCCGCCGATAATTTTTTCAAAGACCTTCATATGTTCTCCGATCCCGATTTGACGGCGGCATTTGTTCATTACAATAAACTGAGAAAGAAAGTCGACCTGGGGACTGTACTATTCCCGAAGACGAAGATAACGTTACTCGAGAGAGTCGCATCATTATTTAGAAAATAGACATGCAATCATTCGAAATTGAAAAAGGGAAGCAGGTGATCCGTATCGAGGCACAATCGGTCGCCGCGCTCGTAGACAAGATCAATGGATCGTTTGCGCAGGCTGTGCAGATTATCTTCGAGGCAAAGGGTCGCATTGTCATTACAGGTATGGGCAAATCGGGCATTATCGCGAGGAAAATTGTCGCCACAATGAATTCCACCGGCACACCCGCGATCTTTCTCCATCCGTCGGACGCGGTGCACGGAGACCTGGGAATGGTGCGTGGAGAAGACGTCGTCATCTGTATTTCTAAAAGCGGCGATACGCAGGAGATTCGTCAACTCATTCCGATGTTCAAACGCATCGGCGTTCCGGTTATTTCAATGCTCGGCACGTTGAACTCGCCGATCGGAAAAGAGTCTGACGTTGTTCTCGATATTTCGGTCGCAGAAGAAGCATGCCCCCTCGACCTGGCGCCGACTTCTTCGACGACCGCGACGCTGGTGATGGGGGACGCGCTGGCGATCACCTTGTTGGAGAAAAGAAATTTCAGCAAAGAAGATTTTGCCATGTTTCATCCTGGCGGAAATCTTGGCAAGCGCTTGCTGTTGAAGATCGAGGAATTGATGACGAGCGGGACGCACATTCCTATAGTCTCCCTATCGACAAGTCTGAGGGACTCGATTCTCGAGATGACGACAAAGCGTTTGGGCGCCACGTGCGTCGTGGACGAGAAGGGAAAGCTCTGCGGCATTATCACCGATGGCGACTTGCGCCGGCTTCTCCAGGGAACAACGGATGTCTCCAGCGTCACCGCCGATCAAGTGATGACCAGGAAACCGAAAACTATTTTGCTCGGCGCGTTGGCTGCGACCGCGCTGCGAGAAATGGAGAATTTCAACATTACACAGTTGATCATCGTGGATGAGGATCATCATCCTGTCGGCATGGTGCATCTCCACGATCTGGTGAAGGCCGGTTTGGCAACACGGGAACAAGGATGATATGGTGAACATCAGAATTCTTTTTTTTCTCGTGTCTATCCTGTTACTTACGAACGGTTGTGAAGAAAAGATCAAACCCTCCGTCCTTGGCGGCGTGTCGAGCGCCACGCTCCCCACTCAGGAAAGCTGGAACACCACTGTAACGTTCACAGATTCCGGGATCGTTAAAGCGATCCTGAAAGCGGGACACCTCTCCGCATTTGAGGCGTCGAGGCAAACGATGCTCGACAATGGCGTGCATCTTGATTTCTTTGACGAGGCCGGAAACCATTCCTCTGTCTTGACGTCGTTAACGGGAAAAGTCGACGAGTCGACGAACAATCTGGAAGCGATCGGGAACGTTGTCGTCGTGTCGGACAGCGGCGTGGTTGTGGAGACGGACAAGCTCTTTTGGGATAACGCCCGACAACTTATCCACTCGAACGACTTTGTGAAAATCACATCCCCGAAAGAGAAGCTGCAGGGGCATGGATTCGAGTCCGACCAAAATCTGAAGAATTACAAAATATTCAGAGTCACCGGCACAGCAAAGCCGCAATAGTGCTCTGAGACGGCAGAAACGAGACATAAGGAGTACGGTGTAAGGAAATGAAATCTGTTCTGCTCGTAATTCTGTTTTGTCTTATTCTCGTTCTTTCCGTGTCCAGTCTCTCCGCGCAGGAGAAGGACCTTATCATCTTGAAGAACGCCGATGTTTTCGTCGGCAAAAGCGTAAATGGAGAAGATGTCCGCGAGTTCACCGGTAACGTTCACCTGATACAAGGAAGCGTTCGGGTGTGGTGCGAGCGTGCCGTGCAGCACCTTGCAAAAAACGAAGTTGAATTGATCGGGAAAGTAAAAGTTGTTCGGGACACGGTAACGCTGACGGCAAAGAAGGGGATGTATTTCGGCGATACAAAAAAGGCCGTATGCGAAGGCGGCGTCCGTTTAGAGACGAAACATGTCGTGCTTCTGGCCGATTTTGGAACGTACTTCACGGAAGAGAAAAGGGCATTCTTTCATTCGCATGTCCGCGTGATTGATTCCACCACGACAATCTTCAGCGATGAGCTGACGTATTTTGAGAAGGAACGGAAGTCCATCGCCGTGCGGAATGTGAAGGTCGTCAATGCTGCCAACAATGTCCAGTTGTTTGGCGAGTACCTTGAGCATTTCGACGATGCCCGATACAGCAGGATCACACAGCAGCCACGCCTGATGCAAATCGATACTTCGGCAAATGGTGAAATTGATACGTTCGCGGTGAAGAGTCTTGTGATGGAGTCGTATGACGATTCGATCAAGAAATTGGTTGCGACTGACAGCGTTGCAATGGTGCGAGGACCTTTGGCCGTCCGGTGCGGGTGGGCGAAGTACTTCACAAAGGACGAGTTTATCGAATTACGGCAGCAGCCGGTGGTATGGTATGAAGATAATCAAGCAACGGGTGATTCGATTTCGCTTCGGCTTGTGCACAATAAATTGCAGAAAGCCATCATCGTAGGGAGGGCGTTTGCGCTCTCACGAAGTGATAGCGCATACACTTGGCGCTACAATCAACTTACCGGCAGAAAGATCGAAATGCACTTTGCGGACGACAAACTTCGAGAGATGATCGTCGACCGGAATGCGACCAGCCTCTACTATTTATACGATGGCAAGGAGCCAAACGGCTGCAACAAGACAACTGGTGACGCTATTACGATGACCTTTGTGAGCGGGAAGATCGACATCATCCGCATCGTAAAGGGGATAGAGGGAACGTACTATCCTGAAAACATGGTTTCGAAGAAGGAGGGATCGTACAATCTTGACGGATTCCTGTTGAGGAACGACCGACCTTCGCTGAAGTCAATATTTCCTAGTATTAAAAATCTATGACAGACGCGCAAAATATATTTGTCGATCCGGCTGCCGGGCCAGGTGGAGGCAACGGCACTCAGGTTGATAATACCCGAAAAATCCTTCGCGCTGACAATCTTCTGAAGCTCTATAAAAAGAGAGCGGTCGTGAATAATGTTTCGGTGCACGTTCAGCAAGGAGAGATTGTCGGCTTGCTCGGCCCGAACGGCGCCGGGAAGACGACCACATTCTATATGATCGTAGGAATGATCCGGCCAAATAAGGGTGATGTGTATCTCGATGATAAGAATATTACCCGCATGGCGATGTATAAGCGAGCTCGCGCGGGTGTTGGCTATCTTCCACAGGAACCTTCTGTCTTTCGTACGATGACCGTGCGCGAGAATGTGCTCTCGGTGTTGCAGATGACGACGCTTTTACCAACGGATCAGGCTGTGCGATGCGACCATTTGCTTGAAGAATTCGGATTGGCGCACCTGGCAAAGAGCAAAGGGTATGTTCTGTCAGGCGGCGAGCGGCGTAGAACGGAAATAGCGCGCGCCCTTGCCACCGACCCGAAGTTCATTCTGCTCGACGAGCCGTTTGCCGGCATCGACCCGATCGCGGTGGAAGAGATCATGAGAATCGTCACCGGACTGCGCTCGCGAGGCATTGGCGTTCTTATCACAGACCATAACGTGCACGAAACACTTTCGATCACCGACCGCTCCTACTTGTTGTTTGAGGGGAAGATATTGAAGGCAGGAACTGCCGAGTATCTCGCGAACGACCCCGAAGCGCGGAAGTTGTACCTGGGTGAGAGTTTTAAGTTGGATAGGTATGAGTGAGCCGTAAACAGTTTTCAGTTATCAGTAGACAGTAATCAGTGTCAGAGACAACGGACTACGGACTAAGAACAAAGAACTAACCACCCAACAAACCCAGAAGGATAGAAACAATGGTCGTTGTACTCGAGCAGCATGCGACAGAACAAGACGTTGAACGAATCATAAAAGTGCTGCACGATTTCGGATTCGACGTGCACCGGTCGACCGGCGTCAATCAAACCGTGTTGGGCGCAATCGGCGTTAAACCGGATTTCGACACGCGGCAGTTGGAGCTTTTGCCCGGTGTCGCGCATGTATATCGTGTTACAGAGCCGTTTAAACTCGCGAGCCGGTCGTTCAAACCGGAAAATTCCGTCTTTGATATCAAAGGAGTTAAGATCGGCGGAAAAGAAATAGTCGTGATGGCTGGCCCATGTGCCGTCGAAAGTGAGGAGCAGATATTCGCTATTGCGGAGCAGGTGGCTAAACATGGCGCAAAATTCCTCCGCGGCGGAGGGTTCAAGCCGCGCACGTCGCCCTACTCATTTCAGGGAATGGGTGAGGAAGGCCTGAAGCTCATGCGAAGCGCCGCCGATAAATTCGGACTCCTTGTCATCACTGAGGTGATGGACTCCAATCAAATTGACCTCGTGGAAAAGTATGCGGACGTTCTTCAGATCGGCGCGCGCAACATGCAGAACTTCAATTTTCTAAAAGAGCTCGGCAAGTCATCGAAGCCCGTTATGCTAAAGCGCGGCCTCTCCGCGACAATCGAAGAGTGGCTCATGTCTGCCGAATATGTTCTTTCCGGAGGCAACAAACAGGTGATATTGTGTGAGCGTGGAATTCGAACTTTCGAAACCGCGACGCGCAATACGATGGACATCAGCGCAATTCCAGTTATTCATGCCAAGAGCCATTTGCCGATCGTCGCAGACCCATCGCACGGTATTGGCATCCGCGACAAAGTGATACCGATGGCGCGCGCTGCGGTCGCAGCCGGCGCAGATGGGATCATGGTTGAGGTGCACAACGATCCCGACCACGCAAAGTCCGACGGGGCGCAGTCGCTCTTTCCCGATCAGTTCGACGAATTGATGAAACAAATCCGCATTATCGCGGAAGCGATTGGAAGAAACGTTTCTTAAGAAGGGATGAGGGAAGAGGGATAAGGGATGAAATTTTTCGCTTCGTTGTTTCCTTCCCTTATCCCTTTTCCCCGCATCGATCACCAGAACCATGCCTATCAAACGACATCATTCCGTAATTTCGATCATCGGTCTCGGCCTTATCGGCGGATCGCTCGGTCTCGCAATTAAGCAGAATATAGCACGAGCGACAGTTGTCGGCTTCGATTCACCCGCCGTCATGCGCCGGGCTCGCAAGCGCAATGCAATCGATGCCGCCGCTTCATCGCTCGCGGATGCTGCCTCCGGCGCAGATATTGTATTCATGTGCACGCCGGTTGAATCAATCCTGGAGCTTCTACCCGCAATCTCCCGTTTTGTCCAACGCCATACAATTGTTACGGATGTCGGCAGTGTCAAGGGGGTTGTGCATTCGCAAGCGAAACAATATTTCTCGTCACGGGGAATTTTCATTGGCGGTCACCCGATGGCAGGATCGGAAGGGAGCGGTATTGAGCACGCCGATCCGCTTCTCTTCCAAAATGCGGTGTACGTTTTGTGCCCCCTACAGAAAAGAAATAACATTCAGCCGCTCATTCTTCTATTGAAAAAAATCGGTGCACGGATACTGGTCATGGACGCGCGGGAACATGACCGCGTCGCTGCCGCGATCAGCCATCTGCCGCAGCTCATAGCAGTGAGCATGATGAATCTTGCCGCTCAAAAGAACGAACACAACCCGGCGTTTCTACAGCTCGCTGCCGGAGGATTTCGGGACATGACACGAATCGCCTCAAGTCCGTTCCCGATATGGAAAGACATTTTGAAATATAATAAAAGCGACGTCAGACAAACCCTGAGGGAGTTGGCGAAGGCGCTTAGACAATTTGACAAGGATCTTTTGGAAGAATCTCTTTCCCGCATTAGGAAGAAATTCATGCGCGCAAAATCTTTTAGGGATTCTATTCCGAAGAATTCGAAAGGATTTCTCCATCCAACGCATGACATTTATGTGTGGGTGAATGATAAGCCTGGAGTCTTGGCACAGATCACGGCGGCGTTGTTTGACAGACGGATAAATATCAGCGATATTGAATTGGTGAAGATTCGCGAAGGGCAGGGTGGTACCTTCCGTCTCTCATTTGAGACGCACGAGACTGCGCAGAAAGCAATTGCCGTTCTTCGACGAAAGAAAATAAGGGTTCAATAATTCCTGAAAGAGATGAAGATGCTACGACGTCTGTGCTGCGTTGTTATCGCGGCTATTCTGTTTTGTTCGCAGTCCTGGAGCTGGGGCGGGTCGACGCACAAGGTTATCAATAAGGAGGCAGTGAAACACCTTCCGAGTTCACTGCGCTTGTTCTCAAACAACACGCAATGGATCAGTGACCACTCGGTCGATGCGGATAATCGCAAAGGCTCCGATCCCACGGAAGGAACCAAACATTATATCGACATCGAAGACTATGCAGAGTTCAAAACGGGAACGCTCCCGCACGATATCAATGTTCTTATCGCAAAGTACGGATTAGGCACTGTAACGAGTATCGGCGTAGTGCCATGGGCTACCGTCTGGTCCCTCGATTCACTGACACAAACATTACGCCGCGGAGATAGCACGAGAGCGCTGCAATTTGCAGCCGACCTGGGGCACTATGTGGGAGATGCACACCAGCCGTTACACGTCACGTCGAATTATGACGGTGCTCAGACAGGAAATAACGGGATTCATTCTCGGTACGAGTCAACGATGCTTGGCACCTCCTATAACTACTTGAACCAAGTAACCGTAACCCAGCAGGAGGTTCATTTTATTCCCAAGCCGATTGATTTTGCTTTTGATTACATTACACATGGTAACGGCCTTGTTGATTCGATTCTTCAAGCAGACAGCTACGCAAAGGCAACTGCGGGAGGCTCAACAAGCGGCAGCGTATACTACGCAGCGCTGTGGGGGAAAACCGGGGCAATGACGAAGGCACAAATTCAGGACGCGACTGTCGATCTGGCATGCCTCTGGTACACTGCCGCCGTCAATGCTGGACTGATTTCTTTGACTTCCGTCTCAAGCGCCGGCGAACTTCAGCCCCGATTTGAATTACTTCAAAATTATCCGAACCCATTCAACCCCACCACGACAATATCGTTTTCACTCGGTTCCATCTCAAACGTAACAGTGAAAATCTATAATCTTTTGGGGCAGGAAGTTGAAACGCTGGTTTCGGGGAATCGGTCCGCTGGAATATTTCGAGTCCAATGGAAAGCCACCGGCGTTGCGAGCGGGATCTACTTGTGCCGGATGCAGGCGGGATCCTATGTGGAGACCCGGAAATTGATCCTCATTAAATAAACAAACAGCTTCTCGAAGATGTTGTCCGTAATGCCAAGCGCGATTCATTGAGGATCGCGGTTTTTTTTGTCCTACCTGCCCGTGTAGACATGACTTTTTCCAATATTAGCAAATGCACCTTCGCATTGTTGAGAATAGAATCGTAGATATCCGGCCCAAGACCTTGACCGCAAACTAGTCCACGAAAAATCCTCAATAATCCTTATTAATCTGCCATCTGCGCTAAATCTGCGTCAATCTGCGTAATCAAAGTTGGCACCAGAATTGCGCGGTACCTCCCTTTAACCCGGCAGTATGTCATCACTAAGGAGGCCTGTCACATGAGCGTCAGTCAGCTTGCAAAATCAATCGCTGAGTCGCCTACATTAAAGCTGAACGAAGAAGCGAGAGTGTTGCGCGAGAAAGGCGAAGCGGTAGTTCACCTCGGGGCGGGTGAGCCAAAAAATAAAGCTCCCATCAATGCAATTCTCAGCGCTGCGGCAAAACTCAATACCGCCGACATGAAGTACACCCCGACCGACGGCATTCCGTCGCTCAAAAAGGCGGTGATCAAGTACACGGAAGAGAATTACGACAGGATCGTTGCGCCGGAAAATGTAATTGTCTCAGCAGGGGCTAAGCAATCCGTATTCAATATCCTCTATTCTATTGTCAATCCTCAAGACGAAGTGATCATTCTTGCGCCGTATTGGGTCAGCTATCCTGAAATGGTAAGAATGGTGTACGGTGTTCCGGTGATTGTTACACCGGAAGACGGCGGATTCTATCCGCGCATGGAAGAGGTTGCAAAAGCTGTCAGCTCATACACGAAGGCCATCATCGTCAACAGTCCGAACAATCCGTCTGGCGTCGTCTACCCGGAAGAATTCATCGCGAAGATAGTGGAGTTCTGCGAGCAGAAAGGGATTTACCTCATCATGGATGACATCTACCATAAGCTCGTCTTTGACGGAAAAACCGTCCCCATGTGCTTCAAGTACACAAAGAAAGATACCGAGTCGACGCACATTATTGTGGTGAATGGAGTCTCGAAATTGTACGGCATGACCGGCTTCCGTATAGGCTGGGCGGTTGCGAGCAAAGAATTGGTGAGCATCATGTCGAACGTCCAAAGCCAGATCACTTCATGCACGGCTGGGTTGTTGCAGGCTGCGGCTGAAGGTGCACTTACAGGACTGCAAAGCGCAGTCGAAAGCCTTCGCATGATGCTGGAAAATAACCGGAATGTGATGATGCAGGAATTAAGCTCATTCACCGGCGTCAAAGTGACGAAACCGAACGGCACATATTATTGCTTGCCGGATTTCCGTGCCTACTCCAACAAGTCTGTGGAGCTTTCGCAGCTTTTATTGAAGAAGGCGCTCGTCGTGACTGTGCCGGGAAAAGAATTCGGGATGGAGGGGCATTTGCGCCTCAGCTACGCTGGTTCCATTAAGGAAATTACCGAAGGCGTCGCGCGCATCAAATGGGCGCTTGACCCCCATTCACCAAATGAAATTTATATCGGCGACCGCAAACTTGTGAGGGACTGGTTATGAACAATATTTTAGACATCAAGACTCCTGCTCAAAGTGAAGCCTCCGCTGTAAAGAGCGACTACGGACTCGACAGCCACGGACTCATGAACTTGCGGATGGCGTACTGGAACCTGCCGACCGAAGCACTCTACGAAGAAATCAGTTTTCGCCGCGAGGCAAGAATCTCGCATCTCGGACCGATTGTTGTCAACACCGGCAAGCATACGGCACGGTCAGCGAACGACAAGTTTATCGTGAAGGAGCCGACGACGGAAAATCAAATATGGTGGGGACAGTACAACCGTCCGTTCAGTCCGGACAAGTTCAACGATCTCTACAATCGCGTCCAGGGTTTTCTGCAGGGAAAAGACGTTTTCGTGCAAGACTGTTATGGCGGCGCCGACCCGAACTACAGGATGCCGATCCGCATTATTTGCGAGCATGCATGGCACGCCATGTTTGCGCGCAACATGTTTATTCTTCCCCAAACGAACGAAGAATACCGCCGGCACATTCCCGATTTTACCGTGATCGCGGTCCCGTCGTTCAAAGGAATTCCGCAAATCGACGCCACGGCAACGAACACGTTCATTGCTCTCAATTTTGCGCAACGATTGTGCATCATCGGCAATACCGCGTATGCGGGAGAAATAAAGAAATCCATTTTCACCATCCTCAATTACCTCCTTCCGTTGCAGGGAGTAATGGCGATGCACAGTTCTGCAAACATCGGAAAAAATGGAGACGCAGCGGTTTTCTTCGGACTTTCTGGGACGGGAAAGACCACGCTCTCCGCCGATCCGAAGCGAAGCCTCATCGGCGACGACGAACATGGTTGGAGCGATGAAGGCGTGTTCAACTTTGAAGGAGGCTGCTACGCGAAAGTGATCCGTCTTTCGCCGACAGCCGAGCCTCAGATCTATGCGACAACAAAGATGTTTGGCACGATTCTCGAAAACGTGGTCTACGACCCGGTGACACGGTTGATCGATCTTGACGACGAATCGATCACAGAAAACACCCGTGCATCGTACCCGCTCGATTATATTTCAAATGCAGTGCCCGAAAAGATGGGAGGCCATCCGAAGAATATCATTTTATTGACGTGCGACGCTTCGGGAGTTATGCCGCCCATCGCGCGTCTCACTCCCGACCAGACGATGTACCAATTCATCTCAGGATATACATCGAAAATTGCCGGAACGGAAGTCGGACTTGGGAAAGAACCCGAAATGACATTCAGTACTTGTTTCGGGGCTCCTTTTATGGTGCACCATCCATCATTCTACGCGGATTTACTGAAAAGAAAAATCCTGAAACACGGCGCGGCATGCTGGCTTGTCAACACGGGGTGGATCGGCGGACCGTTTGGCATTGGGAAACGGATAAGCATCGGGCACACGCGCGCGTTGCTCAGCGCCGCGCTAAGCGGAGAGTTGCAGAAAGGGAAATTTGTGAAGGATCCTGTTTTCGGATTCGAAGTGCCGACGGCCTGCGAAGGTGTACCAGCGAACGTGCTCGACCCGTCCGGTTCGTGGCCCAGCAAGGACAACTACATGGTGAAGTACAAGCAGCTTGCGGCACGATTCATAGAGAATTTCAAAAAGTTCGAAGATGGATGCCCGCCCGAAGTGATCAAGGCAGGGCCGAGGATCTAACCAACTGTTGGAATGATGGAATAGTGGAATAATGGATGAATGGAACAACTGCTTGATTCCATTATTCCACTATTCCATCATTCCATCATTCCATCATTCCATCATTCCATCATTCCATCATTCCATCATTCCATCATTCCATCATTCCATCATTCCACTATTCCACTATTCCACTATTCCACTATTCCATCATTCCATCATTCCATCATTCCACCATTCCGTTACTCCACTATTCCTTCGGTTTAGTAGGCGTGGTTGAAGGCGTAGCCTTTGTGCTCGAATCGGTTTTTTTGTCGGTGGATGTGTTGGAATCAGGTTTTTTGTCGGTAGCTGGGGTTGTTTTTGGCTTTGATTCTTTCGTATCCGTCTTTGCATTCTTGTAATCGGTGTGGTAGAAGCCGCTGCCCTTGAAGATCATTCCTCCCCCTCCACCAATTGCGCGCACAAGATTGGGTGTTTTACACTTGGGACACATCACCAACGAGGCGGCGCTCATGGGTTGAAATTCCTCAAATTCGTGGTTACAATTCTTGCATTTGTATTCGTACGCTGGCATTTCTTTTCATCACCTCTCTGTCATAGTTTCGCAAATCCCCGTCGCAACCGTTCGGCGGCCTTCTCCAGCTCTTGCATGGAGCACGCGTAGGAAATCCGAACATAGTCTTTTGCCCCGAACCCGCTGCCGGGAACAACGACGACCCGTTCCTCGTCGACCAGGTACTGTGCGATGTCGTCCCCCGATTTCAATGTTTTTCCCTTCACTTTTCTTCCAATATAATGGCTCACATTCGGGAAAACGTAGAAGGCCCCCTTCGGTTTGATACAGGAGATGCCTTTGATCGATGTCACCGCGTCGTAAATAAAATTACGCCGCCGTAAGAACTCGGCGGTCATTGCGTTGAGGTCGATGTCCGAACCGATGAGCGCTGCCAGGGCCGCGTGTTGCGATATGGACGAAGCGTTCGACGTGGTCTGACTTTGCACTTTTTCCGCTGCCGCGACGATCTCTTTCTTCGCGCCAAGGTATCCGATCCTCCATCCCGTCATCGAAAACGCTTTTGAGACGCCGTTGATGGTGATGACATGGTCATTGACAGCGGGAATCGCCCCCATACTGAAGTGCTCCGTGCCGTCATAGATCACTTTTTCGTAAATCTCATCGGACAATACGTACAAGTCAGCATTGGCGACAACGGCCGCGATCGCTTCAATCTCATCGCGTGAGTAGACGATGCCTGTCGGATTCGACGGTGAGCAGTAGATCAGGGCCTTGGTTTTCTTTGTGATAGCGCGTTTCAATTGTGCCGGCGTCATCTTGAAATTGTTCTCTTCCGTTGTTCGGATGATCACCGGTGTCGCATCGACGAGCTTTACCATCTCCGGATAACTCACCCAATACGGCGCCGGGATGATTACTTCATCGCCCTTATTGCAAATCGCTTTTAGCGCGTTGTAGATGGAATGCTTTGCGCCGTTCGAAACGAGAATCTGCGACGGTTCGAAACTGAGATTGTTTTCGCGCTTGAATTTATCGGCAATCGCTTTTCGCAGCTCCGCTATTCCTGCATTGATCGTGTACGTGGTAAAGTTATCCTCGATCGCCTTAATTGCCGCTCTCTTAATGTGGAAAGGCGTAGGAAAATCCGGTTCTCCCGCCGTCAACGTAACCACATCGAAGCCTTCAGCTTTCAGTTTCTTGGCCAGCGCCGACAAGGCCAGCGTCATCGACGGCTCTGCTCTTGCAACCTGTCTTGATAACGATTTCAATAGTTATTCAATATCCTTTCCGACAGACTGATGTTATTCCCGCGGGCATTCATTGGGAAAAAAGATAGACGGAGCGGACTCCCGCTTCTCCCGAAAGGATGCCATGCAGAAGGATCGACACTGTGTAAAAAGCAAGCTCGTCACGCTGAACTCGTTTCAACGTCTTCAAAATGTTGTTGAAATCACTAATATGGATTCCGAAACAAGTTCGGAATGACGGTTCTTATACAGTCTCGATCCCTTTGGGTTGGCACGCAGGAATGACACAATCATTTTCTGTTTCTGAAATACATGCTACGCCGGCAAGCGTTACTTCAGGTTAGCCCGATCTTCTCCTTGAGCCTCTTGTACACATTCAGCGGAACAAAATCCTTGAAATCGCCCCCAAGCCGGGCCAGTTCCCGCACGATGCTGGAGTTCAGATAGGTGTATTTCTCATGCGGCATCAGGAAAACGGTAAAGATCTTGTTCGCCTGTGTACGATTCATGAGTGCCATCTGAAACTCGTACTCAAAATCGGAAATTGCGCGCAATCCACGGATCAGCGCGACGGCTTTTTTCTTCCGCGCAAAATGGACCAAGAGTCCGTCGAAGCTTTCGACCGAAACATTCTTGTACCGATTGCGTTTGATGATCTCGCGGATCAACTCCACACGCTCTTGTTCGTCGAAGAGGGGAGCCTTGGTAGAATTTCGGGCGACAGTGACGATCACTTTGTCGAACAGTTCCATCGCGCGTTCAAGGACGTCCAAGTGTCCGTTCGTTATCGGATCAAACGTGCCTGGGTAGAGTGCAATTTTCATGGCTGTGTTTCACGTTGTGATTCAAAAAATGTGACAACAGTTCTTCCGTATTTTCTTACCACCGCCTCCTGCCACATCGGCCCCCGCTCAAAAATCAGTTCCAGTGGATGCTCGATGATCAAATATCCATCGCGAGAAACAACGCCGCTTTGAAACACTAATGACGGCAATCGATTCAGTATCTCGAATTTGTACGGAGGATCGGCAAAAACGATGTCAAATACTGTGTGCGTTCGCGAGATAAAATCGAACACGTCAGAGAAAACAATCTCACACTGGGCTGTAGCATCGACGAGGGAGATATTTTGCTCCAGGTACGCTGTGGCTCGTTTCGAGTTCTCGACGAACACAACATGCTGCGCACCCCGGCTCAGCGCTTCAATACCCAGGCTCCCACTGCCGGCAAAAAGGTCCAACACGCGCATTCCGGTCCATTCAACTCTATTTTGGAGGATATTGAAAATCGATCCCTTCACCCTGCTCGTCGCAGGTCGTACGGATAAATCGGCAACCGTTTGTAGTCGTCTGCCTTTGTACTTGCCGGCGATAACGCGCATGATTATTCTGCTCTCATTGCGAGTCCGACCGCAGAGGCATACTCCTGTTTGCGATTTTCAACCTCGCTGTAATTTCGCAGCGAGTGAGGAAGAGCCACTTTCTTGAACGGGTTCATGATCTCCACCGGGATCGACACAAACTGTTTCAGGCTTGCAACCATCGCGGATGAGACGATCCTTCCGTGAAAATAGACGGCATGGACGTCTACTTGCTTGACGTAGTCGGCAAGCTGCGCCATGTCATTTTCGGTACTCCACTCCGTCGTCACGAGATTCTTTGTCTCTCCATTGATGACGACGCTTGCGACGAAGGAATTCTCATCAGCGCCGACAAGAAGCGTCCGCTTTGCCCCGATCTCCGGGTAATTGAAAACCAACGCATTCTCAGCGCCGAAATGGTCGACATCGACAATATTCAAATTTCCGTTCAGTTGCTTGCAAACACTCGCAAGAAAGTTAACGAACATTTTGCGGACGGCAACAATGACGGTGGTGTTCACTTGCGTCTCAGCATTCGAATCGAGGATCATCGCGCTGACGCTGAAGGCATTCGGATTCTTGACGAGAGCGTACTGGCTCAGCTCCCAGAGCGAATGCTGATTCAGTTCTGAATCGGAGAGAGAACCGTCCGTTGGAATGGTTTGCACAACGATCATTTTGCTGTTCAAGCCGAAGGCGAACGACCGCGAGCCGCATCCGATTTTCTTGAAGAAAGAGTCCAGCTCCTGCGAAAACGTCTTTTCTCTCTGCGCGGAACCCGGTTGGGTGAAAAGATCCTGGTCGTCGAAGTTCAACGAGGATGCGAATGTCCCCGCAGCGGTGAGCGTATACCCTTTAGGGCTGTGTGCGATCTCGACGGCGGTCACTTGGGACTCTTCGAGGATTAGCGCGATATGACGTTCTGTTGTTTTCACTTTATCTCGATGTATGCCCGGAGCTTCTCGAACTTTTTCGCTCCAATTCCTTTGATTTTTCTCAATTGGCCGAGCGATGTGAACGCCCCACGTTCATTCCGGTACAACAATATTTCATCCGCGATGCCTTCGCCGATGCCCGGCAGCGCCACAAGATCATTTTTTGTCGCCGTGTTGAGATCTATTTTCTTGTGTGCGGCCTGCCCGATGCTCTGCGTATCGGTGGACTTGCGTTCCGATGGGAGCGCCGTCAATCGCTTCGACCGCTCCTCAAAATCTTTGTCCGACGCCGAATAATCGAATTGATGAACGGGCTCTTGCACGAAATACGCTTTGTACGCCTTTATAGATACGCCTGCAAGAAAAACAACCGATAAGAACAGGAATACCTTCTGCTCATTCTTGGTGAATGCGGCGAACTCTTGCACTCGTTTCAGAAGCTTCATGGAGGTCGTGATAGTGTACGAAGAGATGCCCATCGGAAAACTCTTCATCATTCAACACAGGACCACTGCGCCATTGGAGCAAAAGCGAGTCGCTAAAAAGACGAAACGACTCCAGGAAGATTCGCCGTTCCCCTTTTTCGTGCTCGTCGTGGATAATTATGAGAAGGCGTTCCGTACCTTCTCGAAAAAGGATTTATTCGCGTTCTTTTCTTCCTCGCTCGGCACAATGTGTTCGCTCGATGAAAGTTCTTTGAGCAATTCTTTTTCTCTCGCGTTGAGTTTCGTCGGGACCCAGACCTGAACCCTGATCAACTGATCGCCCTTGCCGTGACTATTAAGGTGCTGGATTCCTTTCTCCTTCATCCGCAAGATCTTTCCGGGCATTGTCCCCGGTTCGATCTTCACACGCGATCGTCCCGTCAGCGTCGGGACCTCAATATCTCCGCCCATCACCGCTTCGGGAAAACTGATCAGCGCGTTGTAAATGATGTCATCGCCGTTGCGGACAAAATGTTCGTGGCGCAATTCCTGGAATTCAACAATGATGTCGCCTGCAGGACCGCCGCGTCTTCCCGCGTTTCCCTGGCCTTGCATTGCGATGTAATTTCCTTCTGAGACACCCGCCGGGACATTGACCTTCACGGTCGTTTCGCCGCCCTCGCGTCCCTCGCCGCTACACGTGGGACATTGATCACGAATAATCTGACCTTCGCCGCCGCAATGGAGACACGTTGTGATATTCACGAATTGACCGAACATCGATCGTGATACTTGGCGAAGCTCTCCCGTCCCGCCGCAGTGTGGACACGTCGTTTTGGCAGATCCAGGTTTGGCACCGCTCCCCGAACACGTATGGCAGGTCTTCGATTTCTTAATCTTGATTTTCTTTTCAACACCGGTGGCGATTTCCTCGAGCGTCAATTTTAGTTGGACTCTCAGATCGGAACCGGCTTGGCCGGACGCACGCCGGCGTTGCTGCCTTCCTCCTGACAAGACATCATCAAATATGGATCCGCCAAATATATCACCAAAGTTGGAAAAGATATCGTTGATGTCGGTATAGCTGTGGAAATCGGTACCGCGCATTCCCTCATGGCCGTACTGGTCGAAGCGTTGTCGTTTCGTGGGGTCGCCCAACGCCTCGTACGCTTCCGCCGCCTCCTTGAACTTGTCTTCCGCTTCTTTGTTGTTCGGGTTTCGGTCGGGATGGTATTGAAGCGCCAGCTTTCGATATGCTTTCTTTATTTCTTCCGGCGACGCGTTCCGCGGCACTCCAAGGATTTCGTAAAAGTCTCGTTTTGTCGCCATAGTCAGTCTTCGTAATCCTCATCCGTTTTTGATTGCGGTACGGCCTCCCCGGCCGGAGTGGTGGAGACGACCACTTTTGCGTGACGGATGACCTTGTCGAAAAGCATGTACCCTTTGTCAACTTCCTCGAGAATGGTGTGCGGCGGAACATCGGCACGAGGCATCTGCATCAATGCATCATGCAAGTCTACACTGAATTCCTTGCCTACCACTTCCATAGTTTTCAGTCCCTGCGCTTCGAGCACTTTGAGAAGCTTGGCATAGATCAATTCGATCCCTTTGGTGAACGAATCGTTTTCTTTCTTCTCTTTGACGCTTTTCAACGATCGGTTGAAATCATCGAGCACCGGAAGAAGCTGGCTGACGATGTTCTCTCCGGCATATTTTGTCAACGCGGCAAAATCGTTTTCTGTGCGCCTCTTGTAATTATCGAACTCCGCCGCTTTCCGCAGTAAATGATCTTTAAGCTGCGCTGTTTGTTTTTCAAGATCGCCAATTTTTTCGTTCAGCAGATCAACCTCCGACTTGGCCTGAACGTTTTGGCTCGTGTTTCCCGTTCCCGTTGTCTGCTGTTCCTGACCCTGCATGTTGTTCTCTTCTGACATATCCTCGTGTTTTCGCAATGTGATGTGGAATCAAAAATCTGTTTTTTGTCGTTTACTTGCGGAAGAGCGCCGATATCGTTCTCGCCATATAATCGACCAGCGGGATCATCTTCGAGTAATCCATTCGCTTCGCCCCAATGATGCCAACGGTCCCGCTGATATCTCCGACCGCGTACTGCGAACTGACGACGCTGAGGTCGCGCAATTTTTCTTCTTCATTTTCCG
>JAGVPT010000179.1 GCA_020052095.1 Bacteroidota bacterium | reverse complement strand
CTTGTTATCTGTGAACTCAAAGCAGATGATGAAGTAAACCCTGTGTGGGAGGCTCAACTCCTCAGTCATCTGAAACTGACCGGTAAACGACTTGGCTTTGTGATTAAATTTGATGTGTCTGTGATAAAAAAGGGAATCAAACGTTTTGAACTGATTTCCTTCGTGTCTTTGTGACTTCGTGGCTGAGTAGTTACGTTTATTTTTTGAAATGGTACTCGTATTCATTCTGGAGGAGTAACTCGATGCAGCTTACGATAATCGATTGGGTCGTGATCGCACTCTATTTTCTGTTTAACCTCGCGGTCGCGCTATATCTTCGCAAGCGTGCGACGAAAAGCGTCAGCGATTTCTTTATTTCAGGACGGAACGTGACGTGGTGGCTGGCGGGCACATCGATGGTTGCAACTACATTTGCCGCCGACACACCCCTCGTGGTAACGGGGCTCGTCGCGAGGAACGGCATCGCCGGCAATTGGATTTGGTGGAGCATGGTTTTCAGCGGTATGTTGACCGTCTTCTTCTTCGCGAAACTGTGGCGGCGCGCGGGCGTGATGACCGATGCGGAGTTTGCCGAGATTCGTTATGGCGGGAAACCGGCGGTGTTTCTTCGCGGATTTCGCGCTCTCTATCTGGGACTGCCGATCAATCTCATCATCATGGGATGGGTGAACCTCGCAATAGTGAAGATCATGATGCAGGCGCTCGGAGTTACAAAAATCGAGGCACTGGTCATCGCAATGGCGATCATGTTCATCACAGCGTCGATTTCCACCCTCTCGGGGTTGTGGGGGGTTTTGTGGACAGACTTATTTCAATTCGTGCTCAAAATGGGAATGGTCATATTGCTCGCGGTGTTTGCCGTCGGCGCGACGGGCGGAATGACCTCGCTTGTTACCCAGCTTCAGGCAATTGACAAAACGCGCGGCGCGCAAGGTTCCATTCTCTCACTCGTGCCCGACCTCGATTCGACCTGGATGCCGATGTTAACGTTCTTTGTTTTCATTTCCGTGAATTGGTGGGCTTCGTGGTATCCCGGGGCGGAACCGGGGGGCGGCGGCTATGTAGCGCAACGAATCTTTTCCGCAAAGGATGAAAAGCACTCTCTCCTCGCGACCCTCTGGTTCAACGTCGCCCACTACGCGCTCCGTCCCTGGCCGTGGATTCTCGTCGCCCTGGTCGCAGTGGTGAGGTTCCAAAATGATCCGGCGTTTCAGGCAGATCCTGAGTCAGGTTACGTTCGCGTTCTTATTACCGATCTGCCTATCTATTTGCGCGGCCTTATGTTGGCAGCATTTGCCGCGGCATACATGTCCACAATAGGGACGCAACTCAATTGGGGTGCGAGTTATCTCGTCAACGACGTCTACCGCCGTTTCATGCAGCGCACCAGGGAAGAAAAACACTACGTGCTGGTTTCGCAGGGAATCACAATGCTCCTCATGATTCTTTCTGCAGTAATCACGTTTTACATGGATTCAATTGCGAACGCTTGGCGATTCTTGATGGCGATCGGAGCGGGAACCGGGCTTGTGTATATCCTCCGTTGGTTCTGGTGGCGCATTAACGCGTGGAGTGAGATCTCGGCGATGATATCCGCCTTCATTGTCTCGATGATACTGCAATTTGGTTTCCATCTCAACGAAGGAGAGCCGAAAGAGTTCGCGTACCTTCTTCTTATTACAGTCACAATTACGACGGCCGTCTGGTTATCGGTAACCTATCTCACAAATCCGGAACCGCGCGAAATACTCCTTTCGTTCTATCGCAAAGTCCGGCCCAACGCGACGATGTGGAAACCTATCGCTGCAGAAGCAACCGACATTGTTCCCCAGAAAGACGGGATCTTCAACCTTGTGAATTGGCTGAGCGGCGTCGTGATGATCTACGCTTTTCTATTTGGGGCGGGGAAAATAATTCTGGGAGATACCTTGACGGGACTAGTGTTCATTCTCGTGGGATTTATTTTCGGCGGAATAATCTATCGCGGAATGGACAAGCATGGGTGGGAAGTTATCAGTTCATGACGTCCGGTCACTTCCGGAATCAGCGTCTCTCGATCAGTGATTTTCAATACTTAGTGCTGTTTCTAATATTAAATCTTCTATTTTTACCGCAGAGGACGCAAACGTCGCAGAGAAGTTTCCGGAAAAACATTAAGAAATCTTTGCGTCCTCAGCGAACTTTGCGGTGAATTCATTTTTGAAAAACGCAATATTTATTTTGAAATCGTACTAGAGACTCGGACGAAAACCCAGTATTTGCCACAAAGTCACCAAGACACGAAGAAAAATCTGTTGATTTTGATTACCTTTTGTGGAACTTTGTAACTTTGTGTCTTCGTGGCACCGCTTTTCGACCGGACTTCTAGCATCGTCACGGCAGCATCCTCGCGACAATTCTGAACCCCACCTCTTGATTGCAGTGTTCAGGCTGAAACGAGTCGCGGTACGGGATGTACAAATAGGCAATGCTCGCGCTGTACCAGGATCCTCCGCGCACGCTTCTCTGACCCGGCGTGTTATCGAGATTTCTTTCATCGTCATCGTACGGATGTTCGCGATTGTACGGTTTACTGACGGATTGCGACCATTCACTCGCATTGCCGGTCATGTGATATAATCCGTAACGATTTGGTTCGGAGAGCCGTTTTGAATCGCCGATGTCGATGACAGGTACAGGCGCGTCGGGATTTTTCTTCCAGTTATATAACTTCACCGCTGCATCGCTCACCGTCATGCCGAGCGCGTATTCAAAATTGTCTGGTCCACGGGCTGCCTTCTCCCACTCTGCGTCTGTGGGTAGCGAGAACTGCCAGTGTCCCTCGCCGATTTTATGAGTCAACCATCGGCAATATGCGTTTGCCTCAAACCAGTTTACCCAGAGCACAGGCAGATCGTCCCGGCCGAAACGCGTAAAATCCCGATCGTGTGCCCCCAAGAGTGCCGTCGCATGAGAAGGGTGCGTGGATTTCCATTCTCTTCCCGCGCTGCACCAATTCTCGCTGTTGTTGTACCCTGCCGAATCATATACGAATTCTCTGAACTCCATGTTCGTCGTTTCAAAGGGATTGATGAAGTATCCGGTCAGCCAGACATAGTGGGGCTCGCGAGGATTCAGTCTGTCCCCATTCAAAAAATTTCCACTCGGGATGTAGGCATAGTGCGGGAAAGTCGGATGTAACAATGGCGGTGTTTCTGTGGGAATAGTTCTTATTGAGAGGATGAAATTTCCGTCTTCATCCGGCCCGCGCCGGTAACCCAGAATCGGAATCGGATAAAAGTACGTCCCTTCCGACGTCGTACTTCGGAGAAAGTAGTTCCCTGGCGTGAGCCACAATCGCGCGCCGTTGAATGACGTTACTTGCGCAGCTCCTGAGATGTCGGTTCCTGATTTGAATATGACGAGTTCTGCCTTACGAGCGGTAGTGACAATTAGCTCGGTTTCCCGTTGCACAAAATGAAT
>JAGVPT010000145.1 GCA_020052095.1 Bacteroidota bacterium | reverse complement strand
GTATCCTCCTTAGGTTTGATAGGAAACTCCTATCCGTTTTTGGTATCCTAAGATACGGATGCGCTTTTTTATTTACACAACTTTTAAAGATAGCTCGTTGTTATGCAAACATCCTATTAAAAATATAATGTAGGAAATGAGTATCAGGTCCGATGAGATGTATGCCAAGGATCGCACTTATCGCGTCAATGTGGAACGCTGCAATGTAAATTCGTGCAACGGTGCGCTGGCGGAAATCGCTTACTATGAACGGGACAATTGGGTCGTGGTCGAGTTGCTGCGCAATAGGTGCCGGCGATTTTCTACAATTAAGGCAGGTATGTAAGTAGTCGGAATACAGCATCTGCATCCTGACTCCTGAATTCTGTATGTTGAATCTTTAAGATCGTTTTTCACGAGAAAGCCGGTCATGATTAAGAACATCGTTTTCGACGTCGACGGCACGCTTCTCGATTCTAAGCGCGACATTGCCGGTGCCCAGTTATGGGTGTTGCAGCAGCTTGGGGTCGAGAATTATACCGAAGAAGACCTGTATCCTCACATCGGAAAGACGCTCCAAGAGACGTTTACGCTTCTGCTTCCGGACCGCTTGCACCAGAAAATTCCGGAGGCCGCGGTTATGTATCGCGACTATTATCGTCCGCGCGCACTTGAGACAACCACACTGTTTTCTGGCGTAAAAGAGACAATCGAAATTCTGCACATCAAGAAAATCAACCTCGCGACGGCTACAATCAAATCGACCGAGACGACAAAGAGAATTCTGGAGTACTTCGGCATCGCCGAATACTTTGAGCAGTTGCAAGGGACCGACGGAATGCCGCATAAGCCCCATCCGCATATCCTCAACAAAGTGGTGAAAGATCAGAACTGGGCGAAAGAAGAGACCCTCATGGTCGGTGATACGGACAGAGACATTCTCATGGGGAAAAACGCGGGCGTCTTGACATGCGGCGTCACGTATGGCGCCTTCTCGCGCGAACAGATGCATGCCCTTCATCCCCATTGGACCATCGACAGCTTTCCTCAACTCCTCACAGTGCTATAAGTATGACAGTCAACGAACTTATCCGCAAGAAGCGCGACGGCGCAGCTCTTTCCCCAGACGAATTGCGATATATTGTCGACGGATTCGTGCAAGGTTTGATTCCGGAATATCAGATGTCGTCCTTTTTGATGGCGACGTTCTTCCGCGGGATGAGTGTCGAAGAAACAAGCACATTCACGCGGCTGATGCTCCATTCGGGCGAAGTTATCGATCTCTCCGGGATTCCCGGCGTAAAAGTTGACAAGCACTCGACCGGCGGCGTCGGCGACAAGATCTCGCTTCCTCTTGCCCCGATCGTTGCGGCATGCGGCGTTCCTGTTCCGATGATCAGCGGACACGGACTCGGGCACACGGGCGGGACGCTGGATAAACTGGAGTCAATCCCGGGATTTACGACATCGCTGTCGATCGCCGAATACAAAAAAGTGATCGCAGAGGTCGGTGTTGTGATGATCGGTCAGACGAAGGAGATTGCGCCTGCCGATAAAAAGATGTACGCCTTGCGCGATGTTACAGCAACGGTGGAATGTATCCCGCTAATTGCCGGAAGCATCATGAGCAAGAAGCTTGCGGAAGGGAGTGATGCGCTTGTGTTAGACGTAAAGACCGGGCGCGGCGCATTCATGCCAACGTACGAACGTTCGCTTGAATTGGCCACCGCCCTGGTCGGCATCGGAAACAGCTTTGGCAAGGAAACGATCGGTTTCATCACCGATATGAATCAGCCGCTCGGGATGATGATCGGCAATTGGCTTGAGGTCGTCGAATCTGTCGAATGCTTGCGCGGCAAAAATGTCTCTGATATAATGGAATTGACATACGTCCTTGGAGGTGCAATGGTGATGCTGGGGAAGAAAGCGTCATCTCTCAAAGAGGGAATGGAGCGGTGCAACGAAGTTGTCAAGAACGGCAAGGCGTACGAAAAACTCCTCCAACTGGTGAAGCGTCAAGGAGGAGACACTTCGTTCATTGAGCATCCTGAAAAATATCCGCAATCGAAATATTCCCAAAAAATCAATTGCCCGCAGAGCGGTTTTGTTACCGCCATCGACTCGCTTGAACTTGGTTTCACCGGCATTGCCCTTGGCGCCGGCAGAACAAGAGTCGACGACGTGATCGACCCCAAAGCGGGGATCGTCTTGACAAAGAAAGTCGGTGACGCCGTAAACGCCGGCGACACCGTGGCAATTCTCTACACCGACAATAAAAATGCAATCGAATCATCTGCAAAACGGATCGAGAAGGCATTTGCCATCGGACCCGCGAAGCCAAAACCCTCACCTCTCATTATCAGTCAGGTTGACAAGAATGGCGTAAAGCCGTTCAAAATTTAGCCCTCGTTACAAATTAATACGATGGACGTAAAAAAATAAAGGTGGTTTTCAATTCTGAAACAAGAGACGCAAGGAGGGAAGGGTCGGGGGTTGTGTTTCTTGTCCTGCGAGAGCGGAGCTTGTCGTAACTACGATTCGTGACGATCGAGTAGAGCCAGGTTGTAAATTTGATTGCCGCATTATATCGGGGAAAATTCTACCAGACGCGGATAAATGAATCCTGAACGACATCTTTTGCATCCTCTTCATCGGAGAGGAACCTGAATGCAACGGCAAAAGCATATGATTGATATTCTTCCATGACCGCTCGAAATGCAGTGGAGTCTCCGTTCATACATCGATCGAGGATTTCCTTGAGATTTTGTAGGGACACGTCCGTCGATTGTTCAGTAAGTTTTAGATCCGTCAGCGGCTTCCCGTGATGCTGACGATGATACGCGCGAATCTGGCAAAGGTTAAGTGAATTTCTCGTCTCAAGCAAGTCTGGTGGTACAGGCAGGCGTTCCTATCTAGTGAATCCGGGAAAATGCGCCTCTTACAGAAAAAGGAATTTCTTTTTTTTCATTTCATCTCCTCATTGCCATAATTTTTAACTTTTGATCAATAAAATTACATGGTTTATGTTCTGGAAGTGGCCCTGGAGGTGACATTGTGCTGAATTCGGTACCTAGCACCGTGGCGTCCACTCGAAGAAGCGAGGCGGCGAAGAGCTTTTTTGGGAAAGTACCTGATGTTTCACGTGATCAGAAAACCAGCCAAACATCAGCTTATTCAGATGAAATGCGTGATGTGCTCTCCAAGTCGAGGCGAGATAGCAACTTAGATGGCAACTGCATTTACCCATCACAGCTGGAGCAGCCTACCTCAATAATAGCTTGGTGGAATGGGGAGTATTGGCGAGCTGAAGAAAGATGGTTTTCGTTTCAACACGGCGTGTAATGAATTTGATTCGAATTTTTTGTATTCTCGACTAGACTGCCCGTCTTGTAAAGGAGTTCGCGATACGGAATGTTTAGAGGTTCAGACAAAGAACTGAAAAAAAGGTCTTAGGAAGGGAGTTATGCGGGGGATTCTTGTAAAGAAGCAAAAATATTTAGGAGATCAGACCGGAAAAAGCAGGTCAAAGTCGGGTATACTAGGAAGTAGCGGGGTTTGGCCAACATGAAGCATGGGTATATTTGAATGGCCCCGAAGAAAGAATCCCGAACCCTGCAAGATCAGTTGAATATACTCCTCGGTGGACAGGTATTTGAGGAAACTGAGAAGCGGCTTGTATTTGGTTCAGTTTTTATTGTGCCGAACAACATTAGTGGTATTCCATCGACAAAAAGGAAAAAGGGCAAAACATTCGATCATCCCTTTGAAGTCATAAAGTATTTCAAAGGGTCAAACAGGACTGTACTTTGTGCATTGCGGACAACAAATTTAGAGAGGGAAGGCCTTTATACTCGGGAGAATATTCTGCCACAGCTTGACAAAGAGGGAATTATCTTATTTGATGAGCCATTCAGAATTGATGCACAAAAATTTGTCGACTTTGCACATCTCGGTATTTTGCCGGAAGAATGTTTACAAGCGTTGAAGAAAGCGGTTACAGAAAAAGGCTGGCTCTAAGAAGGATTCGTTAATGACCTTAGAAGAATTGAAAGAAATATTCATTGAGAAAGGTCCCCTCGATATAAGAATCCGGAAATGGGTTCTCAAAAATATCAAGAAATACATAAGGCGCAGACGCTACCCGGCCACGCTTGCGCCTGAAGAAAACTGGGGAGAGGATGCCTATCAGCAGCTGTTGGACTACTTTTATTCAGGCCGTGAAGTGAAAGACAAGAAGACAGGTCAAAATAAAATCGTAAATGATTTTAACCTGCCCGAAATTTTCGATCGCTGTGCTTCACTCGATACTGCAAATGTGCTACTCCAAAATCAATTTCATTTCTTTTTCCAGAAAAATCGTGAGCCAGGAATTAAAGATAATCTCGTTCGCAGAATCAAAATGATATGCAAAGAAAACCAACAATTGAACATCTGGGATAAAGGTGTATCAGCAACCTACGGACTAAAACGATGGACTATTTCACCGGTTGCGCCATGGGAGGGATCAGATGCCGAGCTTTACCATGTTGTCTATGCAAGTCTTGGCGAGTATGTCTCGAAAGTATACAGTGAGCATTCTGCTTACAACTCTCCGGAAATCAGCAGCAAGGATTTAACTACATTTCTCATTGACATTTTCTCGGCGGCTGACAAGCGACTCACGATCAGTCAAATATTGTATGTCCTTGGCACCGAGCTCGAAATCAATGAACAGAAGTACAAATCACTCAGTGAGGATGCTGAGGAAAACCTTTCTTTATTGGAAACCATACCGGCAAATGTCAGTAATCCTGAAGAAGAATTGATGCAGAAGGAAGAAGATCAAAGAAACAAGAAGAAAGCCGATGCATTTCATGACTTCCTCCCCGATCATTTACGCGAACTTCTGGATTTTGTACTTCAGGGCGAAGGCAGCTTAGAAGAGTTTTCAAGGCAAACGAATCGTCCGCCCTCCACGGTGTACGATCAGATGAAGCAGATCAAAACGCAGCTTAAAAACTATGCCAAGACTCCTTACGAGCAGAGAATGGTCTTGGATAGCCTATTAGAAAAACGTTCCCCTCAGCGCGGCCGTGTGTGACGAGTTTCATTTTGTTTCAACAACGATGTCACTATCATTTCCGATATCCTGTGCAATAATCTTCAATGATCGGTAGTTTCTTCCAAACTATGGTAGGCGATAAGTCTCGCAACCAATAACGGAGGAGTCATCCATGGAGTCCCTAAAACACAAAAACAAAGGAGGGCTGTTGAAGAAAGCTTATACAAATAATATTTCAAAAATCCCCGCCCTGACAATAAGTGTAGAGCAATATCAGCTATGGCAGTCGTTCGCTGATCGTGCCCGGCAAAACATTACATTCGAGGCAAGAACTGGCGAGATATGGTCTACACTTGCGAAACCAGTATTTCCTAAAGCTCCAAAAGGTACAGATAGGCCTCGATTGGTATTGATCCTGGATGGAAACGGAGAAGTACTGCAATTTAAGGGAGTTGACTATCATAAGATCCTTGTTGCTCCGATATCTACCGATATCGAGTTGGCGACAGAGTGGGACTACATTATTCCAGAAAATGATAGTCCACTAGGGTATGCGTTTATGATTGAACTCTGGAATAAAGTTACGATGTTAGCAGAGAATCTTAATCATGGTGTTGGACGAATCTCTGACAATCCCACTAATCATATTATGTTGTTGAGCAAGGCTCAAACTAATGCACTTGTTGATGAATCTGATGCCGACGAACAAGTGTTCCGAAATCAAACTGGTTCATCGAAAGTCGAAATGGGAAACGAGGTTTATCATTTTCAACGGAGAGAAATCGAAGACGTCGAATATCTTCTTCAACCGGTTAAGTCACTATCTGAATTTGTGGCCAAAGACAATATGAAAAAAGAGCCCATCTTTGATAAAATAAAGGCGCGAAAAGGAAATTCAACAGAGACGAGTGAAGAAGAATTGAAACAATTGTATGCGAGCATAAATGGACAATAAACGATGGCAAATAGCCAAGGAACAAGTTGATTTTTTCTGGTCAACACTTGGGATCAAGCCTAAACTCATATCGAAGCAATATCCCTTGTCGGTTGGAAAACTGAAAAAGAGCCTGCACAAAAGCAGGAAGATACACTTGATTGTTGAGGAACAGCTGAATCTTACAGGGGCATCTGTTGAAGAATTTTTGAACAGATTTGATCTTTTGCCACCAGAGACTCGGGCA
This sequence comes from Bacteroidota bacterium, assembly GCA_020052095.1. Classification (GTDB taxonomy): domain Bacteria; phylum Bacteroidota; class Ignavibacteria; order UBA10030; family UBA8401; genus JAGVPT01. The sequence continues at coordinate 12,680 of JAGVPT010000145.1, read as the reverse complement.
TCAGAGACTATCGCTACTCAACTAGCAGGGGCGGTCTATGCAATAGGTGACACAGGCGTTGTTTTTATCCCAAGAAATGACTCTGAATCGAGAAAGCTCTTCTCTCTCGCACACGAGCTAGGCCATTTCTTTATTGAAATACTTATCCCATTCAATAAAAAGAATGACCTGAACCGCAGGAGACTTTTAAATCGTGATGTCGTTGGCAACGTCACTCGCATGTCAGGAGGTAAGCTAAGCGAGGATAGTTTCACTGAGTACAAAGCAAACCAGTTTGCCGCAGAACTGTTGATGCCCAGGGAAAGACTTCTTGCGATTGTGAAGAGAATGCGAAAAGGGAAAAAGCGCAAAGTTCAAGCTGATGCACTTATGGACAAGCTCGTTGAGAAGTTTAATGTCAGCAGAAAAGCAGCTGAGTACAGAATTATTGACCTGGAAATCAAGGTCAAAAAATAATATCTGCAATCGGCTAGTCGTTCAATCCCTGAGTTAACAGCTCAGGGATTTTTTTTGCTTTGTGCTTAGATAGAATTGGAAAAATGATTTCGAAATCGGGTATTATGTCAATATGAACTCAAACAATTCATCAACATTTGAAGAAAGAGGTAACCAATGAACGAACAAAAGGAAAACATCGCCGTGCTGGAAGATCGAGAAGCTGAGCTTTTCGAGTCGGAGGAGGTACAGAGACATCCCGAACGCGAGACGAAAAAGATATTGCTAATCTATATCAAAACTATCGATGCCCGACTACCGTTTCGAGTCAGGGAAGTTGAGATCATCGGTAAACTGAAAATACAGGCGATGCGACGATTCGGTATCGATGTCTCACAAGCTCCTCAGTATTTTTTCCTCTACCAAGGAAAACGCTTGGAAGAGTCTAAGACACTCGAGCAGGAACGGATTCCCAACAAAGCGGAACTATTCTTGAAAAATGAACCAGCGGTGGGCTGATAAGATGAGTGGCGAAGAACTTTCAAAATTCATCGATAAGCAAGTAGAACAACTTAAGGCCATAGCGGAACACCTCGGACTCAATGAGGTGTTCCGTCAAGGCGTTGCCGTCTTTGTACGCTTTCGCCCGGCACGGGAAGAAAGAATCTATGCAATGCGGTGTTTATTTCACGAAAACGTGAATCCAGCAATCGCGAGTATTTCCTTCGTCAACCCAGAAACGCTAACAGATGAAGGCGGTAAGAATTGGCCTATTGACCGGAGCGGAGCACTTAAGACCACGAACAATCCCCCGTTCATCTGTATCCCTGGCGTATACGAATATCACTACCAGTTCCATACCGGAACCCCTGTCATGAGGCAACATCTCGACCTCGTGAATGTTGTATCAGATATTATCGGACTACTGAGCAAATGAAGTCAACAATGGATACGAATATGATTGGTCCGATTATTAGAGTTCCGATAAGTGTTCAAGAAAAGACTATCGCCCACATCCGCCATTGCGGAACGAATCATGAAGAGGGACTTGTAGCTTGGTCGGGGATCATGCGTACTGGTCAGTTGATTGTCAGAAACGCAATCGTTCCATCAAATGGCGTAATTAAAGAATATATGAGTTTGCGCTTTTCGGACGAAACCATTGAACAAATGGCTGATGACATTTTATCCAAAGGAGAAAAGCTAATTGCGCAAGTGCATAGCCATCCATTTGAGGCTTTTCACTCCGAAACGGATAATCAGTTTCCGCTGGTCCATCGAAAGGGCTTTCTTTCAATAGTTATTCCGTACTTCGGAAAATCCGGGTTCGAAGATTTTAATGAATTTCGAGTATATGAGTATGTTCAAAACAACGAGTGGATTGAACTGGATCTCAGATTAGCAAACAAACGTTTTGATTTGGAAGGAAGAAAAAATGGAGCAGCTTAGTGCCAATGAAGATTTCAATTCTCGCACGAAAAAACTTGTGGAGGAAGTAGCGATACCGGCTTCCCTTGTTTTGCGCGACATACCGGACCAATGGAAGGACTTCTCAGTCTTCTTCTCTATTCATTCTGATCTGGCTAAGACCTATGCCGGACAGCTCATGCTTCTCTCAAGCGTAAACCTTGTTGGCCGTTTTTGCTCTAATCTATTCTTTCCTGATTCACTATCCACTGTTATGGCTGTTATGAGATTCCCATTCGGATCAAAAAGCACCTTGCTTGAAAGTTGTATTGAAATTGCTGGATGCGTAAATCCATCCATGACGACACGCGTTGTTGTGTCAAAACCAAGCAACTGTGTCACGCTAGGAGTAAACATGGAAGCCGACGTGACAATTAACTCAGACAACTGGTTTTCATATTTAAATTGGACGAACACCTCGATTAGCTATCCGGAAAGTCTGAATCCCTTCGGGCCGCTTTTTGCGTCGTGTCTCGGTTCGGCTGAGGTCTTTCGAAAGTTAATCAGTGCGCTTGGAGCCAAAGGGCCATTGGCTACGAGAACTCTCACAAAGATTCGTTTTTCTACTTTAGACTTTTCCTGTAATGATCCAGTAGCGATCAATCCGCCCTTCCCAAGAAATATCGATCTGGGGAGTGTTTTGTTTGGTGGAAGCGGTGCGGTCGCGAATGGGGCTGCGTCCGCAATCTATTTTGCTAACGGTGTTAGAGGCTCTCTAACGTTCCTTGACGATGAAAGTGTGAGCTTATCAAATGTTAGCCGGTATTCTCTATCCACTGTATCCGATATAGGGAAGGAAAAAACATTGAGTTTGAAGGAGATTTTTGCAGATAGTGCTCTCTCAGTGCACTCCCTACCAATTGCTGTTGAATCCTTGACACCCAAGGACCTCGATAATTTTGATGTGGTCGTATCTATGTTAGATAATCGCGATCATCACAGGGCGAGGATTCACATGCAAAACCTACTCCCCAAGAACGTGATTCATGCCGCAACCCAGGGATTAGCGCTAGCAATCGCTAATATCAATTTCTTGGAGGGCATTTGTATGGGGTGTTTGTTCTCGCCGAGATTAAGCGAGATAACAACTATTGCAGATCCGATTTGTGGCGGGGTGACCGTTCAGATCAAAGGCCAGAAGGAAGTAGCAGCTGCTGTATCTTTTGTGTCGGCGGCAAGCGGTATCTTGGCTGCGAGTGAATTGGTGAAACGTAGCGTACGTGAGCTCAATCAGTTTAATTTAAGAAATTACTTGTCCCTAAGTCTAATGTCGCCGGATCTTGCCGACGTTCGCTATCGGGGAAAGGATAAGAATTGTTTGTGTCTTTGCTCTGAGCCAATTCGACATGAGGCATTCAAAGCCAAGTATTTCATTAAGAAAAACTAATTCAATGAAACGGCTTCTAATTCGAACTCCTTTCTTTTTTCCAATTTCAACTTTCAAAATCCTGGCGCGAAATATTCTGCACTGTTTGCAGGCGTGTTAGATGAGGAGAGTCAAGAATAAAAAAAGCCCCAGATGGTGAATGTCTGGGGCGACGAACTCAACACGACAACAGCATCTTCTTTGTGTCGATGAAATGTTTAGTCAGAATACAACCCCTGAGCAAACCTGAAGCGTGGTAGATATAGCGCGAACATGGTAGTGCGGTGTGTTATGAGATGATGCCAATAATTTTCAAGTGCAAGTCTAATACCTTTTCACAATGTCTGTTATGGAAGCACCGTCAACCAGGAGCTTCGAGGATTCTGTCCCATAGATCCATTCGTCGAAATACTTCTTCAGACTCTTCTTTGAGATCCGTTCGCACAGTTCTTGGAACCCGGCGAAGTCAATTGTCTTCCCCTCGAACTCGGCAAGCATACTACGAATGATGCGGGCAAATCTCTCGTCACCGACAATCTGATTGAGTACATACAGCGACCAAGCCCCCTTTGTGTAGGAATTCCGGCCAAGTTCTTTCTTGCCGTACTCGGCGATGGGAGTTTCGAACACTTGCCGGTCGTACTTTGCCCGCTTAACAAAAAGCATACGACTATTTTCCATGTCTTCTTTGAATTTCTGCTCCCCTTCGAATTCGCGAATTGCCAGAGATTCAAAGTACGATGCGAATGCCTCATCAAAATAACGGCAACGTTTTACGGACGGAGTTGGCGTGACGTTCCACGAATGCCCGATCTCATGGTAGACCTCTCCAATGCTCGCAGAATCCTTAAATGCCGCTGCCGTTTGCAGGAAATAGAAATCGCTCGCTTGCGATCCCCATCCATCCGGAATTTCGATGACCGTGTATCCCTGATAGTGTTTGGGCCGGCCAAAGATCCCGCTATAGAAGTTAATTGCCTCTCTCGATGCCACGAGCACTCGTTTGGCGCCTACACTATCACCAGGTAGATGACAAATAAAGAGTTTGTTAGCAGAATCGGCAAGAACCCTGAACTTTGCGACTGCCAGGTCTATTCGCCATGTAGGCACCTTGCTATGAAAAACGAAAGATGTACTGTCCGAGCTAACAGGGGAGAAACGGATCAATTCACCACCGGTAACAGCCGTGTATCCTTTTGGTACAGTGGCAAGAATCCGATAGGTAAACTTTGTGTCGTATGCGGCATGGTTGCTGCTCCAGGACGCTTGCGCCAGCATTGGATAGGCAAACGCATCCGGACGGAAGAGTGAATATGTTTCATCAATTTTATCCCTCACATAAGCCATCACTTCCGGATAGCCAAAGATGAATCCTTCATAACTGATGATGATTTTCAATGTATCGTTTGGTAATAATGCTTTGGGAAGCTTCACCACAACGGCTCTGACCTGAAACGAGGATTCATCGGAAAGCTGCACGACATCCTGCTCAAATCGCAAGGGGCTGCCGAACTCGTCAGTGATACGCTGGACAGAAAGCAATCGATATAACAGGAAAGGTATTTCTTGATGTGAAGACTGAGTGACATTTCGGATTGTGAGAGCGGCTTCCACGCGAACGCGGTGTTCCTTAAGGAGAAACTGCACATTCAGTCCATAGTGAGTCACTTTCGGAAGATCAAGATCGCCTGCCTGGGCAGTCAAAAAAATACTAGCATAGAGAAGAATGTTTAACAGAGATCTTTTCATATGGTAGTTCTTTTTTTGGCAGTTGCGCATGACTTGTGCACAAACCACGCCGTGCCGCCCTACCAACATTCTATTAATGAAGGGCGGCATGGAACGGCCACAATATTCCATTTCAATAAGGGGAGTGTCGTGGTTTGTGCTGTTATGCGTTCGTTGGCTTGCGGCATTTTTATTGTTGTTCATTGGTTTAAGTTTTATAGTCTATACCAACTTAAATTTAGTACAATATCCTTTATTATCACCAAACAAATTTACTCATGTGTTTTTGAGCGTGCTTCGTCGGCCTGTGAACCGGTTGGAACCAGCGCCAAATAACGCTTGTAATTTTCCTTTGCTTCTTGTTTCATGTTTTTCTTTTCATAACACTTAGCCAGGTTAAACACTGAAGCAGAAAAACTTGGATCTACTGAAACAGCTTTCTTATAGGCATCGATCGCTTCGTCCAGTTTATTATCCGCAATATACCCATCGCCGAGACTGTCATACGAATTGGCATTAGTCGGATCATATTCAATCATTTTCTTGAATTGTTCTACCGCTTCTTGCGTTCGCTTCTGCTTGAGATACCTATACCCGAGTTGATGATGAGCGTTTGCTTTTTGAGGTCCGGATCCAGACGCGATTGCTTTTTTATAATATTCATCCGCGGCTTGCCAGTCCTCTTCATGATCGTAAATGAGCGCGTATGCTATAAATCCTCGATACGCATCAAGTTTCACGAGCGCCTCTGCTTGACCTTTTGCTTTTTCAATGCTGCCTCCCATAATCCCTGGCAACATAACATAGAGCTGGGTCAACGCCGCCCGCGCTTCCACATAATTGGGATCAAGTTCAACGGCCTTTTCCATTTCTTTCTTGATCTTAGGAGCCAAAAAGGCTTGCTTCAACATGTTGCTTTGCATGGCCTTACTTCCCAGGGCGTTTGATAAAAGTAAATGGTATTTCGCATTGGAATTATTGGCCTCAATGGCTTTTTCCAAATAATCAATCGCTTTTTCAGGGTTATTTTCAGAGCGTAAACAAATCCAGCCAAGATAATAATTAGCCTCCGCGTGATTTTCGGATTCACTTGTAATTTTTTCAAAGATCGTTCTGGCTTCTGAATACTTTCTGTTCTTAAATAATTCGCGTCCCTTGTCTAAATCCACCTGTGCAAACAAAACAGACTGTAAAGACAGTAAGCTCAGCAATCCATAAATCCATGTTTTCATTTTGTACTCCTTTTTTTTATTGTTTCTTAATGCGACAATTCTTGTAACGTTTGGCGGTATGGCCAGTAAGGGATTGCAAGCTTTTCACTTATCAAGATACACCGAAATTGATGCGGGTGATGAACTTTGCATACCTCTGAAACCCTTATTGGCTTTACCGTTGTTGTGCGTTCGTTATTGTTTGTCAATTGTTGGTATATTATTTTTTGCACCCTTAATTGAAAGCCATAGCATTATTGAAAGTTCTCCTATTGCGTAAAACACAAACGTATATTGGGAAACAAACGCACCGTAGTTGGGTAAGAGCAAATGTGTAAGACTTTCAATTATATAAGCCATACCACCAATGATGAGCAAGACCCCAAACATACGAGGAATAAACCCCGACTTATAAACCAATTGACCAAATGGTAGAAGCCAAAGCCCCCAGAACATTTCTAATGTCAACGTTCCGTAGTCATTAATTTTAAGAAATAGCATTGCCAAATCTTGTCTCTGATTAAGTTCAAATGTTTTCAATATTTCGCCTTTAAGAATCATAAGGGAAGTAATATTGAATGCCTCCATAAAAAAAACGGCAGGAATTTGCACAATCACTAATGCAACCATAAGTTTAGCCTTATGCTCGTTTACCTGTTTGAACAATCGATACAGAACCAATACCAATAACATAAAAATGGTGTTGCTGATAAGATCACTAATGATGCCCGTCCGAAATAAGAATTCATTAGCGAGGATGTTATTGGCAGTGGCAACTGCATCTCCCCGGACCATAATCTTTGATGGTACATAGATAATGCTATAGACGCCTGTTATTGCCAGAAGAAGATACCACAAGCCGGCAAGTCTTGCGGTCTTTTTGAGTGAAGTGATTTCATTTTTCATTTCCATTTTGTTTGATTTTTTAAAGGTTGCGATATTATCTAACTGAATGACTACTGCTCTTTTGCTCTCAAGCCTTCGTTGGTGCTCTTCACCAACGAAACATCGGTTTATAAATCATGTTGGTCAAGAAGACCAACATGGGCGAGGGTAGCGAATGCTATTAAATTTGAACATTGGAAACCCTAGTTTTCTCTTCCCACTTTGCAATATTAATCCCTTTCACAAGCAACCACAGGGTCAATGCGAGGGCAGCGAGAGGCGTTGGCAAAAGGAGGAAGTCGGATGCATAGGCGGGTGCTAATACAAGCAAAAAGTTCTTGATAACAAAGCCAGCACCACTGAACACTAGCAATATGCCCAGAAACTTTGGTAAATAACCCGATTGAAAAATTAAATATCCACGGAGAATAGAAGCAACTCCATAGAACACCATGAATATCCCAGCACCATATCCATACAACTTGAGCGACAACAGCGCGAGAGCGTTCACTTGATCAGGCGAAAAGGTTTTCAGATAGTCAGCGCCTCCCAATATTGGTAACACAGCAAAATAGAAGAGTTCCGCGAAAGCGAAAGTGGCGGTTGACACCAGTCCAAAAAAGGCTGCAAGTAATGCGATATCTTTACGAACTGGCTTAAGTAATAGGTATAGAATCAGTGCTAATGAAATATCACATACAGCTTCCACAAGGTAGCTTGCGAAGCCCAAGCGGAAAAGTAAAGTAGATGCATGGATATTATTGACGGTCGCTGTTGCATCACCTGATACAATCAGTTCGGCAGGAACGAAGAACTCACCGAATCCTCCCGCCAGGATTGTAATGAGGAACAGGACTCCTGCAGTTCTAGCATAAAATTGTGGGGAAGTTTCAATAGTGCGGTTTTTCATATTAGGATCCTTTAGAATTTTTTGATATGTATTTTACTTTCAAGCCTTCGTTGGTGCTCTTCACCAACGAAACATTGGTTTATTAATCATGTTGGTCAAGAAGACTAACATGGGCGAGGAGGTTCTTGCTAGGAAATTGTTGAAGCATCTGGCGTTCTTCGTCCTCATTGCATGGGCGCGCTATTCACGGTCTGCTCCTTTGCGCCTTTGATCAAAAGCCACAACATAAGCGCAACCTCTCCGACCTCGGCTGGCAAGGCGAATGCGCCGTTAAGGACCATATCCTTATATTGAGGTAGCAGTAAACTCGTAAAGCTCAAGACCAGATAGAAGAAGCCGGTGATGATCAGCCAGACGCCCAGAAAACGGGGAAGGAAGCGGGACCTGTAGACAAGGATCGCTAAGGGGAAGAGCCAAAGCCCCCAGAATGTTTCTAATGTCAAAACTCCGTAATCGTTAATTCTAAGAAAGAGCATAGCCAGATCTTGTCTCTGAGTAAGTTCAAATGTTTTCAATATTTCGCCCTTAAAAATCATGAGCGAAGTAATATTGAATGCCTCCATAAAAAAAACGGCAGGAATTTGTACAATCACCAATGCAACCAAAAGTTTAGCCTGACGCTCGTCTACGTGTTTGAACAATCGATAAAGAACCAAAACCATAAACACCCAAATGGTACAGCTGATAAGATCAATGACTATGCTCGTTCGAAATAAAAATTCATTGGATAGGATATTTTGGGCTGTAGTAACAGCATCACCCCTCATATTAATCTGTGATGGTACATAAAACATGGCAAAGATGCCTGTTATTATCCAAACAAGATACAGAAGGCCGGCAAGTCTTGCCGTGTTTTTGAGTGAACTCGAATTCATTTCCATACGATTTGCTCCTTAAGTTTTTTTATAAAGACGAACAACTGTCCACAGCTGAAATAATTCCTGCCGCAAGCCAATAACGCATCACTCGCCAACCTACGCCATAAGTAAATCGTGCGTTTTAACGAACCATGTATATAGACTTCTTTACCCCAGGGAACATCAGTCAGAAACCAGTTATTAATTCGGCGATAAAGAATAGCCTCCGCTGATGAGCGTCGAGTTGGTAGCGCGTATTTTACCCGATTCACCAACCCCTATGTCGTTCATCCACGCCACTCGCTCGCAAACACTGGCCGGGTGGGCTGATTCGCTTTCAGAAGATTCGCAGCTCGAAACGGTTCACCGTTTACGATTCACCTCAATTGGTTTGCTGAGCAAACGTTTCACTTCTCACCGTTGCGCTCTACATCGATCTCTCTTCAGCACACCTCGCGCATCTTCTCCTGCTCCTTCTCGAATTTCTTGGCGGGTGGCTTGACCTGAGTCGAATCGGATCGCGATCTGGATCGGCCGGAGTCGTTCTTTGCGTTTCTTTCCTTCCATTCGAGCAGTCCGCCTTTCAGAGTCAACACATTGCGATGACCTCGTAAGGCAAGGAGCATCCAGGCCTGGGCTGCATGAATGCCCCCCTCCGAATAAAGTACCAGCGTGTCGGTGGGCCGAAGAGGCATCTCAACCAATTCGGAAATCGCAACACGCTCCGCGGTCGGAATGTGGTATTGCAAATACGCAAGGGAATCCCTGAGATCGATGACGCGCAGCCTTGGATTTCCTTCCTTCAGCATTGCCGCAAGCTCGTCGGCGGTGACATGGTCATCCTCTCGCTCGATAACGCGGGCAAGCTCGTCCAGATCGATGCCGACTCTCCGCTTCTCTTTCGGATTCTGAACAAAGAGTGCAAGCAACGCAAGCAGAAGAGCTGCAATGGCAAGGTACTTTATGGTAGAATTCACGATCCTGATCTCACAGAGGTGAAGCGTTTCTCGATCTTTTCCGCGAAATAGAACCCGCCGACGGCAAGAACAGCGATAAGAAACACGGCGGTCCCGTAGGGGATTCCCAACAAGCTGTCGAGCGAAACTACTCCCATCGAGGATGAATTGTAGAACCCTTCAAGCGCGGGATAGAGTTCTCCAAAAAGAAGAATTCCAGCCATCATTCCAACCAGATGAATCCATCCGTCCATTTTTCCCGTGACCGCGGCAACAGCACAGGTGCCGGGGCAATAGCCCCCCGTCACGAATCCGACGCCAAAAATCAGACCGCCCACAAGTTGGGGGACGAAGTAGGTCGGAAGGACATTGACGCGCGAAAGATCCAGTACACCCATCCACGCAAGCCAGAAGAGTCCCAGCATCGCGGTGACGATAGCCGTGAACATCACTTTGAAGACCGCTAAGTCTCTGCCGTAGAATTGCGCGGCAAGTTTCGTCGAGCTCCCGAATCCGGCCCGCTCGAGAAAGAATCCAAACCCGATGCCAATTGCGAAGGCGAACAAAAGGCTTGTCCACTCTCCAAAGAATCCGAATTGATAGAATGGTGCCATCGCTAGACCCATTGCCTCCGAAGGAAATAGGCGACAGCATAGGCGCCGGCAAACACCGCCAACATGAACGTCCAGCTTCCTACGCTGAGTACAGCCCCGCCCGTTAATGCCTGCCCGCTTGTGCACCCGCGGGCAAGCTTAGAGCCGAATCCCATGATCACTCCGCCCGCAAAAGCGAACGTCAGCCGCATCGAGACGGAGCTCCGCGGACCTCTGTCAACGGTTCTCTTTACTCTCCCCGCAAAAAGACCTGAGATCAGTCCCCCCACAATCACTCCTGCGACTTCGAACACGAGCCAGTCTTTGAAGGGACTCGCATTCACGGGAAGGTACTCTTTATAGAATTTGCTCGATTGAGCATGCGAAGGGGCGACGGTATTCACCCCGGCAGCAACGACAGAGGTAAACGCACCGCTGGCGCCCAGTCCTCTCCCCATGACGACGTACGCGGTCAGCAACATCAAGCCCAGACCGATGCCGGCGAGGTAGGGATTCATGTAGCGCCTCGGTGTCGCGGGAAATTCGTTCATCGAATCATGTTGTCATTTGTGTACTAACAGTTGTTAGATCACCAACACTTTTATATCCGGGTAGCCCATCAGCTTGAGGATAAAATAGTTGATTGCCGCTTCACCGGGATCATCGGAGTAGCAAACAAGCTCCGCATATCTCGGGACCCCGGCCTTGGTCAGGATGGTCCATATATCTTTCGCGGCTTTGGGCGTGCCGTCGGCATTCAGGAGATCAGTGTACGCAACATGAACAACTTTCCCGTCCTGAACTTTCGCGGGCACATCCTTACCCGAAGCAATAAACACTTTGGGATATTGTCCCTGGGTGCTCTTCGCGTCCGCAATGATCACGTCCTTGCGGACATTCCCTGGATAAGTCGTGAGAGGTATGGATAAGTCTTGCGGCCCCTTTTTGGGACCTATAACAGTTGTGTCCTTTGTCAGGGCAAAACCACTTTGTGCACTTTTATCCAAGGAATCCATGAAGACAGATATTTTTTTCTGTCCCAGTTTCTCCAACATTACGAACGCCAGTGCCGATTCTTTGGTCAACCCTGCGCCTGAAATCACCACCGCTTCGTAAGACGCATCGACGCCAGCCGGACCCAGAATTTTAGCCAGCTTGTCGGGATCGATGATATTGCTTTTGAAAACATCTGCGGGGATGTTAAGTGCAAAAGGGAGATGACCCTGATTGAATGCCTCTGCAGGCCGCACATCCACGATGCTGACTTGTGCGACTCCGTACATCCTCATCATTCTGCCGCCCCAAGTCTGCAGCCAGCTAGTTTCCCTCATCAGAAACGGGGCATCATAGGTCCAGATAGGGAGTTCTCTTTGATCGGACACCCATTCCAACTGCGAGCCCTGGTAAAGTTTCACCTTGGGGTAGTCAAGTAGGAACTTAAGCGTGAAGAACGGCACACTGGCGGCTATTCCGCCCCCGCAATGGCTGTAGACCTGCTGTTCAGACGTGATCCCAAAATAGGTCAGCATCTTCTTTATTTCTTCAGGGGATTTGAAGGTCTTGTCCGGATTGTAAAAGTCGGCACTGGGCAGCATGATGGCATGCGGGATATGGCCAGGCCTGTTAAAGAACTGGTTTCCTCCAAAATGCCACTCGGCCCCCAATGCTTCGAGTAAAACATTGTTGACCGGGTCACCGGATGCGGTAAGGAACTCCGGCAGATCGACTCTTGCATCTTTGTTAATACTCTTGATGGTGAAAGAACCTTTCTTCGGGATAGGTGTTGGTTCCTTCGTAATCGGCAATCCTGCCTCCTGCCACTTGGAGAGCCCGCCGTCCAGGATGAAAAGATCTTTTTGCGGGAAGCCGTAATAATCGAGGGAGAAGAAGAGCCTTGTGGCCAGGTAGGTGCCCCCCTGATCGTACATCACAATCTTTTTCCCCGGACTGATTCCCCAGGATTGGTAGCGTTTTTCTATCTCAGCGACCGGCATTTCCCGGGCGCCATAGGAGAATATGTCGTAGCTCATTGCGCCGGGAATGTGTTTTGCCGTGTAGATCTGGGAGGGTGACGCGTCGAGTATCACCACATCGGCATTTTTAAGATTTTTCCCAAGCCAATTGACACTGACAAGATTGCCTTTGATTCCTTCTTCTGCCATCAAGGGCTGTGCTAGCAGGCTGTTGAAAAAGTCATAAGAAATAGTTTTCCACATGCGTCGAATCTCTGAACTGATGTATTATATTTATACGAGTTCATCAGACACAAAGG